>JANQLR010000244.1 GCA_028280525.1 Longimicrobiales bacterium
GGTGACCGTCGTGGAGGTGGCCGGCGCCAGGTCGTGCGGGCACGCCTCCTCGTCGACGGAGCAGTCCAGGACGACGCGGGCCTGCTCGGCCAGGGTGGAGCCGGTGCGTCCCGATCATCGGCATGACGGGCCGCACCGGCTCCACCCTGGCCGAGCAGGCCCGCGTCGTCCTGGACTGCTCCGTCGACGAGGAGGCGTGCCCGCACGACCTGGCGCCGACCACCTCCACGACGGTCACCCTCGCCGTGGGCGACGCGCTCGCCGTGGTCGTGCTGCAGATGAAGGGGTTCGCGGCCAACGACTTCGCCCGCTTCCACCCCGGGGGGGCGCTGGGGCGCCGCCTGACCGCCCGCGTCGCCGACCTGATGGTCTCCGACCCGCTCCCGACCCTCCCGGAGTCCGCGATGATGCGGGATGCGGTCGTCCCGATCGCGGAGGAGCGGGGGACGGTCGCCGTCGTCGATGGGGAGCGCAGGCTCCTGGGCGTGGTGACGGCCGGGGATCTGACCCGCCTGATGGAGCGCGATCCGGACGGTTGGCCTGATGCCGCGGTCGAGACGGTCATGACCCGCGCCCCGCAGGTCGCTCACGAGGACGACCGGGGGAGTGCGACCGTGCACCGCATGGAGTCGCGTCGGATCATGGCGATGCCGGTCGTGGACGACTCGGGGCGCATCGTGGGGATGGTCCACCTCCACGACCTCATGAAGGCAGGCGTCGCATGAGGTTGCGGCACAGGAACTTCGCCCTCGTGGCCTCGATCGCGCTGATCGGCGTGGTGGCCTGCTCCTCGGAGCCTTCGGCGCCCGTCGCGGACGCCTCCGTGCAGGAGATCGACGCCGACTACGTGATGCTCGGGATGGACAACAAGCTCACCCTCGCAGGGGTGCGGAGCGGCGAGGTCCTGGCGGACTCGGCGTGGGGTCGACGCGACTCCGCCATCGTGAACATGCACGGCGTCACTATGACGCTCTTCGACGACCAGGGGCTGGAGCGGGCGCAGGTGACCTCGCGAGAGGGGGTCTTCAACCAGCGGACCGAGGAGCTCATGGCCTACGGGGACGTCGTCCTCGAGGTGAACGACCAGGGGGTCCGCATCGAGTCGTCGATGCTCGGATACGACCCGATACAGGACGAAATCTGGTCCGATTCCGTCACCCACGCCGTCATCGACGGCACGACGACCGACGGAACCTGCTTCCGCTCGGACCTGCAGTTCCAGAGCTGGTCGGTCTGCACGCCGCGAGGGGAGATTCCGCGTCGCGCACCGGGATCCGACTCTGCCGGGGTGACGCGGCCGACGCCGACGCCGCGGGGGAGCGGGCCACCGATCGCAGGGATCGCCCCCGTTCGTGACACGACGGGGACGCCGCCCGACACCACGGGGGCGGTCGCAGCGGACTCCGCCACCGCTGGCGCGGACAGCACCGCGACACCCCCCGATACGACCCGCGCGAACCCGCCGGAGGCGGACACCGTCGTCCCCGCGACCGCGGCGACCCCGCCGGACACCACCGGCGTCGGCCCACGCACGGGGGCCCGATGAGGGGGCGCTTCCCGATGAGTCGCACCCTTCCCGCGCTCCTGTGGGCGGCCCTCCCGGCCGTTCCCGGGAGCGTCGACGCGCAGCAGGTGGACCCGGAGACTCGCTGCTTCTTCGAGGCGCCAACCGCCAGCTCGACGCGGCTCTTGGAGTTCGGGCAGTGGAAGACGGTCACCGAGACCCCCAACATCCGCTGCACGGACGGACGCCGCGTCCGCGCGGACGAGATGACGACGTACGAGGCAAGCGGTCTGACGGTCTTCACCGGGAACGTCTACTTCCAGGACAACGACCAGACGCTGCGGTCCTACACCGCCAACTACACCGAGCGGCTGGGGCGGCTCGAGGCGGCCGGGGGCGTCGAGCTGATCGATCTGGAGACCGGGACCGAGCTGTACGGGCAACAGCTCCTCTACGAGCGGGCGGGGGAGAGCTTCGGGCGGACCGAGGAGCGGATCGTCGTCTTCGGCGGCTCGCCCAGCGCGATCCTGTACCCGTCGGCGTCGCCTCCCGACTCGGCCGACATCGCGCCGCCGCCGCTCCCCGTCGAGGCGGACTCCGCGGACATCCCGACCGACTCACTCGGGGTCGCTGCGGACTCCGCCGCCGTCCCGACCGATTCGCTCGGGGCGGTTGCGGACTCGGCAGCCGCGGCCGCGGACTCGACCGAGGTCGAAACGGCTCCGCAGGCCGACCCCGGCACCGACGTGGACGCGGAAGCCGGAGGCGCCCAGGAAGAGGAGGAGGAGCCCGAGCCGTACGAGGTCTTCGCGCAGGAGATCGAGATTCGCGGCGAGGACTACTTCCGCGCCCGGGGCCGGGCGAAGATCCTCCGCGGCGAGCTCGACGCGCGCGCCGACTCGATCGAGTACCTGCAGGAGGAGGGCACCCTCTACCTGGACGGCAACGCGATCGTCGACCAGCCGGAGACCGACCTCTCCGCGAGGGAGATCGTGATGCGCCTCCCGGGCGACGTCCTTCGCGACCTGATCGCCCGCGGGGACGGTCGGCTCCTCGGGGACCGGATCGAGATGGCCGCCCCCTTCATTCGGGTGGAGCTCGACGAGGGGGAGATCCAGGGTCTTTGGGCCGCACGCCTCTACCGTCCCGGCGTCGACTCGCTGGAGGTGCCCCTCCGCACCGCGCTCCCGGGCGCCGAACCGGACTCGGCCGACTTCGTCCGTCCGATCGCCCTCTCGGAGGATGTGGAGATGACGGGCGACTCGATCGACGTGCGCGCCCCGGCGCAGATCCTCGAGCGGGTCATCGCGATCGGCGGCGCGCGCGCCGTCTCGCACGCCCGCGACTCGATGAACACGGAGGAGACCCCGGAGCTGATCCGTGAGGACTGGATCGAGGGCGACACCGTCGTCGCGGTTTTCACGGAACGCGACCCGGAGCTGGTCGCCGCCGAGCGTGAGGCGGGCGAGGAGCCCCGCGAGTTCGCGCTGGAACGACTGGAGGCGAGCGGGGAGGAGGCGCGCTCCCTCTACCGGCTCGAGCCGAGCGAGGACGCCGAACCCGGCCCGCTCGAGCCGGTTCCGGAGGATTCGGTGGTCGTCTTCGGCGCCGGCGCCGATCAGGACACGGCGCAGGTCGCGGACCCGACGGGCGTCACCGACGCGCCACCCGTCGACTCCATCGCCCCCGGCGAGCTGGCCGGCGACTCGCTGGCTGCGCCGGCCGACTCGCTCGCGGCCGAGGGCGAAGCCGCCGAGCCACCCCAGCCCCCCCGTCTGGCGATTCACTACGTCGTCGCAAACCGGATCATCATCCGCATGACCGACGGCGAGGTGGATGTCATGGAGGTCCGGGGCCTTCAGCGTGGCATGCACCAGGAACCGCGACGCCCCGCGGGCTCGCAGGCGGCGGGAGGGACGCAATGAGCGTCGAAGACGGATACCGGCAGGAGGGGTCCTCGCGGCTCTGGGCGGAGGGGCTGACCAAGTCGTTCAAGAAGCGCACCGTGGTCGACGACGTCGACATCGAGGTGCGCCAGGGTGAGATCGTCGGGCTCCTGGGGCCGAACGGGGCGGGGAAGACCACGACCTTCTACATGGTGGTGGGGCTGATCCCGCCGGACCGGGGGACCGTCCACCTGGACGACCGCGACCTGACGAAGGTCCCGATGTACAAGCGCGCGCAGGCCGGGGTGGGCTACCTCGCGCAGGAGCCGTCGATCTTCCGGAAGCTCACCGTCGAGGAGAACGTCATGGCGATCCTCGAGACGCTCAAGCTCCCGCGGCGGGAGCGGAAGGAGCGCCTCGATCAGCTCCTCGAGGAGCTTTCGATCGCACACCTCCGCAAGAGCCCGGCCTACGCGCTTTCCGGCGGGGAGCGGCGTCGACTCGAGATCACGCGCGCCCTGGTCCAGCGACCGAAGTTCATGCTCCTGGACGAGCCCTTCGCCGGGATCGACCCGATCGCGGTCCACGACATTCAGCAGATCGTGGCGGAGCTGAAGACGCGGGGGATCGGGGTCATCATCTCCGACCACAACGTCGAGCAGACGCTCGAGATCGTCGACCGCGCATACATCATGTACGAGGGGCGGATCCGGGTCTCCGGCTCGGTCTCGGAGCTGGTCTGGAACGAGGAGGTCGCCGACCTCTACCTCGGCCCGACGCTCTCGGCACGGATGCGCGGTCGCTTCCCGCGGCCGGAGGGAGTGCCGGCCGTGGCGCCCGCGGGTGGAGCACCGGGACCGGTCGACCCCGAGTCCCCGCCGGCCCCTCCGGACGAGCCGATCCCGTGAGCGGCTTCAACGCCCGGCTCTTCCAGAGCCAGTCCATGCGCCAGGAGATGCGGATCAATCCGCGTCTCTATCAGGCGATGGAGCTCCTCTACATGCCCCTCCTCGACCTCCAGCAGCACCTCAAGCAGGAGCTGTCGGAGAACCCCTTCCTGGAGCTCTCCGAGGCCGATGTCCAGCAGGACCTCGAACTCGTCGACGAGCAGCCGGAGGAGCGGACCGAGGACGAGATCGACTGGGAGGAGATCCTCCTGGACGGCTTCGACGTCGGCGGACGGAAGGAGGAGTACGAGCACCGCGAGTACATCCCGCCGACGGCGGTCGAGACGCACGACCTCCACGACCACCTCCGCGAACAGCTCCGCCTCCTCGACCTGGACGAGCGGGAGATGGGGATGGGGGAGGAGATCATCGGCAACCTCGACGAGGCCGGGCTCCTCTCCTGTCCGCTCGACGAGGTCCTCGAGGGGGCGCACGCCTGGCTCGACGAGCTGCGCGGGATCGCCGTCGAGCGCGCCCGGGTCATCGAGGAGGAGGAGGAGCGCCAGGAGGAGCTGACCGAGATCGCCGAACTCTTCCGCGCCTACACGCTGGAGGAGGTCGAGGCGGGGCTGGAGCGGGTCCAGACCTTCGACCCGCCCGGGGTCGGCGCGCGCACGATCCAGGAGTGCATCCTGATCCAGATGCGCCGCGCGGAGATGACCAACACCCTCGCCTGGCGGATCGTCCAGGAGCACTTCCCGGAGCTCGTGAACCACCGCTGGCAGGAGATCGCCCGCGCGGTCGGGGTGAAGCCGCGCGAGGTGCAGGAGGCCGCGGACCAGCTCGCCCGCTTCGACCCGAAGCCGGGGCGCGCCCTCTCCGCCGACCCCGAGCAGTACGTCGTCCCCGACCTGATCGTCGAGAAGATCGACGGGGAGTACATGGTCTTCGCGAACGACACCTCGCTCCCGCGCCTCCGCATCTCGCAGGCGTACCGCGAGGTCGCCCGCGACAAGGACAAGTTCCAGGGGGACTCGAAGGACTTCATCTCGTCGAAGCTGAACTCCGCCAACTGGATGATTCAGGCGATCGAGCAGCGCCGTCAGACGATGCTCAAGGTCATGAGCTTCATCGTCGACCGGCAGCGCGGCTTCTTCGAGAAGGGGGTGCAGCATCTGCGGCCGCTGACGCTGCGCGAGGTCGCCGAGCACATCGAGATGCACGAGTCGACGGTCAGCAGGGTCACGAACGAGAAGTTCGTGGAGACGCCCCGCGGCGTCTTCCCGCTGAAGTTCTTCTTCTCCTCGGGGCTGTCGACCGCCAGCGGGGAGGACATCTCGGCGCGCGGGGTGAAGGACAAGATCCGCAACCTCGTCGACGCCGAGGAAGAGAAGAAGCCGCTCACCGACTCGGCAATCGTGAAGCTCCTCCTGGAGGACGGGGTGAAGATCGCCCGCCGCACGGTGGCGAAGTACCGGGACCAGATGGGGATCCTCCCCGCACGGATGCGGAAGCGCGTATGACGGATCACCCGACCCCCTCCGCCGGCAGCGCCGTGGCCTCCGCCGCGACGCGCGCCGAGGCCGAGCGCGCCGCCGACCTCCTCTCGGCGGAGGCGAAGCGCGACTTCGCCCTGATCGTGCCGGCGTACAACGAGGCGCCGGTCATCCGGGACCTCGTCCGCGAGGTTCGCGCCGCCTGGCAGCGCTACGGACTCGCGGGGCAGGTCGTCCTGATCGACGACGGCTCGAGCGACGGGACCGCCGAGATCGCGCTGGAGGAGGCGGCCGGCTGGCCACTGCTGCGCCTCGTCCGGCACCGCACGAACCTCGGGAAGACGGAGGCGCTCCTGACTGGGGCCTCGGTGACCGACCGGAGCTGGATCCTCCTCTTCGACGCGGATCTGCAGCACCTGCCCGAGGACGTGCCCCGCATGCTCGCCCGCGCCGCCGAGGGGTGGGACATGGTCACGGGACGGAAGATCGGCGCGTACGACAAGCGCGGCGTCTCCTCCATCTACAACCAGCTGGGGCGGCGACTCTTCGACGTCCCGGTCAGCGACATGAACTCGATCAAGCTCTTCCGGAAGGAGATCCTGGACGGGATGTCGCTCCGGCACGACTGGCATCGCTACCTGGTGGTGATGGCGGCCGACCGCGGCTGGCGGATCAGCGAGATCGACGTCGAGCTGCACGACCGGCGCGCCGGAGTGTCGAAGTTCCAGGGGCCGGGACGGATTCTGGTCGGGGTCCTCGACCTCCTCTCGGTCGGCTTCCTCCTCCGCTTCGCCGCCAAGCCGATGCTCCTCTTCGGGATCGCCGGCTTCGCGATGTTCGCCGCCGGGGTCGTCGTCGGGCTGGTCGCACTCTGGATGCGCTTCGGGCTCGAGCTCGGCTTCCGTCCCCTGATCGACCTGGTGAGTCTCCTCGTGACGCTCGGCGTACTCCTGATCGGTACCGGCTTCATCGCCGAGATCGTGGCTCAGTTCCGGGACGAGCTGACCGCCACGCGACGGGCGCTGCGCCGGGCGACGACCGACGACCTCTCGACACCGAACCCGCCGATGCCCCTCGATGCGGCGGGGGATTCGCACGAATGACCCCGAACTCCGAGCGGCCCCGCGTCCTCGTCGTCGTCGGTACCCGACCCGAGGCGATCAAGATGGCGCCCGTCATGCGCGCCTTCCTCGATCGAGCCGACGAGGTCGAGCCCCTGCTCGTCCTCACCGGACAGCACGACGAACTGGTGCGTCAGGTCCTCGACGCCTTCGAGCTCACCGAGGACCACGACCTCGCGCTCATGAAGCCCGGTCAGACGCTGTACGACGTGGCCTCCGGATCGCTCGGCGGACTCGGTCGGATCATCAAGGACACCGGGGCGGACGCCCTCCTGGTCCAGGGCGACACCGCCTCCGTCTGCTTCGGCGCCCTCGCCGGCTTCTTCGAGCGGATCCGGGTCGGGCACGTCGAGGCCGGGCTCCGCTCGCACGACAAGTGGGCGCCGTGGCCGGAGGAGATCTTCCGCCGCATCACCGGCGTCCTCACCGACTGGCACTTCGCGCCGACGAGCGAGGCGGCGGGGAACCTCCTGCGGGAGGCGACGCCGCCCGGGGGGATCGAGGTCACCGGGAACACCGTCGTGGACGCGCTGCGCCACATCGCCGGGGTGGACCGGCCCTTCGCCGACCCTGCGCTCGCGGCGGTCGAGGCGAGCGGGCGACGCCTCGTCCTCCTGACGGCCCACCGGCGGGAGTCCTTCGGGGAGCCCCTCCTCGAGATCTTCGAGGCGGTCCGCCGAATCGCGGACGACCACGAGGACATCGACATCGTCTACCCGGTCCACCCGAACCCCAACGTGCGGGGCCCGGCGTACGGATCGCTCGACGGGCACCCCCGCATCCACCTGACCGATCCGGTCGACTACTTCGACCTGGTGCGCGCGCTCGAGCGGGCCGACCTCGTCCTGACCGACTCCGGGGGCATCCAGGAGGAGGCGCCGTCGTTCGGAACCCCCGTTCTAGTCTTGCGGGAGGTGACCGAACGGCCCGAGGGCGTGGACGCCGGGGTGGCGGAGCTGGTGGGGCACGACCTCGCGCGCATCGTCGACCGCGCCGGGCACCACCTGGCGAGCGCTCCGGGGGGCGGAGGTCCCAGCGCGCCGGAGGGGGGCGCCGAGCGTGCGACCGCCACGAACCCCTACGGCGACGGGGAGGCGGCCGCGCGCATCGCCGACCGCGTCATCGCCGACCTGACCGGCGCACCCCGGCGCACCGCGGCGTGGCGGGCGCTCCCGGCGCCGCCCGGAGGTGCGTCGTGAGCGGACCGCCGCTGCACATCCTGATGCACTGCGTCTACTTCCCCCCGGAGGTCGGCGGGCTCGAGAGCCACGTCTACTACCTCTGCCGCGCCCTCGCCGCCGAGGGGCACCGCGTCGACATCGTCACCTCGCGCTCGATCGACTCCGCGCCCCAGCACGAGGTCATGGACGGCGTCTACGTCTGGCGGACCTGGTTCCCGTCGAAGACGCCGGCCGGGTGGATCGCCCACGCCGTCGGCTCGATCCCGCGCACCCGCGCGCTCGCCAGAAGCGCGGACATCGTGCACGCGCAGGCCTTCGCCTCCGTCCTCCCGGCCGCCCTCGCCGCGCGCATCCGGGATCTCCCCCTCCTGACGACGTGGCACACGAGCCACTTCCTCATGCGGGCGGACTCGGCGACGTGGCGCCCGATCTTCCGCCGCATGCTCCGGCGCGCCGACCGCAACCTCGCCGCGAGCACCGAGATCGCCGAGGTCGCGAACGCCATCGAGCCGACCGCGGGGACCGAGGCGCTCACGAACGGGGTGGAGACCGACATCTTCCGCCCCGTCGAGGCGTCGCTCCCGGCGCCCGAGGGGGGGCGTCGCCGGCTGATCGTGCCCCGGCGCCTCTACCCGAAGAACGGGGTGGAGTACGCCGTACGGGGGATCCCCGCGATCGCGGAACGGCACGACGTGGAGGTCGTCTTCGTGGGCGACGGGCCGGAGCGGGAGAAGCTCGTTCGCCTGGCGGGCGAACTCGGCGTCTCGGACCGTGTCCGTTTCCTCGGTGCGCGCCCGAATACGGAGATGCCGGGACTCCTCGCCTCCGCCGAGCTCGCGATCTTCCCCTCGCGGATGGAGGCGACCTCGGTCGCCGCGCTGGAGTGCATGAGCTGCGAGCTCCCGGTCGCCGCCTCGAACGTGGGCGGCCTCCCCGAGATCGTCGACGACGAGGTCGGCGGACTCTTCGAGCCTGCAAACCCCGACGCGCTCGCCGCGCGCGTGACCGAGCTCCTCCGCGACCCGGAGCTCCGAGGGCGAGGGGTGCGGGCTCGGCAGCGCGTCGTCGACCACTGGAGTAACCT
>JANQLR010000264.1 GCA_028280525.1 Longimicrobiales bacterium
GATCCGCCTTGAGGGCGGCATTCCGCTGCTGCAGGACCTGGCGATAGCGCTGCAGCGCGTCGACGTACCCGGGCGCATTCAGCGACAGGACGATGTCGAGGAAGCGCCGGCGCTCCGACGGACCCTCGTTCACCATCGCCACATCCTGGGGGGAGAAGATCACCGCCGCGAGCCCGCCGATCCCATCCGTGAGTCGCTCCCGCTCCTCGCCGTCCCACGTCACCTTCTTCCGCCGCCCCGACTTTTGGAAGGCGACCGCGATCTCGCGCCCGCCGATCCCCTCGGGGTCCTCCAGCTCGCCCACGACCCGGAAGACGTCGGCACCGAAGCCGACCATCTGCTCGTCGCGTGCGCCACGGAAGGAGCGGAGCGTCTCCAGGTAGTAGATCGACTCCAGGAAATTGGACTTCCCCTGAGCGTTGCGGCCGACCAGCGCGACCCCCTCGGGAGGGAGGTCGAGATCCTGCGTGCCGAGGTTCCGGAAGTGCCGGATCGACAAGGCCTTCAGGCGCACGGAGGGAGGGTATGAACGGAGGGCGGAATCATCCTTGAAAGGTAGCAGTCAGGCAGGGTCCCCGCTAGGCGGTGGACCCCCTGAAAACGGCGTGGTTGTGCGGGGTTCGAGGGGCGGGGCCACGCCGCCCCGGGAGTCGGCGGAGCCGGGCGGGGCGGGTCCTTCTCCAGGGGGGTCCGGATCGCGCGACCGAGGGAGCGTGCGAGCCGGTCCACGCTGTCGGTTTCGCGGGGCGCCTCGTAGGGTACGCGTACCCTCACCCCCTCACCGGTTCGACGCCCGATGCGTAGAATCCCCCTCTCCGCGCTCCCCCTCCTCGTCGGAGCGCTGTCGTGCACCGGGAGCTCGGACGCGGTGACGGCGGGCCCCGTCCGCACCGTCCTCGACGACGGCCGGGAGGTGGTCCGTTACGCGGCGCTCGATCGGGCCCGGGCGGCCGGGATCGCACCGGACCTCTCGATCGGGGTGCTGGACGGCGACGCGATGAAGACCTTCGGCGACATCCGCGGCGTCGACGTCGACGCCGACGGAACGATCTACATCTTCGACACCCAGGCCTCCGAGATCCGCGCCTTCGACGCGGAGGGCGCCTACCTACGCACCGTAGCCTCCCGGGGGGAGGGCCCCGGTGAGATCGTCGAGGCAAATGGGATCCTGTTCCGGAACGGGCTCATCTGGGTCCACGACCACGGGCAGTGGCAGCTGCTGGGGCTGCGACCAGAGGGGGGCGAGGCGGAGCGGCACCCGCTGCACGTGCGCTCATACGCGTACATCTGGACCGGGACCGTCGACCGGGCAGGTCGGGTGTGGAAGACGGACTTCCCGTCACCCGAGCCGAGGACTCGGCAGGAGGGATTGAACGAAGGGAGCTACCTGACCGTCGAGAAGTGGTACGCCCTGTCGGACGGGTCGACGGATTCCATCTACACCGGTGAACACCGCGCGCGTCGCTACACGTCCCGGATGGGGCGCGGCTTCATGCACCGGGGCATCCCCTTCGACCCCTACCCCTCGACGGCGATCGACCCGGATGGGGGGCTGTGGACGACGGAGGGCGACCGCTACCGCATCGCCCGGCTCGACCTCTCCGGCGACACGACCCTCGTCCTGGAGGTGAGCGAGCCGCCGGCGCCCGTGACCCGGCGCGATCGGAGGGACTTCCTCGACACCATGTCGGAGGAGTCCCCCGGTGTGCAGCAGATCGCCGACGATCTCATGGCACTCATGCCCGAGCACAGGCCGACGATCACCGCCCTCTCCGTCGACGACGAGGGCCGGCTCTGGGTGAAGCGCACGACCCGCGAGGAGGCGCACGCCCGCTACGACGTCTTCACCCGCGACGCGGAGTTCCTCGGCGCCGTGGAACTCGACTTCGAGGCGGCGAGCTACTTCCCCGCCCGCGTCCGGTACGGGCACCTCTACACGATCGTGCGGGACGAGCTCTTCGTCCCGAGCGAGGTGCGGGCGCCGCTCCCGGAGTGGCTCCGGAGCGGCGGACCGGGGCCTACACCCCCTTGAAGTCGGCCGCCCGCTTCTCGAGGAAGGCCGTCATCCCCTCCCGCATGTCCTCCGTCGCGGCGAGCAGCCCGAACTGCGACGACTCGTAGTCGAGCGCCTCGAGCATCGAGGTGTCGACGGCGCGGTAGATCGACTCGATCGCCTTCGCCACCGCGACCGGGCCATTCTTCGTGACCTTCCGCAGGAGCGCCTTCGCCTCCGTCATGAGCTCCTCGCGGGAGACCACCGAGCTCACGACACCGAGCGTCTCCGCGCGATCCGCCTTGAACATCTCCCCCGTGAGCGTCAGCTCGATCGCCCGACCGAGTCCGATCAGGCGGGCGAGTCGGATCGTCCCGCCGTACCCGGGGATGATCCCCAGCGAGACCTCGGGAAGCCCGAAGCGGGCATTCGCGCTGGCGATCCGCAGGTGGCAGGCGAGGGCCAGCTCGAAGCCGCCACCGAGGGTGTAGCCACCGATCGCCGCCAGCACCGGCTTCGGGAAGCGCTCGATGTCGAGGAAGACCTTCTGGCCGGCTCGCGACACCTCGACCCCGGTCATCGCATTCATCGTCGCGAGCTCGCCGATGTCGGCACCGGCCACGAAGGCCTTCTCGCCCGCTCCGGTCAGGATGACGCCCCGCACCGAGTCGTCGCCGCGGACGAAGTCGAAGGCCTCGCCCAGCTCCGCCACGACCTCGGCGTTGAGGGCGTTCATCTTCTCCTGGCGATCGATGGTGACGATCGCGAGCTCTTCGTCGTGTTCGACGCGGACGAACTGGAGATCGGGCATGGTCGGCGCGGCCGGGGGGCGGGTGGAGGGGGTGTCGTGCGGGAGGCCGAAGCTCGCCCAAGCGGGCCGGTCCGGCAATGGAAATGCCCCGCCACCTCCCCTACCTTGCTCGCCCCGCAGACACGGCAGATTTCGAACCAGGAGCCCCCATGGCCCGCTCGCTCAACAAGGTCACCCTCATCGGCAACGTCGGCAGCGATCCGGAGGTCCGATCCACCGCGGGCGGCTCCCGGGTCGCGAAGCTGTCGATCGCCACGAACCGGAGCTGGAACGATGGCTCCGGCCAGCGCCAGGAGAAGACGGAGTGGCACCGGCTGACCTTCTTCGGGCGCCTCGCCGACATCGTCGAGCAGTACGTGAAGAAGGGCGACCGCCTCTACGCCGAGGGTCGGCTGGAGTACTCGCAGACGCAGGACGAGCAGGGCAACACCCGCTACTGGACCGACATCGTGGTGCAGGAGATGATCATGCTCGGCGGGCAGGGCGAGGGCGGATCCTTCGGCGGTGGCGGCTCGCGCGGAGGAGGCTACGGCGGAGGCGGAGGCCCGAGCGGAGGCGGTGGATCCGCCGGAGGCTTCCCGGGGGGTGGAGGCGGAGGGACGCCCCCGCTCACTCAGCCGGACGACGACCTCCCCTTCTGAGCTCCGCGACCGCGGCGGATCCTGGCCGCGACCGCGGTGAAGCCGACGGCGATCGTCGCGGCGAGGGCGTTGACCCCGACGTCACGCAGCTCGTAGACGCGGTCGGGGAGGAGGCCCTGGAGCGCCTCGTCGAGCCAGCCGATCGCCGCGCTGGCGCCGATGGCGATCCCGGCGAGGAAGCGGACCCGGCCGGTCCGCTCGGAGCGCTCGCGCAGGGCCGCATACAGCAGCGTCGCGAGGACGCCGTACTCGAAGAGGTGCGTACGATCCAGCGCGGGAACGCCCCAGCGCACCGGGATCATGAGGAAGGCCGCGGCGACGCCGAGCCCGACCCAGAGGTCCCGACCCCGCCCCGTCGCGGTCGCGAGCCCGACGACCGCGAGAATCGCAAGTCCGAAACCGAGGGCGAAGGCGATCCCGACGACGGCCTCGCTCCCGAGACGCCCGACGAGGGTGCCGGCCCGAAGCGCGCCGAGCGCAATGCCCGCAACGACCAGCGCGGTCGCGAGCCAGAGGGTCCGCTCCCTCAGACCGAGACTTCCGACTCCCAGAGTCCCATGAAGTACTCCTCGTACCGATCCGGGTGGGTCAGGTAGTCCTCCCGCCAGATCTCGAAGGGCGGAAGTGCGACCCGTTCAGCGAGCCACTGGGTGGCCGTCTCGACCATGGAGAGGTAGTCGATCCGCTCGGGGGTGCCACGGGAGCGGGCGGCCTTCTCGGCGAGAACGAAGATCTCGTCCGGGGAGAGGTAGAGGAGCAGGTCCGCGAGCTGGGCCGAGCAGTACTCGTAGTACTTCGCCCGCACGACCGCCTCGTCGTGTACGGGCGGCGCCGTCCTCTTCCGGTGGTCCGGTTCGGGCTGGCTCACACTCGGTCCTCGATCGAGATCGGTCCGGGGCTCCACCGGCGGACATGAAAAAACCGGAGCCCATCCGGACTCCGGTCCCTGGTCCCGCGCGGATCGGCGCCCGGTCCGACGCCGAACCTATGGGGCGCGCGCGGCGATCCTGCAAGAGGCTTTACCGCCTTCTCCCCCCGCCGCCCCTCCAGCGGCGGCTCAGGGGCTGAGAGCGACCGCCTCGCCATCCGTGGAGGCAACCGCGTCCCCGCGCTCGCGGAGGTGGCGGTAGATGGAGCGACGGGTCAGTCCGTAGAGGACCACTCGACTGAGAAACTCCGGGTCCTCTCGCTGCACCTCTTCGGCCTGCTGGGCGATCTCTCTCGGAAGCCGAACATTCAGCTGGACGGACCTGGTTTCCCACATGGGCTTCGCTCCTGCGTGTCACTGCGCGTTCGCTTCGCGCGTACCGTTTTCGGACTTTTTTCGGCTCGCGGAAGAGCCGGAGTGTCACGGCCGGACGAGGGATGCGACTTCCGGACTCGTCGGGACCGGGATCAGACGATAGAGCACGATTTCCGGGGGCGCAAGACGATCGTTCGCGACTGATACAAATCGACCGAAAGACGTAAGTCATTATGAAACAAACACTTACGAGATTCGTACGGAACGCGAAAACGTACGGTTACATCGGGAGGCCGAAATCCGTTTTTCGAAATTCTCAGGTGAGAATCTCACGTCCTCCAAGGGATTTCCCCGACGAACCCGACGGAATTCGTCGCGGGGTCATCGCGGATTTTTTACAAAAAACCGAATCAGGGAAGAACGGACCGCAGGAGGGCCCGCAGGGTGTCGACTGAGGCGTCGAGGAAGGCCGCGCGGAGCTGGGCCGAGCGGGACTCGCGGAAGATCTCGCCCGTGAACCAGGCGCCGTCCTCCTCCGGGCGATGGAAGCGGACCCGACCCGTCCACCGACCCTCGCCCTCGAAGAGCTCGAGCGCCGCGACCCACTCGACCCCGCCCGCCGAGAAGAGCCGGACGTCGACCGTCACCGGAGCTCCGGTGCGGCCTCGGACCCCGACTCCGCTCCCGGCCTCTTCGTACCGGTCGCGGTGGCGACGGAAGTCTCCGAGCCAGATCGAGAGGGGCGGGAGGGGGAGGAGGTCCGAGCAGACTCGGGCGAGGCCGTCGAGGTCGTCGCCCTCGGCACGCTGGAGGACGACCCGGAGCCCCTCCCGGGGCAGGAGCCGTAGGAGTTCGCGCCCCTGCTCCAGGCGGTAGGCCTCGTACCGTTCGACCAGCCTGGGGCTCGTCACCTCGCGGATCCGGGCCTCGACGGCTCCGCGGACGCTCCCCGGGTCGACGCCGACGTCGACGTTCAGTGGACGGTTCCCTCGGCCGCGTGGGCCGTGCGGAGTCGCACCGAACGAACCCCCGGGGTGGACGCGGCGCGGAGGCGGGCGAGCGTCTCCCGTCGGCCGAATGTCCCCAGGACCGATTCGACCTGCGCGATGCGCTGGGGCTCGAACCGGGTGACCAGGCGGAGGAGTCCGGTGCGGATCACCTCGATCTGCCCCCGCAGCTCCTCGAGGTCCATGGCGACCGGGAAGCGCACCTGATACCCGCCGGCCGCCGCGCTCGACGCCGGCAGGATCCTCCGCAGATCGGTCCCCGGGAAGGCGGCCGCGAGCGCCTCCTCGACCTTCGCGTCGCGCGTGGCCGTGGGGGTGCGGACCAGGAGGGCGTTGGCTTCGTAGTCCATGTGGACCCGGACCACCCGCCCCTCGCCGAGGACGAAACGCACCGAGGTCCCCTCGTGCAGGTCGAGATCCCGGCAGACGTCCCGGAAGCCGATCCGGAGCAGGCTGGGCCGGGTCAGGGAGGAGAATCCGACGCGCTCGAGGACTTCGAGACCGACCTGGAAGCAGAAGCGCGCGAGCTCCGACCGCTCCCCCTCCGCGGCGCGCCGGATCAGCTGGCCGACGTGCTCGAGGGTGGGCTCGTACACCCAGTCCAGGACGACGAGTTCATGACTCAGATCGAGGAGCTTCACCTCGGCGCTCCCGAGGTCGATCACCTCGGCCGACGACGCGTACCGACCCTCCAGCACGAGGGCGATCCCGACATCCTGAATGCGCCCCCCGGGGACGTCGATCTCGTGGACGTCCCGGTACTGCACGACCGCGCGGGTCAGAGGGAGTTCGCAGACGCCGGGTACATCGGCCATCGCTTCCGGCCTCGGGTCGGAGTGGAGGGAGACGTTCATGGGGTCGCCGCCGCTGCGGGGATCCGGGGTTTTGGTGGGGCGGCCACCCATCGCCGCGCGAATCGTCGGAGCACCCGAAACCCGCGCCGCCCGGGGCTTTCCATCGAGTCGAGCCCATCGGCGGTCGGATCGGGATCGGCAGAATAACCATTTGTTTCCGATCGGAGCAAGACAATTCTCACGGCTTGCTCGACGGCCCCCGCAATCGCACCTTCATCGACGATGACACGACCCCTCACCCTCCCCGCCGACGTCCCCTTCCCGGAGCGCCGCCTCCGGCTCCGTCGGCGCTCCGCCGGAGAGGTGATCCGCCAAGGCGAGGCGTGGGCCGCCTACCTGGTGACCTATCAGGAGGCCGAGACCGGGGAATGGCGCGGCTACTTCGCCTTTCGTCCCCCCGACGAAACGCGTCCATTCGACCGCGAGGCCTCCACCGGTCCGATGTTCGTGGAGACCTCCGAGGACGCGATCGTGGCGCGGGCCCGCGAGATCGGGCGCCCCCTCCTCGGGGGCCTCCTCGACTCCGCGCTCCACATGCGGGCGCGGCACGACATCGACTCGCCCTTCCTGCGACGGTGGTTCGAAGAGGTCCTGGTCGACAACGCGTCGCGCCTCAACGAGGAGGGAGGACAGCTCCCGGAGGCCTTCGAGTCACCCGCCGAGGCCGCGAATCACACGTTGGAGCAGCTCCGCTCCTGGTACGCGAGCTACCGGCTCGATCAGGTCTGCCACTTCATCCAGCTGGTGAAGCCGGAGGACTTCGAGTTCGCCGTGCACCGCATCTTCCGCGACTCCGCCGGGATCGACTTCGCGGCGAGCGACCGGATGCAGCTGGCGATGCTCGTGGTCGAGTTCATCGAGTCGCGCCTGCCGCTCCCGCCCTTCGAAGTCTGGGTGCGGGACTTCCTCGCCGCCCGCGAGACGTACGAGGTCTACGCGCACCTGCTCCACCGCGAGGGCGAGCTGGGCTGAGACGGCCCCTGGACGGACGCGGTCCCCGGCTCCCCCACCCGACTGCCTCGCCGAAGGGCGACCATCCCACCACGGCACGTCTCGCTCAGCCCTCGTAGAGGTACCCGCGCGCGACCGCCTCGAAGCTGCGCAGCTGCCTCTCGACCCACTCCGGGCCGCGCTCCAGCTCCCTCGCCAGCGTCTCCGCAACGGCGGGGGCCGCCTCCATCGCGGCGCGGGCGTCGAGGAGGAGGCACCGCGTCCTGCGGGAGAGAACGTCCTCGACCGTGCGTGCCATCTCCTGACGGACCGCCCACACCACCTCCGCGCGCAGCACCGGAAGCCGGGGGTGCAGGAGCTCCCCGAGCTGCGGCTTCTCGTCCGCCAGCTCCTCGATCCGGCGCGCGTCGGCTCCGTAGACCGCGAGCCGACCGAGGCGTTCCGGGTTGAGGTGGAAGCCGTGCAGCTGCAGATCCCGGGTCGGTGACTTCGGAGCGTCGAGCCCGGCGACGAGGAGGGCGTGGTCGACGGCGTCCTCGGCCATCTTCCGGTACGTCGTCCACTTCCCCCGGTCAGCGTGATCAGCCCGCTGCGCGATACCTGGAGGGTGTGGTCGCGGGACACGGCGGCGGTGTCCTCCTCGTCGCCGCCCCCAACGAGGGGCCGGAGCCCCGCGAAGACGGAGAGGACGTCCGAGGGGGTCGGGTCTTCGGAGAGGTAGCGCTGCGCGTGCGTCAGGAGGAAGTCGAGCTCCTCCTCGAGCGGAATCGGCTCCGGGAGCGCGCGCTCGACCGGCGTATCGGTGGTCCCGATCAGGACACGGTCGTGCCACGGCACGGCGAAGAGGACGCGGCCGTCGTCCGTCTGCGGGACCATGATCGCCGAGTCGCCCGGGTGGAAGCGCCGGGGCAGAACGAGGTGGACGCCCTGACTCGGCCGAACCATGTCGCGCACGGAGGGATCGTCGAGCCGCCGGACCTCGTCGGTGAAGACGCCGGTGCAGTTCACGACGACCCGGCCATCGACCTCGAAGGTCTCCTTCGACTCCCGGTCGATGGCCCGCACCCCGGTGACGTAGCCCGCCGCGTCCTTCCGCAGCCCGACCACGTCGAGGTAGTTCGCGAGGGTGGCCCCCTGCTCGACCGCGGTGAAGGCCATGTGGATCAGGAGCCGGGTGTCGTCGAACTGGCCGTCGTGATAGACGACGCCGCCCCGGAGGCCGTCCGACTCGATCGTGGGCAGGCGCTCCAGCGTCTCCTCGCGGGAGAGGAGGCGGGAGGGCCCGAAGCCGTACTTCCCGGCCAGCCCGTCGTAGACCTTGAGCCCGATTCCGTAGAAGGGCGCCTCCCACCAGTCGTAGTTCGGCACGACGAAGGGGAGGTCGTGGACGAGGTGCGGGGCGTTCCGCCGCAGCCGGCCGCGCTCCCGCAGCGCCTCCATCACCAGGGGGATGTTGCCCTGCCGCAGGTAGCGGACGCCCCCGTGCACGAGCTTGGTGCTGCGCGACGACGTCCCCTTCCCGAAGTCGCCCCGCTCCAGGAGGAGGACGTCGAGACCGCGCGCAGCGGCGTCCACGGCGACCCCGATCCCCGAGGCGCCCCCGCCGATGACGATCAGATCCCAGGGGGTCCGGCGGTCCCGGAGGTTGCGGAGTGCGGCGTCGCGATTCATGTGAGGCGGCGGTTGCGGGAGGAGGCGGAGGGCCGTGGGTCGGTTTGACCCACCGTCAGGCGGAGAGGGCCGTTGACGGTCCGAGAGGCATGGACCTATCTTTCAGAGCTTTTTCTCCGGCGATTTCCCAACCCTTGGTGGTGATTTCCTTGGAAGTACAGATTCAGGACAACGAAAGCCTCGAGCGGGCGCTCCGCCGCTTCAAGCGGAAGGTCCAGCGCTCCGGCCTCTACTCCGAGCTCCGCAAGCGTCGCTTCTACGAGAAGCCCAGCGCCCAGCGGAAGCGGAAGAAGGAGGCCGCGATTCGTCGCGAGCGTCGTCGTCAGCGCCGGACCGTCCGCCGCTGATCCGCCGTACCGGGTGACTCCGGGCGCCTGAGCGCTCCGAGCCCGCCCGGACCCCGAGGTTCCGACGAACCTCGCGAGATGCGCAACGGCCCACCCGGGTGTTCGAACTCGGGTGGGCCGTTTCGCGTACCTCAGATCTCCATCGGGACCGGGGTGTCGCCCGAGTAGTCGTAGAACCCCTTCCCGCTCTTCCTGCCGTAGCGTCCCATCGCGACCATCCGCTTCAGGAGTGGCGGGGGCGCGTAGCGCTGCTCCCGGTACTCGTCGAACATGATCTCCGCGATGCGGAGCGTCGTGTCGTTCCCGACGAAGTCGCAGAGGGTGAAGGGCCCCATCGGGTAGCCGCACCCGAGAACCATCCCCTTGTCGATGTCCTCGATCGAGGCGACGCCACGCTCCAGCTGCCGGATGCAGTCGAGCATGTAGGGCACCAGGAGGAGGTTCACGACGAAGCCCGAGTTGTCCTTCGCGGTGATCGGCTCCTTCCCGACCCGGCGGCAGTACTCGAAGGCGGCCTCCATCGAGGCGTCGCTCGTCTCGATCGTGCGCACGACCTCCACGAGCTTCATGACGGGGACCGGGTTGAAGAAGTGGAGCCCGATCACCCGGTCGGGGCGGTCGGTCGCGGCCGCCATGTCCGTGACGGTCAGAGACGAGGTGTTGGAGGCGTAGATCGTCTCTGGTCCACAGATCCCGTCGAGCGCGCCGAAGAGTTCGTTCTTCGCCTCGAGGTTCTCCACGATCGCCTCGATGACCAGGTCGCGGTCGGCGAGGCCGGAGAGCTCGGTGGTGAAGGTGATGCGCGCCATCGCCGCGTCGCGGTCCTCGGCCGTCATCTTCTCCTTCGAGACGGCGCGGTCCATCGACTTCCGGATCCGGGCCTCGCCCTTTGCGGCCGCGGCCTCGTCGACCTCCCGCACCACCACGTCGTAGCCGGCCTTGGCAGAGATCTCCGCGATCCCGCTCCCCATCAACCCGCAACCGACCACTCCCACCTTCTCGATCGCCATTCTCGTTCGTGCTCCTTCGGGTTCGATTCCGGCCCCTGGCCGGGGCGCATTCGTTCCGGTTCACGACCCGATCGGCCGCGCCGGGTCCTGCTACGTCTTCCCGCCGCCCATCCCCCACGGATCGTCGGGATCGCCGTCGCCATCCATGTCGAGGAGCTTCCGGGCTCCGTGGAACTGCCGCTCCACCCACTTTCGCCACGACGACGGTGGGGGCTGCAGATCCTCGCCCATCTCCAGGAGGTCGAGGACGCCCTCGATCTCGGCGAGCACCTCGGCCCACTTCTTCCGGTAGTAGTGGCGGGTCAGCTTCGTGACCGCGGCCGTCACCGCCGTGACGACCCCCGCGCCCACCGCCAGTGCTCCCACCTCGGGGAGGACGGCGAGGGAGGCCCCGGCCGTGCCGATCGCGGCAGCGCCTCCTCCGAAGATCGAGCCCATGACCCCGCCCGCGGCGTACTCGCCCTGAATCCCGGGGTCGACGAGGAACTCGACCTGGACGTTGTTCTCGTCGATCTGGTGAAGCCGCACCTCGACGGACTTCGCCGAGGCAAGGTAGTAGCGGCGGGCCGTCCCGCTCGCCGCGCGGGCGATCTGGCTCATCCAGTCGACGGAGGGGCGGTACTGCATGACGACGGGGCCGCGCCGCACGCGCTGGAGGAGTCGGCCCGCCACCATGTACTCGTCGATCTTCCGCCCGAGCTCCCGCGGGGTTCCGCCGATGACGCGGGAGGTCCGTACGATCGCCGGCCCGTAGAGACGGTCGAAGAAGGTGACCTCCTCTCCCCCCGCGGTCGCCATCGGTGCCGAGGAGCGCACCTCGCCGAGTGCGGAGCGGACGTGCTTCTCGTCGAGTCCGACCTCCCGGGCGATTCGGAAGACCTCCGACTCGTCGATCGCGCTCCCCTCCCCCTCGACCTCCTGCGCTGCCAGCTCGCTGGCTCTCCGCATGCCCTCGTCGAACTGGTGGCGGGTGAGCGCACGGGCGGAGGGCGGAGGGACCTTCGCCCCCTCGCCTCCTCCGGGCCCGTTCGTCGATTCGCTCACCGTTCGCTCCCCCGCGTCGTCGCTCGTCCCGACCGTCGATCAGAGCGCCTCGACGACGATCGCGCCGCCCTGTCCCCCTCCGATGCAGGCGGAGCCGACGGCGTACCTTCCACCGCGACGGCGCAGCTCGTGCAGGAGGTGGATCGTGATGCGCGCTCCCGAGGCGGCGAGCGGGTGCGTGAGGGCGATCGCACCGCCGTTCACATTCGTCTTCTCGGGGTCGAGCCCGAGATCCTTCTCGACCGCCTTGTACTGGGGCGCGAAGGCCTCGTTGACCTCGACGAGATCCATGTCGTCGAGCGTCAGCCCGGCGCGATCGAGCGCCTTCCGGATCGCGGGCGCCGGCCCGATCCCCATCACCTTCGGCTCCACGCCGACGAAGGCCCACGAGACCATCCGACCGATCGGGGTGAGCCCGTTCGCCTCGGCCCACTCGCGGTCGGCGATGACCGCGCTCGCCGAGCCGTCGCCGATCCCCGAGGCGTTCCCGGCGGTGACGAAGCCGCCCTCGCGGAAGTACGGCCGGAGCTTGGCCAGCGCCTCGATCGAGGCGTCCGGGCGCATGTGCTCGTCCGCCGCGTACTCCGTCTCGCCCTTCCGGGTGCGGATCGTGACCGGGGCAATTTCGGCATCGAAGCGCCCCTCGGCCCAGGCCGCAGCGGCGCGCTGCTGCGAGGCGAGCGCGACGAGGTCGGACTCCTCGCGGGTCACGCCGTAGCGGTCGCCGAGCTCCTCCGCGGTCTGCGCCATCGTGAGGGAGCAGTTCGTATCGAGGAGTGCCTCCCAGAGGAGGTCCTCGTAGAACTTCCCCGCCGGTCCGAGGCGCTGATTCCCCCAGCGCGCGCCGCGAATCACGTGCGGTGCCTGGGACATCGACTCCGTGCCCCCGACGAGTGCGCAGTCGGCGTCGCCGAGGAGGATCTCCTGAGCGCCGGAGGCGATCGCCTGGAATCCGGAGCCGCACAGCCGGTTGATCGTCAGCGCCGGGGTCTCCTGCGGGACGCCCGCCTTCAGGCCGACGTGGCGCGCGAGGTAGATCGCATCGGAGGAGGTCTGAAGGGCGTTGCCGTAGACGACGTGCCCGATCTGATCGGGCGTGACCCCGGCGGCTTCCATCGCGGCCTTCCCGGAGACGACGCCCAGGTCGGTGGCCGAGAAATCCTTGAGCGAGCCCCCGAAGGAGCCGAAGCCCGTTCGCTTGCCCGAGAGGAAGACGATCTCCTTCGACTGACCCTGCGTGCCCATGCAGCCCCTCGTGATCCCAGTTGTGCGGTCGGCGCGCCCGTCCGTCGGGCGACCGGGACACGGAATCTACAACGGACCCGGTCGGCGCGGGGGCCCCGCCCGCATCGCGCGAGGCCCTCCCCCGACTCGCCTGGGCGGCCCTGCGGAACCCGTTCCCGCGTCCGAGCGACGCGGCGCGAACCGGTCAGACGAACTCGGCCTCGGGCTCTTCCTTGAGGTACTGCCGGAAGGCCTGCTTGTTGTTCGCCTTCATGTACGCCTCGGTCGCGTCGATCTCTCCGGCCATGAGGAACTCGAGGATGTGCTGGTCGAGGAGCTGCATCCCGTCCTTCTTCCCCGTCTGAATGATCGAGGGGATCTGATGCAGCTTGTTCTCGCGGATGAGGTTCGAGATGGCGGAGGTCCCGACCATGATCTCCTGCGCGGCGACCCGGCCCTTCCCGCCCTTCTTCTTCATCAGCACCTGCGACACGACGCCCTTGAGGGACTCGGCGAGCATGGCACGGATCTGGTCCTGCTGCTCGGCAGGGAAGACGTCGATGATGCGGTCCACCGTCTTCGGGGCGGAGTTCGTGTGCAGCGTCCCGAAGACCAGGTGGCCGGTCTCGGCCGCCGAGATGCCGAGTTCGATCGTCTCGCGGTCGCGCATCTCCCCGACCAGGATGACGTCGGGGTCCTCGCGCAGCGCCGCGCGGAGGGCGTTCGCGAAGGACTTGGTGTTCGTCCCGATCTCCCGCTGGTTGACCAGGCACCTCTTGTTCGGGTGGACGAATTCGATCGGGTCCTCGATCGTCAGGATGTGATCGGCGCGCGACTCGTTGATCAGGTCGATCATCGCCGCCAGCGTGGTCGACTTCCCCGACCCGGTCGGACCGGTCACCAGGACCAGTCCCTTCGTGAGCATGCAGAACTTCCGCACCGCGTCCGACAGGTTGAGCTGGTCAGCGGTCAGGATCTTGGAGGGGATCGTCCGCATCACCGCGCCGAGCCCCTTCTTCTGCCAGAAGACGTTCACGCGGAAGCGGGCGAGCCCCTCGATCTCGTAGGCGAAGTCGTAGTCCATCTTGTCGAGGAAGCGCATGCGCTGCTCTTCCTCCATGATCTCGTAGACGAGCTGCTCCATGTCCTTGGGGAGGAGCTCGCGGAACTTGAAGGGCTTCATGTGCCCGTGGACGCGCATGACCGGCGGCGACCCCACGGTGAGGTGGAGGTCGGACCCCCCCTGCTGCACGAGCACCTTCAGGAACTGATCGATCTGAGCCATTCGAACGGTCTCGTCGGTCGGGGGATCAGAGGGCGAGAGGCTCGAGTACCCACTCGAGCGGATCGTCTTCGGTCGGGCGGCGCAGGTGGAGCTCCCAGCGAATGCCCGCGTCGTAGGCGGCGCGCCGATCCTCCTCCTTCCCCCAGAGGAGGAAGGCCACCGAGGCCACGTCGAGTGCGGTCGATGCCCACGCCTCGGCGTTCCCGGTCAGGTCGACCGTCACTACGTCGAAGTGAAAGGCCCGCAGCGTGTCGAGCTCGGTCGCCCACTGGTCGGGGTCCGAGGGCATCCGCATCGAGAAGGCCTCGTCGGCGGCGCGCTGCTCGTCGGCGTTCAGGTAGATGCTCCGCCACGAGGGGTCGAGGAGGAGGTCGGGGAGGTGCGGAAGGACCTCGTGCCCCAGCGCCTCCGGCTCGGTGGTGACGATGAAGCGGGCCGAGCCGGACCGCGCCAGGAGCCGGACCTCGGCCGTCACGCCGGCCGGAGGCGCGTCGAAGCGGTCGTGCAGGAGGTTCTCCTCCTCGGCAGGCCGGAAGAGGAGCTCGTGCCCGGACTCGTCCGAGAGGTAGTGCGCCTCGACGGGGGTGACGATTCCGTCCCGGTTCATGCGGGCGGTGAAGACCGCGCGCTCCTCCGACCCGACGTGCTCGAGCGGCGAGGGCGTCATGAACTGCCCGATCTGATTCTGCCACTCGCCGTCCAGGGGGCGTCGACGAACGGTGCCGCCGTCGTCGTACCAGAACCAGCTCTTCACCCCTCGCGTCGAGATGCCGAAGCGCACCGAGGCCGCCTCGAGCGCCAGGCCGAGCGCCTCCCGGAGCGAGGCGGTCGAGGGGCGGTCCAGCTCCTCGCGGGCCGAGGCGCGGGCGTAAACCTGGCGGATCAGCTCGCGAATCTGCGCCGCAGAGGCGAGCGCGAGTTCGATCTGGAGGTTCGTGCGGGCCGCCAGTTCGTCGACGGCGCCGGTCTTGATCGGGGAGTCGACGACGACGGTCAGGGAGTTCCCCGCCTTCATGATCGGCATCGTCAGGTGGGCGAGCGCCCACTCGGGCGAGACGAGCGCCGCCGCATCCGGGTCGATGGAGTCGGGGTCCGGGAAGATGTAGGGGAGGTCGAACTGCGAGGCGAGGCCCCACTCGAGCTCCTCCTGCGACACCAGCCCGAGCGCCATCAGCGCCTCGCCGAAGTACCCCCCGTGGTCCCGCTGATAGGAGAGCGCGTCGTCGACGTCCGACTCCGTGATGCGCCCGAAGCTCATCAGGATCTGACCCAGCGTCCTGCGTTCAGCCATCGGTGGATTCCGTGGGTTGTGAGTCGTCGAGGGTCGCCGCGATCCACGCCCCGACCTCCTCGGTCGTCGCGACTCCGCCGAGATCCGGGGTGGTCACCTCCCGCTCCAGCGCGGTCCGAATCGCCGCGTCGACCGCCTCGGCGCCCTCGCGGCACCCGACCTGGTCGAGGACGAGACCCGCGCAGGCGATCGCGCCCATCGGGTTCGCGATCCCCTTCCCCGCGATGTCCGGAGCCGAGCCGTGCACCGGCTCGTAGAGGGCGTGGCGACCGGGGTGAAGGTTCGCCGAGGGCGCCATCCCGAGCCCCCCGGTGATCTCCGCGGCGAGGTCGCTCAGGATGTCGCCGAAGAGGTTGCCGGTGACGAGGACCTCGTACTCCTCGGGGCGGCGGACCAGATCCATCGCCATCGCGTCGACGTACATGGTGTCGCGCCGGATCTCGCCGAACTCGGACCCGACGGCCTCGAAAGCCCGACGCCAGAGCGCCCCGGCCGCCGGCATCGCATTCGCCTTGTCGACCATCGTGACGCGGCCCCGACCCCGGTCGCGCGCGAACTCGAAGGCGGCGCGTATGATCCGCTCCACCCCCTTCCAGCTGTTCACGTCCTCCTGGATCGCGATCTCGTCCGGCGTTCCCGCCTTGAAGCGGCCTCCGAGATTCACGTAGACGCCCTCGGTGTTCTCCCGGAAGACGTCCAGGCGAATCGCCCGTCCCTCGACGTCGCGCAGCGCACCGAGCTGCGGCAGGAGGAGTTCGGCCGGCCGCCAGTTGACGTAGAGATCGAGTCGGAAGCGGAGCCCGAGGAGGATGTCGCGCGCGTGCTCGTTCCCGGGGACGCGGGGATCGCCGAGGGCACCGAGCAGGATGGCGTCGTGGTCGTTCGCGAGGGCGTCGAACTCCTCGTCGGTGACGGTGACGCCGGTCTCGAGGAATCGATCCGCCCCGAGGTCCCAGTGCACGAGCTCCAGATCGAGCCCCCAGACGCGGGTGGCGGCTTCGAGGACGCGCACCGCTTCCCGGGTCACTTCGAGACCGATGCCGTCCCCGGGGAGGATGGCGATACGTGCCATGCGGATCCGTACGAGGCGGGGATGGAGAGCGGGCGCAGGGTCGGCCCGACCGTCGGCAGTATAGGCCCCGGCCGCAGGAGCGGCCAGAGACTCAACGCCCCCGTTCCCGCTCCGGAATCCGCACGATCACGCGGCCTTCGCGGGCGCTCCCGATGACCCGGAAGGGGATCGTCCCGGGCGGGGCGTCCCGGAGGTCGATCACCCACCGGGCCTCCCGGTGAACGAGGGGAGGGCCGCCGAGGAGCCGTTCGCCGAGAAAGGTGCGGAGCGCCGGATCCAGCCCGCTCGAGTCCGGCACGATGCGCCGCGCCCGGGGATCGTCCGAGCGGAAGGAGAGGTGGGCCGCCCAGTCGAGGTCGACGGTATCCGGCGCAGCCGTCTCCACCCCGTCGACCACGGCGAGCCCCACCTCGTAGACCGGGTCGTCGTCGCCGAGGCCGAGCGAGTCGCGCAGGAGCTGGGGCGGGTGCAGCGACTCGGGCACCGCCTGACAGGCCGCGAGGGCGAGGAGTCCCAGTACTGCCCCGCCGAAGACCCCGCCGCGGACGACCGCCGTCACGCCGTCGCGGGGACCTCGTCGCCGCACGCGATGCAGAAGCGCCACCCCGGCTCCAGCGCCTCGCCGCAGCTCGGGCAGGGAACGATGCGGAGATCCGTCCCGCAGAAGGGGCAGAAGTTGAGGTTCGGCCGATCGGGGAGGATCTGCCGGCACCACTGGCACGCCCTCTCCTGGTCGGAGACGTGTGCAGCCTCCATCCGGGGGGGCACGACCCGGAGCGGCTCCTCGTCCACGCTGCTCGGCGCGGAGGGCGCGGGGGGTGAAAAACCCATCCCGGTCGTGTCCGGTGCCAGATCGGAGAGGGCCATCGGCTCCGGAGCGGGCGCCGGAGCGGGCATGGGCGCGGAATCGGGCGCCACCGCCGGCTCGCGAGCCTCCGAGACGGAGATCCGAACGTCCACGGCGGCGAACTCGCGGTAGAGCCCCGTGTTCGGGTTGTTGCTCTCGAGCTCGTCCCGCAGCTGCTCCAGGGCGGCGTTCGAGTGGATCTCGAGCACGCCCCCCTGCCCCGCGAGGGCCCGGAGGAGGAGGTGCTCGTAGTCGCCATTCATCTCGACGCCGAGCCGGTCCCGGTGGGTCCGGTAGGGGACGAGATCCTGATAGATCTCGGCGACGGTGATGGGGTGAGCCGGGTCGAGTCCCCGCTCGCGGAGCGCATCCTGAAGCGCCTCGCGGAAGCGCTGGATTCGATCGTCGGTCATTCCGTCTCTTCGTCGTCGTCCAGAAAGAGGAGCCGGGCCTCGACGGCGGCACGCAGGAACTGCTCCGGATCCTGGAAGGGGATCTCCACACTCGAGAGCTCCCGCCACCGCTCGGCCATCCGGCGCATGTAGTGGACCATCGTCTCGTGGCCGAAGCCGGCGGTGTCCCGCATCTGCCGGACGATCTGATACCAGTTGCCACGGAAGGTCAGCCCGTCCTGCGTACGGATCCTCCGCACCTTGCCCGCCGGACTCCCCTTCTCGAAGAGCTCCAGCTGGGAGGGGTCGAGCGGACGGAGATCCGGCCCGCCCGCCCCGGCGATCACCTCGGCCAGGAGGCGGTCGATCGGATCGTCCAGACGGTCGAGCTCCCGGAGCCGCTCCTGCCACGGCGCCAGACGGGCGTCGCCCTCCTCCATGTGCCAGAGCGAGCGCTTGAGCTCCATGATTCGCCAGACGGCGACCGAGTCCCAGTGCTCGACCGGGGGCACCCGCTCGAACTCGCGGAGCGCGCCCTCCCAGTCCCCGCGCTCGTACAGCAGGTGACCGAGGTAGATGCGCGCCTCGTGCAGATCCGGATCGAGGCGGAGCGCCCTGCGGAGCTGCCGGCCGGAGCCGACCTCGTCGCCGAGGCGGTGCAGGGTGTAGCCGAGCGACGCCGCGACCTCCGCATTCTCCGGCCGCGCCGAGGCGCAGCGCGCGAAGACGTCGCGGGCGTCGGCGTAGCGGTTCTCGCGGTAGAGGGCGCGTCCCATGGTGAGCATCAGCTCGACGTCGTCCTCGAAGCCCATCGCCTCCACCTCCCGGAAGAGGCGGAGCGCGGTCTCGTGGTCGCCGAACTTCAGGAGCGTCTCGCCGAGACCGACGAGGGCGTCCTCGTGGCCCGGGTCGAGCACGAGCGCCCGCTCGAAGACCTGCCGTGCCCAGGCGTACTCCTCGCGAGCCAGGCGGGCGTACCCCATCCCGATGCAGAGCTCCACCGCATTGGGATATAGAGAAAGGCCCTCCTTGAGCATCTGGAGAGCCCCTTCGTAGTCGCCGTCGTTGTAGAGCCGGTGTGCCTGCTCGTCGTATTCCTCGGAACTGAGGAATCTGTCTGGCATGGAAAGAACTCTCCTGGGTCCGATGAGTGGGCCGGGGGTTCGTTTTCGCGACGAAGATACACGGGCCCCGGGCACCGAACCACCCCGAAGTGCAACGATCCGATGTCGGGATCGGTCGCGTAGATGGAATCGTAACGGTTCTGGTCCGGCGCGCTCGCTGCCTCGAAGCGGCCCGTGGACCTCAGCCGAGAGGCTTGCCGAACCGGACCCCGCAGAGGGCGCACACCAGGTGGCCACCGGACCGGGTGAGCTTCTCCGGCGGCTCGCAGTGACGGGGGCAGTAGGGATCGCGTCCCTCGTCCTGCTGATCCTTGACCTTCTTCTTGTCGTTGCGGGTCGCCTTCGGGACGTGCAGCTCGTAGCGCAGCGAGGAGACCGAGCACTCGAAGAGGACCGTCCCCGATCCATCCTCCTCCGGTCGAATCCTGAGCAGGTGCAGCGTCCCGCCCTGCGGCGACTCGAGCCGCGCGCCCGCGTAGTACTGCTTAAGGAGGGTCTTCCCCCCCTCGAGGGGGATCCCGCGATCATCCGCAGGCGCCCGGGGGGGCCATCCGGTGCTCATGTCGTTCCTCTATTCCGTTCACGACGGGCAGTGCGCGCGACCGAGTTCGTCGCTCCCGATCCAGCGTCGCACCCCGCAGCTCGGGGCGCGATCCGATGCCGCGTCCAGCCTCCTCCGAGATCGGAAAACCAGTCACCCGACGGGTGGAGAGGCGAACGACGGGGCGCGAAGTATACGGGCTCGCTCCCCGGAGCGCCACGCCCGTTTCTCCGCCTGAACGCAAACCGGGGCGGGAAGGCCGATTCGCCTCCCCGCCCCGGTGCGATTCGCGGTGCGTCCGACCATGGGCCGGGCGCGTTGCGAGTCCGGCGTCAGGCCACCGTGGCGGCCTCTTCCTCGAGCTCGTCCTCGCTCGTCTCCACAACATCGACGACCGGCTCGTCGACGACGGCGGTGGCCGAAGGGTTGCGGACGATGGCCGGCTGGCAGAAGCGAAGCCCGATCGCCTGGAGCTGGTCCAGGTGCTCGTCACCGAGGTCGGGGTAGCGCTCGGCCAGGTAGTCGATCGTCTCGGACATCCACGACTCCTGATCCTCCGGAGACGCGTTGAGGACGCCGCAGCGGTTGATGTGGCTGAAGAGCTCGTCCCGAGCCCGGTCCATGAGCTTGTCGATTGCCACGCGCACCTCCCTGTGTATGCGGCGTACCCGGCCCGTCGCGCGAGCCGGATCGATGGTTTATTGATCAGCCACATAACCTAATCGCGATCCTGCGTGCCGCCAACCGCCCCCACCGGCAACTTTCCTTGACTCCTCGCCCCGAAACACCGCCCCGCTCCACGGAGCTCGATCCGGTCACACTGGAGGTCTTTCGACACCTCTTCGCCGCCCTCACCGAAGAGATGGGCGCCGCCCTCCGCCGCGCCTCCTTTTCGCCGAACATCAAGGAACGACGCGACTACTCGTGCGCCCTCTTCGACCCGTCGGGCGTCCCGGTGGCGATGGGCGACCACATGCCGGTCCACCTCGGCGCGATGCCCCGGAGCGTGACCGCGGCGCTCGAAACGCTGGGGACGCTCGAGCCCGGAGACGTGGCGATGGTGAACGACCCCTTCCGGGGCGGGACGCACCTGCCCGACATCACGCTGGTCGCCCCGATTCATGTGGGATGCGGGGCGACTGCGGGCGAGCTCCTCGGCTTCGTCGCCTCCCGTGCCCACCACTCCGACGTCGGCGGGATGAGCCCGGGCTCGATGCCGCTCGCCCGCGAGATCGTGCAGGAGGGGCTGCGCATTCCTCCGGTCCGGCTCTGGCGCCGCGGAGAGCGCGACGACGACCTCTTCCGCCTGGTGCTGGCGAATGTTCGCACGCCGGAGGAGCGGGCCGGCGACCTCGATGCGCAGCTCGCCTCGCTGCACGCGGGCCGGACGCGTCTCCTGGACATCGTCGAGCGCCGGGGCGTCGAGACGGTGCGCGCGGCGATGCGGGAGCTGGTGGCCTACGCCGATCGACTCATGGAGGCGGGGCTCGAGCGGATCCCGGACGGGCGATGGACCGCGGAGGACGCGGTGGAGGACGATGGCTTCGGGCACGGCCCGCTCCCGATCCGCGTCACACTCGAGGTCGAGGGCGGCCGGGCCCGCATCGACTTCACCGGATCGGCGCCCCAGACGGAGGGTGGGGTGAACGCCGTCGCCGCGATCACCGAGTCCGCCACCCGCTACGTCCTTCGCTGCGTGGTCGAGGCGCTCCTCGGGGCGGCGATCCCGGCCGGGGGCGGCTCGCTGCGGGCGCTCGAGCTGATCCTCCCTTCGGGCTCGATCGTGAACGCCGAGGCTCCGGCGAGCGTCGCCGCGGGAAACGTCGAGACGAGCCAGCGGATCACCGACACCCTCCTGCGCGCCTTCCAGCAGGCACTCCCCGATCACCTCCCCGCCCTCTCGCAGGGGACGATGAACAACACGACGATGGGCGGCATCGACCCTCGATCCGGGGCCCCCTTCGCCTACTACGAGACGGTGGGCGGCGGAATGGGAGCCGGGCCGACCGGACCGGGGCTCTCCGGCGTGCACAGCCACATGTCGAACTCGCTCAACACCCCGATCGAGGCGCTCGAACACGCCTACCCCTTCGCGGTCGCCGGCTACGGCCTCCGTCGGGGGAGCGGGGGCGAGGGGCGACACCGCGGAGGCGACGGGCTGCGCCGTGACCTCCGGCTCCTCACCGATGCGCGCGTCACCCTCCTCACCGAGCGTCGTCTCGCCGGCCCGGCGGGGTTCGAGGGCGGGGCACCGGGAGCGCCCGGGCGGAACCTCCACATCCACGACGGTCGGGAGGACATCCTCCCCGGAAAGGTTACATTCGACGCGCGCGCCGGGGACGTCGTCCGCATCGATTCCCCCGGCGGAGGCGGCTGGGGCCCCGCTCCCGATCCGTCCGACCCGGCCACCCCCGACTCCACGTCCGATCCGAGATGAAGATCCTCCTTTCGCTGGTCTGCGACGACGCCCGGCAGCACGCCGACGGCCGCCTCGACATCCAGGGCCAGTACTGCGACCTCTACGCCCCCGGATTCCCGGCGAAGCACGACCTGACCTTCCTCGCGATCTTCGAGTGGAGCCGGAAGGACCACGGCCGCTACAACTTCACCGTCGAGCTGGTCGACCCGAACGGACAGCCCTCGCTCCGAGGCGACGGGCACACCGAGGTCGTCGACGCCCCCGAGGGCGGGCCGGCCGCGCGGACGTACTACATCGAGCCGCTCGAGGAGGTCGTCTTCCCCGTTCCGGGGGAGTACCGCTTCCGGATCCAGGTGAAGGGCGCCTGGCACGACGGTCCGTCGCTCTACCTCTGGGAGATCCCCGAGGGCCACGAGCCGGCGTGATCGGGGAGGGTCTCCTCGCCGCCGGACCCTCCGCCCGCGTCGGAATCGTCCTCCTGACCGGGATCGGGGACGTGGTCCACGGACTGCCGCTGGCCAACGACCTGAAGCGCGACGACCCCGCGCGCGAGGTCGTCTGGATCGCCGAGCCGGCCCCCTCCGAGGTGCTGCGGCACCACCCGTCGGTGGACCACGTCATCGTCTTCCGGAAGGGGGACGGGTGGGCGGGTCTGCGTGCGCTCCGGCGTGATCTACGCGGCCTGCGCTGCGACCTCACGCTGAACCTGATGCGCTACGCGAAGTCGCTCGCGCCCACGCTCCTGACGCGTGCGCGGGTGCGGGTGGGACTGGCGCGCAGTCAGACCCGCGACGGCGTGCACCTCCTCGCGCACCACCGCCCGGTCGACCGCGGGTGGGCGCACACGCAGGACCTCTTCCTGGGGATGCGGAGCCTTCTCGGCCTCCCGACCGATGGACCGGTCGAGTGGGGGATCACCTTCTCTCCGGAGGAGCGCGAGGTCGCTGCCCGGGAGCTCGCCGAGCTGCGGGAAGCGGCGGGGGACCGTCCGCTCGTCGGCGTGGTTCTGGCGACGGCGAACGCGGCCAAGGACTGGCCGGAGGCCCGCTCGCTCGAACTGTGCCGGGCCCTCCTGGAGGAAGGCCAGCTCCCCGTCCTGATCGGAGGGCCGTCGGGGAAGGAGACGCGACTCGGCGCCCGCATCGTTTCGGCGCTGCCCGAGGTCCGCTCGACGCTGGGCGACTCCGTGCGGCGCATGATGTGGACGGTCGAGGGCGTCCACCTCCTGGTCAGTCCGGATACCGGCCCGCTTCACCTGGCCCACGCGCTCGGGACGCCGGTCGTCGGGCTCTTCGGCCACACCAACCCGGCGCGCGTCGGACCGTGGCGGGACAGCCGTCATCTCGTCGTCGACCGCTACACCGAGCCCGAGGCCGGGCCCGACCCCGCCGGGTATCTCCCCAAGGAGGGCCGGATGGAGCGAATCGAGGTCGAGGACGTCGTGGAGAAGGTCCGGGAGGGACTCCGGTGCTGAGGCCGCCGGAGGGCGTCGAGGTGGTGCGGTGGGCGAATGCCTCCGCCTGGGTTCGCCCCGAGGTGAAGGCGTGGGTCCTCGCTCACCTGACCCGGTACGGCACGCTCGACCGCGCGAGCGCCCACGAAGACGACGCCATCGTCCACCGCGGACGGGGTCTCGTGCACGCCATCCCCGGTCCCGGCACCGACCGCCTCGTGGTCCGGCCCTACCGTCGCGGCGGCTGGATCGCGCGGGTCAGCCGCGACCGCTTCCTTCGGATCGGCACCCCCCGTCCCTTCCGCGAGCTGCGGGCAACCTCGATCGCGCGGGAGCGGGGCGTTCCCACGCCGCGCGTCGTCGCCGCGGTCGTGCACCACCGCGCCTGGACGTACGCCGGGGAGATCGTGAGCGAGTACGTGCCGGGGTCGGTCGATCTGGCCGGCTTCCTCTTTCACGACCGCTGGCCCGGTTCCTCGGTCCCGGCGGATGTCGAGCTGCGACACGAGGTGCTTCGGCAGGCGGGCGCCTGCGTGGCGATCCTCGGTCGCGAGGGCGTGCTGCACCGCGACCTGAACGCCAAGAACCTCCTCGTGCAGTCGGTCGCCGACGAGGTGCGGATGTACGTCCTGGATCTGGATCGGGCGCGGATCCACCCCGGCCCTCTCAACCCGGGAGTCATGGCCGCGCGACTCGAGCGTTCGATGCGGAAGTTCGAGGAGCGCACCGGGCGCGGGATCTCCGCGGCGGGGTGGACGGCCTTCCGCGAGGGTCTGGCGGACGGTCGGCTCGAGGGGGCGGCCGGATGACGGAGGGGGGGCACGACGACGCGTCGGGCCGGAGCCTGAACGGCGGGGACGTTCGGCGGGCCGGGGCGAGCGTTCCGCGGGCCGGGGCGGACCTGTCTCCGGTCACGCGGATCGGGGAGGCGACCCCCGAGGCCTCCCGGGTCGCAGAGGCGGTACCCGGGTCGCTCGCCGCACGCTTCGCGGAGCGCCCGCCCCGGCGCATCTGCATCGTCATGCTCTCCGCCATCGGCGACGCGGTGCACGTCCTCCCCGTTGCGAACGCCCTGAAGGCGCGCTGGCCCGAGGCCGAGATCACCTGGGTCATCCAGCCCGTGCCGTACCTCCTCGTGAAGGACCACCCCGCGATCGACCGCTTCCTGATCTACGAGCGGAGGCGGGGGTGGGCGGCGTGGCGCGGGCTGCGCGAACTCTCCGCGCAGCACCCGGCCGAGGGGTACGATCTCCTCCTCGGGCTCCAGGTGTACTTCAAGGCCGGGCTCCTGACGGCGATGGCACCGGCGAAGGTGAAGCTCGGCTTCGACCGGCTGCGCGCCCGCGACGCGAACTGGCTCTTCACCACCCATCGCGTCCCTGCCCGCGGGCAGCGGCACGTGCAGGACCAGTACTTCGAATTCCTCGAGGAGCTCGGCATCGACCCGCGTCCCCCCGTCTGGGGTCTCGAGCTGTCGGAGAACGAGCGGGAGGCTCAGGCGGAGTTCTTCCGCGAGGTCGAGGAGCCCGCGATCTCGGTGGTGGTGGGGACGAGCAAGCCGGCGAAGAACTGGACCGCGGAGCGGTACGCGGAGGTGCTCGACCGGGTCTGGGAACGCCACCGGCTTCGACCGATCCTCGTCGGTGGGCCGGGCGTCCTCGAGCGGGAGATCGCCGACGGGATCCTCGCGCGGTGCCGAGCTCCGGTGATCGACACGCTGGGCAACGACCTTCGGCGGCTCGTCTGGCTCGTCGAGGGGAGCGCGCTGGTGATCTCGCCGGACACCGGGCCGCTCCACATCGCACGAGCGCTCGAACGCCCCGTGGTGGGGCTCTTCGGGTACACGAACCCGCGACGCGTCGGACCGTACGGGAGGTACGCCGATCTGGTGGTGGACGGGTACGCGACCCATCCCGGAGAGGCGTACCCGATCTCCCCCGAGTACCGGGACGGGATGTCCCGGGTGACGGTGGAGGGGGTGCTGGAGAAGGTGGAGCTGGCGGTGGAGCGGTACCGGGTCGATCGCTGACCCGCCCCCAGCCGGTCCGTCGCCCCGGGCGGTGCAACCGTGGCAGCGCGGCGTCGCATCCCACCGCCGAGTCGGGAGCACACGGGACGCGGGGGGATGGGCTTGATCGGAGCATGGATCGCGGCGATCGGGGCGATGGCGATCGCTCCCGACACGCTCGTCATGGAGGTCCACGGCAGGGTCGGCGAGCTCACCGGAGCGGGGTTCGAACGAATCGAAGCCGTCGAAACCGATTCCGCGGGACGGATCTACGCGCTGGACTCCTACGCTCATCGCCTCTCCGCCTTCGAGGCGGACGGCCGGGCGGCATGGAGCGTCGGGCGAGAGGGGCGAGGACCGGGGGAGTTCGACTCGCCGGTCGGACTGGCGTGGGCTCCCGACGGCTCGCTCTGGGTGATCGATCCGGGAAACCAGAGGGCGACCCCGGTCTCGCTGGACGGTCGGGTCCTCGACGCGTCCCGGCTGCCCTCGGGCTTCGAACTCGCCCCGTGGCCGGGGCGCTTCGACCGTGCCGGTCGGCTCTACCACTACCGCCAGGCGGACGGGTACAGCTACGACCTCGCGCAGTACGACGAAGACCTTCGGCGGCTGCGAGTCCTGCCCACCCCGGAACCGCCGGAGCCCGGAGTCTTCTTCGAAGGGAGGACCGAACGCGGCAGTCACATGCGGGCCCGCGTCCCCCACACCGCGCGGCTCGTCTGGCGACTGGACAGCGAGGGGGCGTTCGTCACCAACTGGACCTCCGAGGCCCGCTTCCCGACCTCCGCCAACCCCTCGGGCAGAACGACCATCCCCGAGTCCGCCCCTCCCCGTCTGACCGTTGCCGAGAGGCGGGGAGCGGTCGAAGGGCTGTCGAGCTTCGTGCGACGAGGGGGCGTCGCGGACGCGCGGCGCATTCCGGAACGGAAGCAGCTCTTCTCCACCTTCGTGCTCGACGGTGAAGATCGCATCTGGGCGCTTCGCAGCCGCGCGGCCGGCGCCGAGGGCTCGCTGTTCGAGGTGGTGGACCCCGAGGGGGGGCATCTGGCGTCGGTACGGATCGCCGCGCGCATCTCGACCCGCCCCTTCCCCGTGATTCGCGACGGATGGTTCGTCGGGGTGGAGGTCGACGACTTCGGCCTTCAGACGATCGTACTCGCGCGGGTGCCCGAAGGGGTGCGTTGAGGGGAAGTACCCAGCGGGCCGGGAGCCGAAGTGCCGGCGCAGTCGGCCGACTCGGTCATCCGCTCGGCCCGAACTCCCACACGACCACGCTCTCCACGTCCAGGCCGTCCCGCAGTACTCCCGCGACCCACCCGGTCCCGGCCGCCATCAGGCGAAAGCGGGGCGGGAGCGTCAACGTCGCGGTAGGCTCCCCCGACGGGCCATGGAGCCGCCAGACGGTCGAGCGGTCGGGCGCCGCGATCGGCCCCTGGGTCTCGTCCGCGGGAATGAGCTCGCGAACCCACAGGGTCCCGTCGTCTCCGGCGACGAGACGCCCGAAGTGCGGCATCCGTTCGGCGAACCGCGTATGGTCTCGGGCCCACCGGATCAGCTCCCCCTCGTTGCCCGGGTTCGCCGCTGCGAGTCCTCGGAGGTAGGCCTCCCGATCCTCGTCGTTCACGGCCCTGGCCCCCTGGACCAGCGACACCTGGAGCGCATCACGCCCATCTCCAGAGACGCAGGTCACCTCCGGCGCGGCCGAGTCACCGTGGCAGACACGGTCCTCGAACACGGCCACGTGCGTTCCCGGAGAGAAGACGACGAGGCCCGAGCCCCGTGGCAACCCGCCCTGCCGCTCGCGCCCACGACCCGTGGCCACCGTCTCCGCGGCGCCATCCCCCCGTAGAGGCACCCGAAGGACCCGAAGCGGCGGCCTCCCGTCGTCCGAACCCGCCGAGGTCGCGTCCGCGCCCGCCTCGACCATTCCGACGACCCATCCGCCTTCCAGCACGCCACTCCAGCTGCTCCAGCTCCCGACCTCGCCGGCACCCGGACGTCGTGAGCCGATGAACTCCCCCTCCACGGTGAACCCGTGCAGGCCGTTCGCGACGTCCTGCACGATGATCGAACCACCGCGCGCCCAGGTCTGCCAGAGACCGGGGATCTCGCCGGGCCCACGACCGAACCCCCCGAACCGCGTCGGCGGTCGTCCGTCGGGGTGGAAGACCCGGACCTCGCTGGAGCCCGCGTCGCCCACGACGATCGACCCATCCGGGAGGACGTCCACGCCGACCACGTTCGAGAACTCCTCAGGCCCGACGCCCTCCATCCCCCCGAGGACCCGGGAGGGGGACGGCGCGAGAACGAACTCGCGCGCCCCCTCCTGGGCCCCGACTCCGGTCGCCCCCACCCCCCCCAGCATACCGGCCAGGAGCCACGACACGCCGGCGCGTGACCCGAGCCATCGCCCGACTGGCGGGGGGGTTCTGCGGGGACTGGCGTTCGGCATTCCGGATCTCCGTTACGGGAGGGCTCAGCGATCTGCGCGACCCATGACTCGACCCCCCATCCGCGTCATCGGGTCCAGCACCCCGTAGTTCCCCATCCGCATCGGATCGCCACCGAGGTAGATGCGCGTCCCGATCGAGAGCGCGGTGAGGCGATCGTCGCTGAACAGGCCAGCCGGTTCGATGCCTCCGCGGAAGGGCTCGACCGCGGCCCACTGCAGCTCGACGAAGGGGCGAACCGAGATCCCGCCGGCCCGTGCGGTCCACCCGTACCCGAGCGTCGCAAGGGTCCATCGCGTCGCCCCGATCGGGTCCGCATCGTGGTCGTAGCGGAAGAAGTCCTCCCCAATCCCCCCCTGACGCGTGTACTCCGGCCGGGTAGCAAACTCGAGCCGCGCGTACGGTGAGTGGCGCCCCCGGTTCCAGAGCAGCTCCGCGAGGATCGACGTGTAGCCGTCCCCGCGCTCCTCCTCCCAGGAGGCGGATGCCTCGATCAGCGCGTAGAAGCGCCCTGCCTCCGTGGTGCGGTCCCAGCGGGCGGCGACGTTGGCGAGTCGGGTGCCGGGCTCGTCGCCGTCGGCGTGCTCGTGGTCCGCGGCCGCGATCCGAAGGCCGGCCCGCCCGATCCGGTCGCTCCCGCGCAGGACGCCCCCGTGCAGGTGGTCGTCGCCGTGGTCATCCCCGTGCGCGTGGTTCACCATCCCGAAGGAGGCCGAAAGCTCCGTCGCCCACGCACCGGGTCGCGTCTCCTCTCCGAAGCGCCGCGTCACCCGCGCCGACCACGAGTCTCCGAAGGAGTCGTAGTTCGAGAGATCCCAGGCGTCCTCCGGCTCGGAGCCACCGAAGATCCCCGCCTCGAAGGACCACGGACCCAGGAGGGCGATCCCGTTCAGGGTGAAGCGCTCCAGGATCTGCGAGAGGTGGTGGTTGGTCGGGTACTTCAGAACCGGTCGCGACATCGGGTCCTCGGTCCCGAACGGCGCGAAGCCCTTCCCCCCCGAGATCGAGAAGGCGCGGTCCCCCTCCCCGAAGTAGAGCGAGAGCATCGCCTCGTGCAGGAAGGTGTGCGGGTGCCGGCGGTCGATGAACCCCTCTCCCCACGCACCGAGGGTGGACTCCCCGCTCTCCATCGTCACCCCTTCGAGGTTCGGGGTCACTCGAAGAGAGAGGCGCCCGCCGGGCGAAGTGATATTGAACATCCCGACCGGCTGGGACACGCGGAACTGCTCCTCCTCGAGCGGACTCCGGTCGTTGGCGCGGGTCAGGGTGGCGATCGGAAAGAGCTGCCCCATCCCTCGCAGGCTCCATCCGCCGGCGAAGGTGAGGTCGAGCATGTCGTGGTCGTGCGACGACGCGCCGTCCCGGGCGTCGTGGTGGCCGCCGTCGTGGTCCATCGCCTGTCCCGACCCCGCGGTGGGGAGGGCGACGAGGAGCGCGGCGACGAGAAGAAGACGTGCGAGCACGGTTCCTCCATCGAGCTGAAGCTGAACGTGAATCGAAGACGTTCGGCGCCGGAGCGCCGGGTCCGGCCGAAGCCGGTCGTTCAGCTGCGTCGGGGAGGGGGCGGCTCCGCGGGGAGGGGAGGCTGGGCCGCAACGTCGCCGTCGTCCCAGCGGGTGGCGACGAGGGTGCCGGGGGCGACCCGCGGTCGATCGCCGTCCTGCAGCCAGACGCCCGCGCTGCAGGAAAGGGTGCTCATGCAGGCGTCGCCGCCGTGGTGCGAGGCGTCGGCGCCGTGGTGGGATGCGTCGGAGGCGTGGTGCGGAGTGCCCGCGTCGTGGTCAGCGTGCCCGGGATCGTGCTTCTCCGCGGCCGACTCCTCGGCCACCTGCGCCATTCCGGGGTGGCCACCGTGTGCCCCATGCTCCCCGACCTCCACCTCGACGGCCAGCGCCTCGACGAGCGCCGGGTTCGCCATCCCGCACCCGAGCGTCAGGAGCTGTGCCGGCAGGAAGACGAGCCCGAGGAGGGCCGCACGGCGTCGACGGAGGGGTCGCCTCACAGCGTCACCATCCGTACGACCAGCACCGCGTACCCGGCAACCGCCCCGAGGAGCGCCTCCCACTCGCGGTTGCGGCGGTAGCGCGCGCCGTCGAAGGCGAAGTCCGACTGGGCCTCCCTCTGCCGCCACGGCGTGAGCCGCGGGAAGAGGAGGGGGACGTTGCGGGCGTACTCCCGATAGTCGTCGCCGAAGAGCTCGGTGAGGAGGTCGCGCTCCCCGCGGATCGTCTTCCCGTAGATCGCCCAGAAGAAGACGACGAAGACGACGACGAAGGCCCAGTGTCCCCCGGCCACCGTCACCCCGAGCCCCAGGAGGAAGGTGCCGAGGTAGAGGGGATTGCGCGTGTGCGCATACGGGCCCGTCGTGGTCAGCTTGCGATCCTTGTGGATGTAGCCGGCCGCGAGCGCCCGGATCACCAGGCCGACCGCGGTCAGGGCGGCCCCCGCGACCAGCAGCTCCGCCGTCGGTCGCGCGAACCAGAAGAAGGGGAGGATGAGGAGCCAGATCCCCTTCGTGCGGATGCGGCGCATTCCGAGCTTCATCCGCCCGCCCCCACGTCGGACTCGACCGTGCCGTTGTCCACGCTGCGCAGGTGAATCGAGATCGATCGGAAGCCCGGCACGCTCGAGCGGAGGTAGACGAGGTGGCGGGCCTCGTCGTCGGTGAAGTAGAGCTCGGCCTCTCCACCCTCCCCGAAGAGCCCGGAGGTCTTGATGATCGGGCGCACGACGATCGTCTGGAAGGTGCCGGCCGGCGTCTTCCGCTCCTCCCGTCGCGCGACCTCGACCGTGACCGGGTTCCCGTCCTCCTTGAAGTAGTTGTCGAAGGTGTACGTCTCTCCGACTTCGAGGGGGAGGGTGCGGAGGAAGTAGATGAAGGCGATCTCGTCGAGCGGCGCGTCGCTCGGCGACTCGCCCGTCTTGTCGTCGAACTCGTCCGTCCGTTCCCAGCGGTGCTCCTCGGGGTAGATCTCGAACTCGCGGTAGCTGTCGTACCCGGGCTGGTCGATCACGCGGATGTAGCGCCGGCTCGCGAGCTTGCGGACATCCATCCACGAGTAGTAGCGGTCGTGGATCTGCAGGGCGCCGAAGAGGGCGCTCCCGTCGAGCCCGAGGGAGAAGTGGTACGACGGCGCCCCGCGGATCGAGTCGATCGACTCGACCGCCATCCACGCCGAGCCGACGGAGAAGGCCCCGAGCTTGAGCTGGTACTCGAGGCGCTCGCCGACCGAGAAGGGCACGGCGGGGGCCGCGGTGCTCTCGAGCGAGGTCGGGATGGTGATCGGGGACGCGGTCTGAGCGGCGACCGGAGCGACACCCCCGAGGGCGAGGAGAGCGACGGCCGCCATCCAACGAGGCGCGGTCCTCATGCGGTCTCCCCGGAGTCTCCCGTGGTCGGGCGAGTGCGCGGCTCCCCCGACGGGGCCTCGGGCTTCGGGGCGCCGCCCTCCTTCTGCCCGCCGCCGTCCTTCGGTGCACCGCCCTCGCTCGAGCCTCCCCGACCCCGGCCGCGCCCGCGCCCACCGCGGCGACGGCCGCCGCGGCGACGGCTCGAGTTCGGCCGGTCCCCGGAGGACTCGGTGGGTGCGTCCCCCGTCGCGGACGGGTTCTCCGTCCGGGGAGCTTCCGGCTCCGGGCGCACGCGACCCTCGCCGCCCCCGTCCGGCCGACCCTCCCCCCCGCTCCGGCCGCGCCCCCGGGCCCGGCCCCCGCGAGAGCGATCTCCGGACTCGGC
>JANQLR010000268.1 GCA_028280525.1 Longimicrobiales bacterium
ATTCTCCAGTTCTCTCCTCCTCCCTGCCTGGTTCTCTGGCCCCAGTCCACCCTGCTACTCATTCTCTCTTCCCACCTCCCCTTCCCTATTGTCCTCTTCTCTTTTCCACCATATTCCACTGCAGAGGGGGAGAGGGAACAGGGCAACAGGACAACAAGGAACCAGGGCAACAGGATAACAAGGAAACAGGGCAACAGGACACAGGACAACAGGGTGAACAGGAGAAACAAGGAGAGACCAGACTAGGAAAGAGAACAGGACAGAGTGAACAGGAAAATAAGCAATGGCTTGTGTACTGAATACAGCTCCAAGGGGGGGGGGGCAACAACTACTTTGTTTACTACTTTATTAAATCTAACCCTAATTTAAGAAGCTGCCAACAATAAACCAGAACAGTGTTATTTTTATTAACACAAACATGTCAGTTTGATGTTAGTTGCCTAGAGTGAAAATGACAAAAATTAGAACCCTCCTAGTTCCCAAGTTATTTTGAAGGTGCTAATGCCTCATGGCAGAAGCGCTAAAACTAGGCTAAAACTAGTTCGCACTAATAATATCAGTATTATGGTAAACAAGTCATACAATGTACAAGGACAAAAAATTATAATGCATACCTACTCCTGAGTCTGGGTTTAGAAAGTTGAGCATGGTCTTGCCCGCTTCACTCTGGTTCAAAAAACAATACTTCACATTGCCTCGATTCAAATCCAGATTCTCCTTCACTGCAGCAGCTTCTTCTTCAATCTATTCATACAATTAGATAATAACCCTTTACCAAAAAAAAACTGGTAGGTAAAAGGTCAACACAACCATAAACACAATAAAGCAGACACCCATGTACCTCTTCAAGTATTTGCTGAGTTGGTGGGCACTCTGGAGGGTCCTCCTCACAACCAACCTCTAGTTGTGTCAGGTGACTTTGGTCGCTCACCTCCTCCTCCCCCAGCTTGTCAAACATAGTCACTACGTCTACCCCTTCCACAGGGGGGCGTGGCTGTAACAGTGCCAGGGGGAACCGGCACACCAGCCCCCCAGCATAGTCCAGCAGAATAGACGTAGAGGGGGGCAGGGAAAAATCAGAACCCTTCATAGTTGAGGGGGCAGGGGGGAGTGGGCTCGCCCTCAACGTCGGCGCCATGCTCCTCGCCTTCATCGCCCTCGTGGCCCTCGCCAACGGACTCCTCGGGTGGAGCTTCGGGCTGGTCGGGATCGAGGGGGTGACGATCGAGGGGATCCTCGGAGCCGTCCTCGCGCCGGTTGCCTGGCTCATGGGAGTGCCGTGGCAGGATGCCCAGCTCGTCGGGCAGCTCATGGGGATCAAGACCGTCCTCAACGAATTCGTCGCCTACATCCAGCTCTCCGCCGCGCTCGGATCCGGGGTGGAGCTGCAGCCGCGCACCATCGTCATCGCCACCTACGCCCTCAGCGGCTTCGCCAACTTCTCCTCGATCGCGATCCAGATCGGCGGGATCGGCGGGATCGCCCCCGAGCGCCGGAGCGACCTGTCGCGCCTCGGGCTCCGCGCCATGATCGGAGGGACGATCGCCGCCTTCCTCACCGCCACCGTCGCCGGGATGCTCGTCTGATGACCGATTCGACCGCCCCGCTCGATCCGCTCGGCCCCGCCGCCCTCGCCGCCGTCGCCGAGACGCTCGTGGAGCGGGCCGGCTTCGCCCCGCGCGTCCACCTCGTCCTCGGCTCCGGCCTCGGCGCCCTCGCCGACGCGGTCGAAGATCCGGTGGAGCTCCCCTTTCCGGAGATCCCCGGCTTCCCCCCGCCCACGGTGCAGGGGCACGCGGGCCGTTTCCTGCTCGGGCGACTGGCAGGCGTCCCGGCTCTCGTCCAGTCCGGGCGGTACCACTTCTACGAGGGACACCCCGAGGCGGTCGTCTGTGCGCCGATCCGCCTCGGTCGCGAGGCGGGGGCCGAGATCCTGATCGTGACGAACGCCGCCGGCGGGATCCGCGACGACCTCGTCCCCGGGCGGATCATGCTCCTGACCGACCACATCAACCATCAGGGACGGAACGCCCTGACCGGGCCTGTCGTGGGCGAGGAAACCCGCTTCACCGACCTCACCGTCGCCTACGATGTCCAGCTCCGGGCCCGAGCCCACGCGGCCGCTGCGGAGGTCGGGGCGGAGCTGCGGGAGGGCGTCTATCTGGCGGTGCACGGGCCGACCTTCGAGACGCCGGCCGAGATTCGGATGTTTGGGCGCCTCGGGGCGGACGCCGTCGGCATGTCGACCGTCCCCGAGGTCTCCGTCGCCCGCGCCGGCGGGACGCGCTGCCTCGGCTTCTCCCTCATCACCAATCACGCCGCCGGGAAGACCGGCGAGGCGCTGAACCACGAGGAGGTGATGGAGGTCGGTCGGAGCGCGGGCCGGACGCTCGGCAAGGTGATCGAACGGATCATCGCCGGGCTGGGCGCCGAGGGAGACGGAGGACCACGCGGGTCTCATGTGGGAGAGGACACCGGGAACGGCAGGCTCGCCGACGGGCCCGGCGCGGAGTGACCTCAGTCGTGCGGGGCGTGCGCCGGGACGAAGTGATCGACCGGCCCGTGCCCGGCGCCCAGGTCGGGGGCCGACCGGATCGCCCGCGCCACGAAGTCGATCCCGCGCGCCACTGCATCCACCCGCGACGAACCCCGGGCCAGCTCGGCCGCGATCGCGCTCGACAGCGTGCACCCCGTGCCGTGCGTGTTGCGCGTCTCGATGCGGGCCCGGCGCCAGCGGTACGCCTTTCGGCCGTCCCAGAGGAGGTCGACCGCCTCCGGGGCGTCCGACCCCTTCGCGCGCAGGTGGCCGCCCTTCACCAGCGCCGCCCCCGCGCCCATCTCCACCAGCGCCTGCGCCGCCTCGAGCAGGTCGTCCTCGGTCTCCAGCTCGCGGCCGACCAGGATCGAGGCCTCGTGCAGGTTCGGGGTGACGAGCGACGCGCGGGGGAGGAGGAGCTCGGCGACGGCGCGCTCGGCGTCCGCGTCGAGGAGTCGGTGCCCGCTCGAGGCGACCATGACCGGGTCGACGACGACGTTCGGCAGGGCGTGTGCGCCCAGCCGGTCGACGATGCGCTCCACCAGCTCGCGCGTCGCCAGCATCCCCGTCTTCGTGGCCGCCGGCGTCAGGTCGGTCGCGATCGCGTCGATCTGCGCCGCGACGGTCTCGACCGGGACCGGGTGGACGCCGGTGACGCCGAGGGTGTTCTGCACCGTGATCGCCGTGATCGCCGAGGTGCCGAAGACCTCGAACTGGTGAAAGGTCTTCAGGTCGGCCTGAATGCCGGCGCCGCCTCCGGAGTCGGAGCCGGCGATGGTGAGGGCGATCGGGGGCGCGGGGCGAGCGGTCATTGGTCGAATCGGGGCGGCGGATGGAGCTGAGCAGGTCGAGGCGGAGCCTCATTCAACGGCTGCACCGGAGCAAGACCCGGGCGCGGGAGGGGCGCGTGCTGGTGGAGGGAGTCCGGGCAGTCCGCGACGTGCTCGCCGCCGGGGTGCGGCCCGACTTCGCGGTCGTGTCGCCCCGGGCCTCCGAGCTCGGCGGAGACGACATCCGGGCGTCGCTCGGGGAGGCGGGCGTCGAGGTCGCGCGGGTGGAGGACCGCGACTTCGCCGAGCTCGCGGGGACAGAGACGCCACAGGGCCTCCTGATCGTCGTCCCCGAGCCCGCGGCGCCCGAACTCCCCGCGCAGGGCACGACCCTGCTCGTCCTCGATGGGGTGCAGGACCCCGGCAACGTCGGAACGCTGATCCGGACCGCGGCGGGCCTCGGCGTCGGAGGCGTCATTGCCCTGGACGGCACCGCCGATCCGTGGGGGGCGCGGGCGGTGCGCGCCTCGGCGGGGGCGGCCTTTCGCATCCCGGTCTTCCGGACGAAGGCCGAGCTCTTCCTCGACCGGTGGCGGGGGCCGCTATGGGTCGCCGAGCTGGGAGGTCCTCCCCTCGAGGGTGGGGTACTCCGATCGGACGAGTGGGCGCTCGTTCTCGGGAGCGAGGGCTCCGGCCCCCGCGCAGAGGTCGCAGGTGCGGCCGATCTTCGGCTCACCCTTCCGCTCCGGAATGGGGTCGAGTCGTTGAACGTCGCCTCTGCCGGCGCGATTCTCCTCTCGCTCCTCACGCTCCGCGCCCCCGGGGATCCCGACTCGTGACGCCGCAGCTCCTCTACGCCGCGCTCGCCGGCCTCTACGGTCTGGCGATCGGCTCCTTCCTGAACGTCTGCTCGCTTCGCTGGCCCGAGAACGAGTCGGTCGTCCGCCCCCGGTCGCGCTGCCCCGAGTGCGCCCGCCCCATCGGCGCCCTCGAGAACATCCCCGTCCTCAGCTGGATCCTCCTGCGGGGGAAGTGCCGAGGGTGCGGTCTCGCCATTTCGATCCAGTACCCTCTCGTCGAGCTCGCGACCGGCCTCCTCTGGGCCGCCGTCGTCTGGGTGCACGGCCCCAGCTGGGAGGCACTCCGCGGGGGGCTCTTCCTGACGATCCTCTTCGGGATCGCCCTCTCCGATGCCCGCTTCTACATCATTCCGAACGAGTTCTCGCTCGGGGGCGCCGTCCTCGGCCTCGTCCTCTCCCTCGCCCCCGGCGGCGTGACGTGGCAGCAGGCCGCGATCGGCGCCGCCGTCGGCTACGCCGCCCTCTGGGCGATCGGCGTCCTCGGCACCTGGATGGTCCGCAAGACGAATCCCGAGCGCCTCGAGGAGGCCGGCGTCGACTCCGCGCTCGGCGGCGGGGATGTGAAGATGATGGCGATGGTCGGGGCCTTTCTCGGTCCGTGGGGCGTGGCGCTGACGGTCTTCCTCGGGTCGGTCAGCGCCCTCGTCATCTTCGGCGCGATCAGCGCGATCACCAAGAAGCTGATCCCGCTCGGGATCTTCCTCGCGATCGGGGCGGCGATCGCCTACGCGTGGGGGGATGCGCTCCGGGGGTGGTACTTCGGGAGCGTGCTGGGGCTCTGATCCGCGGACGTCCGGGACGGGGCACCCTCAGGGAAGGATGACGGCGAGGACCCTGGCGGAGGTCGGGAGGGAGCGCGTGGCCGGGTAGATCAGCCCGGCCTGGCCGGCTGTGAAGCTGGCGGCGTAGCTCAGGTGGATCCCGCTCACACTCCACTCCGTGCCCACGATCATGCCGGGCTGGACTTCTCCGAACTCCAGATAGCCCGCGAGGTCGGTCTCAATGATCTGGGGCCGGAAGAAACGGAGTCCGGGTCGGTAGCCCTCGTGGTCCTTCCGGATCGCGATTTCCAGCTTCGGATACTCGAACTCCCGGACAAAGGGCTCCAGGTCGACGTAGTGAAAGTCGACTCGACTCAGGTGAAGCTCACCGGACGACACCGGTGCCAGCTGAAGCGTTCCGGCGATGTCGACCCGCCCCACTCGCTCCTTCGGTCGAAAGTCGATCTCCGCCCGTTGCTCACTCAGTCGCCGCCCGGTGAGGCAGTAGCCGGTCCAGAAGGCTTCCGAGGCGAGCAGGCCGGCGTCAGGCGGCTGGTAGAGGTTCGTGGTGTCGTCGATCGGGGTGGCGAACTCGGGCCGGCCGAGGCTGTCGAGCGCGGCCCCCTCGATGGGCCGGTCGATCGCGACGGTGTCGACCTGCCACTCTCGGTAGTAGGTCCAGCCGCCTCCCGGCTTTCGCCACGTCTTCTTCGGCCGCGTCACCTCCATCGCGAACCGCACATCGGGATCGAGCTCGAACGCACGGATCTCCGCGATGCGGGGCAGCACCTCGACGAGCAGCTCCGCGCCGACGGCCCGTTCGTCCGCCGGGTACTCGGCGCAGAGGTCCTCTCCGGTGGCCACCAGACCGGGGAGTTCGATGGCCGCGCTCGGGACCTCGACGGTCAGCTCTCGGGCGCTCCCGAGTTCGATCGGATCGGAGACCCAGCGCGGCACGCCGATGCGCTGAACCCGAATGCGGTAGGTGCCCGGGGGGAGGGTGAGGGTCGCGCGCCCCTCCCGGTCGGTGATCGCAGCGGCGAGTACCCGCTTCTGCAGATCGGCGACGGAGAGGTCGGTGTAGGCGAGGATCTCGCCCTGGCTGCCTCGAACGACCACACCCATCGCGACCGTCTGCGCGCAAGGGCTACGAGCGGTCGGGAGCAGAAGCGCAAGGAGCGTCGTTGCGCCCAGAACGGTTGACCGGAGGTGTCGTCGACTCACGACGCGATGAACGGCGGTGAAGGCTCTTAGGCTGCGGGCGTCTCCACCCCACCTTCGGGACCGGGGGTGGTGCTGTCAACGGGCCGCACGTCGCCGCTCCGTCCTAGGGATCCGAGCAGTCCCGCTGAAACCCGCAGTTCAGACAGACCACCTTGCAGTGTCGATCGAGCACCGGCCCCCCGCACAGCTCGCATGCCAGCCCCGGCGTCGCCTCCCGCAGCGTCCGGCCCTGCAGGTTGAAGGTCGGCTCCGGAGCCTTCTCCTCCGGGCGCTTCGACTCGCTCATCCGACCTCCTCCGTCTTTGCGACCGATCCGGTCCCGATCCCCTGCGCCAGGTAGCGGCGCGAGAGCTGAACGTAGTGTGCGCCGCCTCCCTCGACCCACTTCGCCGCGCCGCCCTCGAGTCGCTTGATGACCTTCGCCGGCACCCCGGCGACGACGCTCCGGTCCTCGATCTCCGCCCTCTCCTTCACGACGGCGCCGGCGGCGACCACGCACTCGGCCCCGACCAAGGCGTTCTGCAGGATCACGGCGTTCATCCCGACGACGGTCCGGTCGCCGATCGTGCAGCTCTCGAACTTGGCGCCGTGTCCGATCGTGACGTCCTCTCCGACGATCGTGGGGCCCCAGTCGCCGATGTGGACGACGCAGTTCTCCTGCACGCTCGTGCGCTTCCCGATCCGGATGGAGTGCTTCGGATTGTCGCCGCGGATCACCGCGCCGAACCAGATCGAGCACTCGGGCCCGATCTCCACGTCGCCGATGACGACGGCGGTCGGGGCGAGGAAGGCGGTGGGGTGGATGCGTGGCGTCTTGCCGTCGAAGGGGAGGATCAGCGCCATGTGGCCGGGGGCAGGGGTGGGGTCAGTCCTCGTCGGTCGCGGGGTGGGCCCGGGTCAGCCGGACACGGAGCACCTGCGTCTCGGTCGCCTCGAGAATCTCGATGCGGAGGCCGTCTCGTTCGGTGCGTTCCCCGGTCGGCGGCACGTACCCGAGCTCGTCGAGAATGTACCCGTTGAGCGACCGGTTCTCCGCGGTGGGCAGCTCGAGGTCGAGGGCGTCGTTGATCTCGCGCAGGTCGACCCCGCCGTCGGCCACCACGGCGTTCGAGCCGACCCTCAGGAGCGGCTCCTCGTCCGGATCGGTCTCGTCCACGATCTCCCCGACGAGTTCCTCGAGGACGTCCTCCAGGGTGACGAGGCCGTCCGTGCCCCCGTACTCGTCGGCCACGATCCCCATGTGCGTGCGGCGCGCCTGAAAGTCGCGGAGCAGTCGGGCGAGCGAGAGCGAGGCGGGAACGAAGAAGGGCTCGCGCGAGAGCGCCTTGAGTCGGACGTCGCGCCGACCGCTCACCCAGGTCTGGTACGCCTCGCGCACGTAGAGGATGCCGGTGATGTCGTCCGTCGACTCGCGGTAGACGGGGACGCGCGAGTGCGGCACCGACCGGAGCTCGTCGATGATGTCGTTGAGGGTGAGGTCGTCGGACCAGGCGAAGATGTCGACGCGGGGCGTCATGACGTCGAAGGCGGTCAGCTCGTCGAGGCGGAAGGCCCGCTCCACGAGGAGCTCCTCCTCCGGGTCGACGATCCCCTCGGCCCGGCCGAGATCGGCCATCTCCCGTACCTCGCGCTCGGAGTACGACTCCTCCTCGTCGCTTCCCCCCGCCACCGCCTCCTCGAGCTTGGACAATGGGCGCGCCAGGAAGCCGAGGAGCCGGTCGAGAACGAGGAGCCGCCCGGCGGAGGCGAGGGCGAGCCGCACCGGGCCGCGCGAGGCGAGGCCTCGCGGAAGCACCTCGGCGAAGAGGAGGATCCCGAGGGTCGACGCCCCCAGTCCGATGAACCCGCCGCGAACACCTCCCCACTCCTGCCACCCGATCATCACGCCGAGCCCCACGGCGACCAGGTTCAGGATCGTGGTGAAGAGGTGGATGAGGGTGACGAGCGCGCGGGAGCGGGCACGCAGCTCGGCGAGCTCGGTCGCTCCCTGGAAGCCCTCGGCGACGAGGGTGCGCAGGCGGGAGCCACCCACCGAGAAGACCGCCGTGCCGGCGGCGGTAAGGAGTGCGGAGAGGAGGATGAGGAGGGCGGCGACGCTCCCGAGGATCAGGCTCATCGGCGCACCTCCGGGGGCGAGGGAGGCTCCCCCTCGGGACTTCGGCTCAGATCCATGCTCGGCTGACCTCGATCAGTTCGGCGACCACGTCCCGCGGGACCCGACCGTCCGCCTCGGCCTCGAAGTTGAGGACGACGCGGTGGGCGAGGACGGCCGGCGCCACCGCGCGGACGTCCTCCCAGCTCGGCGTCGCGTCTCCGCGCATCGCCGCCCGTGCCTTCGCGCCGAGGACGAGGTACTGGCTCGCCCGCGGGCCGGCGCCCCACGCGACGTACTTCTTCGTGAGCGCCGGCGACTCCGCGTCGTCCGGGCGCGTCGCGCGCGCCAGACGGACGGCGTACTCCACCAGGGACGGCGCGGCGGGGACCCGGCGGACCACGCCCTGGAGCTCGACGAGCTCCGCCGCGGAGACGACCGAGCCGATCGACACGGTCCGGCTCCCGGTGGTCGTCATGGCGATCTCGACCTCCTCATCGCGCGTCGGGTACCCGATCTGAAGCTCGAGCATGAAGCGGTCGAGCTGCGCCTCCGGAAGGGGGTAGGTCCCCTCCTGGTCGATCGGGTTCTGCGTCGCGAGGACGAAGAAGGGGGCGTCGAGCCGGTACGACTGCCCCGCGGCCGTGACCATCCGCTCCTGCATCGCCTGAAGGAGCGCGGCCTGGGTCTTCGGCGGCGTCCGGTTGATCTCGTCCGCGAGGACGATGTTGGCGAAGACCGGCCCCTTCACGAAGCGGAAGACGCGCTTCCCCGTCGTGCGGTCCTCCTCGATCACCTCCGTGCCGGTGATGTCGGTCGGCATGAGGTCGGGGGTGAACTGGATCCGGGAGAAGTCCAGATCGAGCGCCTCCGCCACCGTCGAGATGAGGAGCGTCTTCGCGAGTCCGGGCACCCCGACGAGGAGGACGTGACCGTTCGCGAGGAGAGCGGTCAGGAGACCGTCCACGATGTGGTGCTGCCCGACGACCTTCTTCTCGACCTCGGTGCGGAGGGCGGCGGAAACCGCCGCGACCCGATCCAGGAGTTCGAGGTCGCGGTCCTGGACCGCCGCATCCTGAGCTGTCGACATCCGCTCTCGCATGAAGGGTGTGCTTCGCCTCGCCCGGTTGCCCATCGGTCACCGGGGAGGGAGCCGAAGTCTACCGGACGCCGTTTCGCACCGTCAACCGAAAGCCCCGGAACCACGCGGATTTCCCGGGGTTTCCGGGCGTCGACGGGCGCCGTTACAGAGGGGCTGGATTTCGCTTGCGCTTTTTTTCACAAGCGCTAGATTCTGCAGGCTGCGCCAGAAACGGAGGGAGGTCATGGCCCCGGAAGAGAAGGACGAACGGTCCAGACGACCGCTCGCTTCGAACTCCGGGACCTCGAGTCCGGCAGCGGACGGTCTGGCCCACGGAATCACGATCGCCGTGTCGATCGTGCTCTTCCTGTGGCTGGGGGACCTTCTCGACGAGCGCATCGGGACGAGTCCCGTCTTCGCGCTTCTCGGTCTCCTCTTCGGCGCAGGCGCGAGCTTCTACCGGATGTACCTGCACCTCGTGGTGCAGCCCCGGGAGGAGCGGGAAGCCCAGGACGAGGACGAGTCGACATGATGCGCTGGCTCCGCTGGACCGCATCGGCCGCCCTCCTCGTCGCGATCGGGGTGGGGGCAGGCTGGCCCTTCCTGGATCCGGCCGGCAGAAACGGGCTGCTGGCCGCCGGGGGGATCGCGGTGGCGGTCCAGGCGGTGTCGTTCGCCGCCTTCAACCGGCTGCAGGAGCAGGAGCACGGGGTCCTTCTCGCCCTACTGGTCGGCGCTGCCGCCCGGTTCGGCGCTCTGGGGATCACGGGGGCGGTGGCGATGAAGGTCGACACGGGGCTGGGGCGGACGCCTCTGATCCTCGGCCTCGCCACCTTCCTCTTCGGGCTCCTGATGCTGGAAGCGCTGTTCGTGAAGGGCACGACCCCCACACCGACGACGGAATGATTCGGACGAGCGGGATGCAGGAGCACGCCGAGGAGACGGTCCAGGAGGCCGATTCGGCTGCGGGACAGGAGGGCTACGGCTCGGACGACCACTCCGGCGAGGCCGGCTACGACGCTTACGGAGCGGATGGTCACGGCGGTTACGACGAGCCCGGGATGGACGTTTCGGAGGTCCCGGAGTTCATCCAGCACCACATCGCCGACGGCTCGTACATCGACTTCGCCGGGATCCAGATCCCGCTCCCGGAGTTCGGTGCCGACACTCTGGTCTCCGCCGGACCGGCTGCGGTGGTCTTCGACCTGTCGCCCTCCCGGCACCTCATCTTCATGGTGCTCGCGGCGATCCTCTGCGTATCGATCTTCATCCCCCTCGCCAAGAAGGCCCGCGCCCGTCGCGAAGACGAGGCGCCGAAGGGCTTCGCGAACGGGATGGAGGCGCTCGTCCTCTTCTTCCGTGACAACGTCGCCCGCCAGAACATCGGCCACGGAGCGGACGCCTTCACGCCGTTCATCCTGACGGTCTTCTTCTTCATCCTCACGATGAACCTCCTGGGGCTGACGCCCTTCGGAATCACGCCGACCGCCAACCTCTCCGTGACTGCGGCGCTGGCGATGCTCGCCTTCCTGGTCACCGAGATCTCGGGAATGCGAGAGCTCGGGGCGGCCGGCTACATGAAGACGATCTTCTTCCTGCCGAGCGGGATGAGCCCGATGATCGGGATCCCCGTGATGCTCCTGCTCGCGCCCGTCGAGTTCCTCGGCAAGCTGACGAAGCCCTTCGCCCTCGCCGTTCGACTCTTCGCGAACATGACGGCCGGGCACACGCTCGTGCTCGCCATCCTCGGGATGATCTTCGTCTTCCAGAACTTCCTGGTCGCGATCGGAGCCGTCGGAGTCGCCAGCATCATCATGATTCTGGAGGTGTTCGTCGCCTTCCTACAGGCCTTCATCTTCACGATGCTGACCTCGGTCTTCATCGGACTCATTCGCCACGCCCACTGAGGGGTCGGCGATAGCGGTACCCAATCGTCCGGTCGACCGGACGCACACTCTCAACGAGAACTCAGAGGATTCAAACGATGCTGCACGCTCTTCTCACCGTTGCTCAGGAAGCCGTCGGGACTCCCGGCCTCGGTATGCTCGGAGCCGGACTCGCCCTCGGCCTCACGGTCATCGGTGCCGGTATGGGCATCGGTCGCATCGGTGACTCCGCTGCGCAGGGGATCGCCCGCCAGCCCGAGGCCGGCGCGAGCATCCAGACCGCGGCCATCATTCTCGCCGCCTTCATCGAGGGCGCGGCCCTCTTCGCCCTCGCGCTCGTCTTCCTGCTGTTCTCCTGAGCGCGCCAACGGCGAACAGATCCGAGGCGATTGGGGCCGGGGCGGGCGCCGCAGCCCGTCCCGGCAGCCTCGGGAGTCCTGTTCGTCGATTCATGAATTCGGAGTCGAGAATGACCAACCGCAACTTCACCCTTGCCGCGGGCACACTGCTCATGGCGTCGACGCCGGCCTCGCTGGCTGCGGCCGGGGGGGACAAGGGCCTCTTCGAGGTCAACCTGGGCCTCTCGATCTGGGCGACGGTCGTCTTCTTCGCGCTCCTCTTCATCCTCCGCCGCTTCGCGTGGGGGCCGATCCTCGACGGCGTCGAGGCCCGGGAGAGGGGGATCCAGGACGCGATCGACGAGTCGCGCACTGCTCGCGAGGAGGCCCGCAAGCTCCTTGAAGAGCATCAGGCCCAGCTCGCGGACGCGCGCCGTCAGTCGACGGAGCTGATCGCGGAGGGGAAGGCCGCCGGGGACCGCCTCCGGAAGGAGCTCGAGGAGAAGGCCCGCGCCGACGCGACCGAGATCATCGAGGCCGCGCGCCGCGAGATCACTCGCGAGCGTGACGCCGCTCTCGCGGACATCCGCAAGGAGTCGGTCGACATCGCCCTCGCCGCGGCTGCCCGGCTCATGCAGGAGAAGATGGACGCCGACAAGGACCGTCAGGTCGTCGACGCCTACCTCGACCAGGTGGCTCGCGGTCGGGAGGCCGAGGCGTGAGGGACGAGAGCATCGCCCGCAACTACGCCGAGGCGCTCTTCGACGTCGCCGAGCGACGCGAGGGGATCGAGGCGTTCGAGGCGGCCATCTCGATGGTCGCCCGCCTGGTCGGTGAGAACCCCGACTTCCGCCTCTTCCTCGAGACGCCGCGCATCGACGCGGACGACAAGAAGGCGGTCGTGCGGAAGGCCTTCGAGGGGGCGGTTCCGGCCACCTTCCTCAACTTCCTGCTGATCACAATCGACAAGCGGCGCCAGCGGCTGCTGCGGGACATCGCCGAGCAGTTCCACGCCCTGGTCGATGCCCACATGAACCGCGCGCACGTCACCGTGACGGTCGCGCGGGCAATCGACGAGGCGGACACGACCCGTATCGCGGAGAAGCTCACCGCGATGCTCGGTCAGACCGCCATCCCCGAGGTCCGGGTCCAGCCGGAGATCCTCGGCGGCGTGGTCGTCCGCGCCGGAGACACGATCTACGACGGCTCTCTCCGTCGGAAGCTCGACCGCATGCGTCGCCAGCTCCTCTCTGCCGACCTCGTGGCCGAGCCCGCCGGCGCCGAGTGACCCTACCCTACGGATAGACCGAAATGGCCAACGATTCCCACCTCCGCGCCAGCGAGATCAAGGGCGTCCTTCTCTCGCAGATCGAGAACTACTCCGAGGACCTCAAGGCCGAGGAGATCGGCGAGGTTCTCGAGGTTCGCGACGGAGTCGCCCGCATCTACGGGCTCACCAAGGCGATGGCGAGCGAGATGCTCGAGATCACCTCGTCGCTGACCGGCGAGACCGTCACCTCCCTCGCGCTGAACCTCGAAGAGGACAACATCGGCGCGGTCGTCATGGGAGACTGGACGGCGCTGCACGAGGGCGACGAGGTCCGCCGCACGGGCCGCGTCCTCGAGATCGCGACCGGTGAGGGCTACCTCGGCCGGGTCGTCGACCCGCTCGGGAACCCGATCGATGGCAAGGGCCCGATCGCGACCACCGAGTCGCGCCAGATCGACATCGTGGCTCCGGGGATCGTGAAGCGGCAGCCGGTCGGCGAGCCGCTGCAGACGGGGATCAAGGCGATCGACTCGATGATCCCGATCGGCCGCGGCCAGCGCGAGCTGATCATCGGCGACCGCGGAACCGGAAAGACGGCCGTCGCGATCGACACGATCATCAACCAGAAGGACACCGACGTCGTCTGCATCTACTGCGCCGTCGGGCAGCGCGCCGGCAAGGTCGCGAACGTCGTCGAGACGCTCCGCGAGCACGGCGCCCTCGACTACACGATCGTGGTCGCCGCGAACTCGTCGGATCCGGCCCCGATGCAGTACATCGCGCCCTACTCCGCGACGGCGCTCGCCGAGCACTTCATGTGGCAGGGCAAGCCGACGCTCGTGGTCTACGATGACCTGTCGAAGCAGGCCCAGGCGTACCGCCAGCTCTCCCTCGTCCTTCGTCGCCCTCCGGGCCGCGAGGCGTACCCGGGAGACGTCTTCTACCTGCACTCCCGCCTCCTCGAGCGCGCCGCGAAGCTCTCCGACGCCGAGGGCGGCGGATCGCTGACCGCGCTCCCGATCATCGAGACGCAGGGCGGGGACGTGTCGGCGTACATCCCGACCAATGTGATCTCGATCACCGACGGGCAGATCTTCCTCGAGCCGGACCTCTTCTTCTCGGGCGTGCGGCCGGCGGTGAACGTCGGAATCTCCGTCTCCCGAGTCGGGGGCGCGGCCCAGACCAAGGCGATGAAGAAGGTCGCCGGGTCGCTCCGCCTCGACCTCGCGCAGTTCCGTGAGCTCGAGGCCTTCGCCCAGTTCGGCTCCGACCTCGACCCCGCCACGCAGCGGCAGCTCGCCCGTGGGCAGCGCACCGTCGAGATCCTCAAGCAGCCGCAGTACCAGCCCCTCCCCTTCGAGGAGCAGGTCGCCGCCATCTACGCGGTCACCAACGGCCACATCGACGAGATTCCGGTCGAGAAGGTCCGCCAGTGGGAGCGGGAGTTCATCCAGCACCTGAAGGGGCACAAGCCCGAGATCCTGGAGCAGATCCGGACCGAGAAGGCGCAGTCGGACGAGAACAAGGCGGCGCTCAACGCCGAGATCGCCGAGTTCAACGCCCGTTTCATGGCCGAGCTCACGGCCGGCGCGCCCGCGTAAGGCCGGGGAGCGAGCATGGCGAACGCACGCGAGGTGAAGCGGCGGATCAAGTCCGTCGACAACACCCGACAGATCACCCGGACCATGGAGCTCGTCGCGACGTCGAAGCTCAAGAAGGCCACGGACCGGGTCTACGCCGCCAAGCCCTACGGCGAGGCGATGGAGGAGATCGTTTCGAGCCTGTACTCCCCCGCCTTCGCGGAGCGCTACCCGCTCCTGCGTCGACCGGAGGAGACGACGCGTGCGGCCGTTCTTCTCATGACGGCGAACCGCGGTCTCGCTGGCGGCTTCAACGCCAACCTCATCAAGGAGGCGCGGCGCACGCTCGACGGCCTTCAGATCGAGGGGATCGAAGCCGAGCTGCACATCGCCGGGAAGAAGGGGCTCGCCTACTTCAACTTCCGCGGCGTGCCGGTCGCGTCGTCCACGACCGACATCGGGGACATCCCGACGATCGAGGATGCGGCAGGGCTGATCGACGATCTGCGCGCCCGCTTCGAGGCAGGTGAGCTCGACGCGGTGTACGTGGTCGCGTCGGAGTTCCGCTCCGCGATGAGCACGCCGCCGGTCACGAAGCGTCTGCTCCCGATCGAGCCGCAGGAGGAGAAGTCGCAGGACGCCGAGGCCTTCCTCCTCTCGCCGAGTGCCGGGTTCATCCTCTCGAGGATGCTCCCGGCCTACGTGCGCAACGCCGTCTTCACGGCGCTCGTGGAGAACGCGGCGGCCGAGCAGGGACAGCGTCGCACCGCGATGAAGAATGCGACGGACAACGCCGGGGATGTGCTGGAGCACCTGACCCGGACCTACAACCGGGCCCGTCAGGCCCAGATCACGCAGGAAATCGCAGAGATCGTGGGTGGCGCGGCGGCGCTCGAGTAGCCCCCGACCCCCCACCTGCGCTACGGAGAATCAAACGGATATGGCTGACAACATCGGAAGGGTCGTACAGGTCATCGGGCCGGTTCTGGACGTCGAGTTCGACGGCGGGCACCTCCCCGAGATCTACAACGCGCTCACGGTCAAGGGCACCTCGGAGGCCGGTCAGGAGATCAACGTGACCGCCGAGGTCCAGCAGCACATCGGACGCGGCCAGGTGCGCGCCGTCTCGATGTCCTCGACCGACGGAATCACCCGCGGCATGGATGTCGAGGACACCGGCGCGGCGATCTCCGTCCCGGTCGGGGAGGCCGCGCTCGGCCGCATCCTCAACGTCCTGGGCGACCCCGTGGACGAGGCCGGTGAGATCAGCGCCGACGTGCAGCGCAACCCGATCCACCGCTCCCCGCCCAAGTTCGACGACCTCGAGCCGAAGACCGAGATCTTCGAGACCGGGATCAAGGTCGTCGACCTCCTCGCCCCGTACGTGAAGGGTGGGAAGACCGGACTCTTCGGGGGCGCCGGGGTCGGGAAGACCGTCATCATCCAGGAGCTCATCAACAACATCGCGATGGAGCACGGGGGTAAGTCCGTGTTCTGCGGGGTGGGTGAGCGGACGCGTGAGGGGAACGACCTCTGGCTCGAGTTCAAGGAGGCGGGCGTGCTCTCCTCCACCGCGCTGGTCTACGGCCAGATGAACGAGCCTCCGGGAGCGCGGATGCGCGTCGGCCTCTCCGGGCTGACCATCGCCGAGTACTTCCGCGACGTCGAGAAGCAGGACGTGCTCCTCTTCATCGACAACATCTTCCGCTTCACGCAGGCGGGCTCCGAGGTGTCGGCGCTCCTCGGTCGCATGCCGTCCGCGGTGGGGTACCAGCCGACGCTCGGCACCGAGATGGGCGAGCTCCAGGAGCGCATCACCTCGACGCGCGAGGGGTCGATCACCTCGGTGCAGGCGATCTACGTGCCCGCCGACGACCTGACCGACCCGGCGCCGGCGACCGCCTTCACCCACCTGGACGCCACAACCGTTCTCAACCGGTCGATCGCCGAGAAGGGCATCTACCCCGCGGTCGACCCGCTCGACTCGACCTCGCGGATCCTCGATCCGCAGTACGTCGGGGAGCGCCACTACAAGGTGGCCGCCGAGGTGCAGCGGATCCTGCAGCGGTACAAGGACCTTCAGGACATCATCGCGATTCTCGGGATGGACGAGCTCACCGAGGAGGACAAGATCCTCGTCGGTCGGGCGCGGCGTCTGGAGCGCTTCCTCTCCCAGCCCTTCCACGTCGCCGAGATCTTCACCGGCTTCCCCGGGAAGTACGTGAAGCTCGAGGACACCATCGAGTCGTTCGAGCGCGTCGCGGCCGGGGAGTTCGACCACCTTCCGGAGCAGGCCTTCTACATGAAGGGCTCCATCGAGGAGGTCATCGAGGCGGCCGAGAAGATGGCGGCGGAGGGCTGAGGCCATGGCCACCCTCACCGTGCGCGTCGTCGCCCCCGACCGGGTGGTGTACGAGGGCGAGGCGACGAGCGTCGTCGTCCCGGCCTGGGACGGTCAGCTCGGCTTCCTCCCGGGGCACGCGCCCGAGATCGCCCTCCTGGGCATCGGGCCGATGCACCTCGATCAACCCGGGGGCGGAAGCGTTCTCTTCCAGATCGCCGGAGGTACGGTGAAGGTCGAGGACGGCGTCGTCACCGTCCTCACCGAGTACGCCGGGGACGAGGCGCCGGAGGTGATCCCGGAGGGGATCCACATCGAGCCGGAGGATCTGCTCGAACACGCCACGCCGGCGAATCCCTTCGCCTGAGGCGCGGCCGAGTCGGGACTTCTGCGGAAGTCGACGCGGGGCGGGGTGGCCGGCAGGCCGCTCCGCCCCGTTCGTCGTTCCGGCGCCCGGTTCGACCGGCTTGCCAACTCCTGCCAAGTGTAGAGCCTTCCGGATCCCGCTCCCTCCCTCCCTCCCCCCCTCCCTCCCGCCGACGCTTGCCGCTTTCCGGTCGCCGGGCCGCGGCGTACCCTCACCCGGTTCGCCTCCTCATCGCTCCGCCCGCGCCATGCGACACGACCTGCACATCCACACGACCGCCTCGGACGGGGTCCTGAGCCCGACGGAGGTCGTCGACGCGGCGCACACGGGTGGTCTCCACGTCATCGCCGTCTCCGACCACGACACCGTGAAGGGCGTCGCCGAGGCGAAGCGACGGGGGGCGGAGGTCGGGCTGACGGTCCTGACCGCGACCGAGGTGTCGTCGACGCACCAGGGTCGCGAGGTCCACATCCTCGGGTACGGCGTCGATCCCGCAGCCCCCGTGATGTCGGGGCTCGACGAACGCGCCCGCACGCGCCGGGTCGAGCGCATGTCCGAGATGGTCGACCGCCTCCGCGAGTCCGAGGTCGAGGTCACCATGGAGGATGTCTTCACCGCGGCCGGACCCGCGCACCACATGATTGGTCGTCCGCACCTGGCTCGTGCGCTCGTCGACCGGGGACACGCGTCGTCGGTGGCGAATGCCTTCGACCGCTGGATCTCCGATCGTCACCCCGCCTTCGTACCGACCGACCTCGGCTCTCCCGAGCGGGCGATCGAGACCATCCTCGAAGCGGGTGGCCTTCCGGTCTGGGCGCACCCCCCGGGCGACCTCCTGGCGGATCTGCTGTCCCCTCTAGTGGACGTCGGACTTCGCGGCCTCGAGCTCTACCGTCCCTCGATGCCGAACCGGGTCGCGCGCCGGATCCGAGAGGCCGCCGCGATCCACCGGCTCCTGGTGACCGGGGGGTCCGACTGGCACAATCCGGACCGAAACGACCCCCTGGGGACCTTCTGGGTGACCTCGGGGCAGCTCGCGGACTTCCGGGGGGAGGTCGGGCTCGACGGGAAGTGAGGTCAGCGGGGGCTGCGGCTCTCCTCGCTCAACTCGGAGCCGGCGAGTTCCATGGCCGACCGCACCTGCGACTCGCACGACTCCCACAGTCCCTGAACTCGTCTCCACGCCTCGGCGGCCTCCGCGCGTCGACCCATGCGATCGAGAATTCGCGCACGGGCCAGATGAGCCGGCGCCGCCCAGGGAAGGGAGTACGAGGTCGGAGAGGCCATCGTCCCGTACCACCCCAGCGCCTCCTCTTCACGTCCCAGCATCTCCAGGATCCGGGCCCGGTGGAATCGCTCCATGGCGTTGGGATGAAAGGGCGATGTCGAGTAGGCGGTCAACCGGCTCCCTCCGCGACGCGCGGCGGCGATGATCTCGAGCGCCTGCGCCGGTCGTCCCTCGGCGGCGACGAGGACGGCCCGGGCGAGGCGGACGGGTTCACGGAGGTGAGGGAGTAGCTCGTCGGCGGTCTCCTCGATCCCGGTCACGACGCGCCGGGCCTCGGCCACCCTGCCGGCTCGGACGAGCGCCATTGCGGTGAGCGCGGCGACGGCGGGTGAGGCGGGTTCCATCGGGGCGGCTGCGGAGTCCGGAAGCGGGCCGTACGGCAGCGCCTGAAGGTAGGCGAGAGCGACGGCCCCCCGCTCTGCATCGAGGCGAAGGAGTCGTTCCGCGGCTGCCACCGCCGCGCCGATCCTCCCCGAGGCGGCCAGACCGAGGATCTCGACCTCGGCCCCGTTCAGTCGGACCGCCGGGGACTCGGCTCCCTGGCGCGCGAGCCTGCCCGCGGTGAAGAGCAGCTCGGGGTCCTCGCGGAAGTCGGCAGCGGCGAGGACGGCCCCGACCACCCGATCGGCGGCCAGATCCTGCAACTCGCGGAGGAGCTCCGGGCTCGGCCCACTCGGCGGGTCGGCGGACACGAGCGCTCGGCGGCGGAAGCGCCACACGTCGTCCCCTCCGCCCAGCACCTCTGCCAGCGCCCTCGACTCCTCGCGACGCCCGAGGTACGCGGTGAGGCCGAGGAGGTGCAGAGCCGCCCGCCGATCCCCCGGGTTCAGCTCGAGCGTCCGTCGAAAGGCGTCGGCCGACTCGGTGATGGGGCGACCGAGGCGGGGATACCCGTGGAAGCGGGCGTCGGCGAGCTGATAGCGCGCCTCGGAGTCGAAGGGGTAGTCGCCCACGAGTGCCTCGAGCGTCCCCATCCCCTCCTCGATCGACCCGCGCCAGAAGGCGGTGTAGCCGTCGAGTAGACGGCGCGTCCGGCTCGGGAGGCGGTCGCGATACCGCGTTGCACCGGCCAGGCCCCGCGGCAGGGCGTCGGCGTTCGTCGTCCAGTCGCCGACCCTGGAGAGGCGGAACCACGCCAGGGCGAAGGTGGAGTCCGCTCGGACCGCCTCTTCGTAGAACCGACCGGCGGCCTCGAATTCCACCCGGCGGAAGGCGGCTTCACCCTGCAGGAAGGCGCGCAGCGCCTCCACCGAGCTCGTCGCCACCGCGGCCTGGGTCTCGAGACCTTCGCCTCGCTCTTCCAGCTGTCGGCCGAGGAGGTCGAGGGCGACGCGGTCGACCGCACCGAGGAGCTCGTCGTCGTGTGCGGCGCGCGCGACCGTTTCGGCAACCACGGCTCCCCGGTCGTCGATCAGGCGCGCCTGGAGTTCGAGGCCCTCCCCGACCGACACGACCGTCCCCTCCACACGGAGGTCGGCGTCGAAGCGCTTCACGGCGTCCGCAGGATCGTCCGTTCCCCCAAGGACTCGGAACACGGTCGACGGTTCGACCGTGCGGAGGCCGGCGACGCCGTCCAGCCGCAGCGCCAGGAGATCCACCATCGCCTCGCCGAGGTACGCTTCGTCCGCCTCCCCTCGATGCTCGAAGGGCACCACCACGACCCGTCGGCCCGCGTCGTTCTCCGACCCGGTTCTCGCTCCTGGAAGGAAGGGGAGGGAGGCCAGCGCCGCCACTCCGAGGGCGGCGAGGGCGACGGAGCGGGACCGGAACCGGAAGCCCACCTGTGCAACGGGTTCCCGCGGGGCTCGTGGCTCGGCGGGGACCAGGCGGGGGAGTCCCTCGGAACGTCGGGCGTCCTCGTGCCCGATCGCGTTTACTCCCTCCCCGCCACCCGACGCGCGCGCTCGGTAGCGCTCGCGCCGTGCGGGGCGAGCCGTCGCCCGCGCGGCGTCTCGAAGTCGTTCCGCCAGCTCGGCGGTCTCGCGCAGCGGGGCATCATCCTGAGCCCAGAGTGCCGAAGCGTGCGCGTCGTATGCCTCGAGCGCGGCGGAGCGCTCCCCCAGTCCCGCGACGAAGGTCATGAACCGCCGGAGATTCCCTTCGTCGATGGAAGTCCCGATCTCCAGCGCCATCCGGGCGTGTCGTCGGGCTGCGCCGAGGTCGCTCGACTCCCTGGCCGTCGTGGCCAGACCCCAGGCGGCGTCGAGGGCACGACTGCGGAGGCGGCTCCGGACCCCGTCCGCCCAGCGGTCGAACTCCGGCGCGGCGGTCAGGTGGAAACCGGCGAGGAAATCCCCCCGGTACTCGGCGAGGGCGGCCTCCGGGTCTCCCACCTCCAGGTGAAGCAGGAATCGCCCGACATCGAGTTCGAGCATCTCGATGGGGATGGAGACGTCTCCCTTGCCGCGCTTCCTCGCGATCTCCGCGCCGAGCTCGTCGCGGACGACCCAGATCGCCTGGCTGAGCGCCTTGCGGGCCTTCGCCTCCTCACGGTCGGGCCAGAAGAGCGCCAGCAGTTCGTCTCGCGACACCCACTCGCGCCCCTCGAGTCGGGACATCGCAAGGTAGACCACGACGCCCAGCCGGAGGGGCTGCGCAAGGAGCCGCGTGGGCAGCTCCTCGCCGTCCCGAAGGAGCGTTCGGGTCCCGAGGAGGCGGAGGTGGTAGGTCATCGGCGGCGGCGAAGACCGACGGAGCTGAAAGAAACCTTCAGGAGAGAGTGAGGAGATAATGGGGTGAGAGACCGCCGGTACACTAGCCCGCGGTCGCTCCCGATCCGGGGGCGATCCCCCCCGATCGACGAGGAGATGCATCGTGTCGAAGGCGTTCCTCCCGGCCCGTCCGGCCCTCATCGCCGCGCTTCTGACGGCGCTCTGGTCCTGTGGTGACTCCGACTCCGGGACCGACCCCGATCCCGGTCCTCCACCGTCCATCTCCATCTCGGTCGCTCCGCAGTCGCTGACCGTGGAGCAGGGAGGCTCGGGAAGCGTCACCGTGTCGGTCGCGGCGGAGAATGCGGTCGACGCGGTCGTGACGCTGGCGGCCGAGGGGCTTCCGAGTGGCGTCATCGCTCCCACGGTGACGGCCCCGGCCGGGGCGACGTCGGCGCAGCTCGACTTCACCGCCAGCGAGTCGGCCGAAGTCGGGACTCGGACGGTCACGATTCGCGGAAGCGGAGTCGATGGAACCGGAACGACGATCGCCGGGACGCTGACGACCTTCTCGCTGTCGGTGGTCGCGCCGCCTCCGCCCCCGACGATCGAGATCTCGGTCGATCCGACCTCCCTCTCGGTCCAGCAGGGCGAGTCGGGGGACGTCCGTGTCGAGGTCACGCGCACGGGCGGCTTCGCCGGGCTGGTCACCGTCGCGGCGGAGGGACTCCCCGACGGCGTGTCCGCACAGGCCATCACGATCGCGCAGGGGGCGACCTCGGGCACCCTGACGCTCGTCGCCTCGAACGAGGCCGCGGTCGGGACCTCGGCCCTCACCGTCCGAGCGACCGGGGAGGGGGTGGAGGATGCGACCTCGAGCGTCACGCTGGAGACGACCGCCCGCCCCATCCCGACGGTCTCGGTCGGCGTCGACCCCTCGACCCTGGTGGTGGAGCAGGGTGCCTCGGGGAGCGTCGCGGTCACGCTCGCCCGGGGAGGTGGCTTCGACGGCGAGGTCGCCCTTGCCGCGTCGGGCCTCCCGACCGGCGTCGGCGCCGCCTTCGATCCGGTGGGCACGGCGGGGGAGAGTTCGACGCTGACGCTGTCGGCGAGCGCCGACGCGACGCTCGGGGAGAGCACCGTCACGGTCACGGCGAGCGGGGAGGGCGTCGAGGGCGCCACCGCGGAGTTCACCCTGACCGTCGCTGCACCGCCGGTCGCGCCGAGTCTCGCGATCTCCCTCGACCCGGCTCAGCTCACCATCGAGCCCGGCGCGACCTCCTCGAGTGCGGCGACCCTCACCCGGAGCGGTGGGTTCGCGGGGGAGGTCTCGATCGCGGTCTCCGGTGCCCCGCAGGGGATGACCGCCGCCGCCACGCCGAATCCGACCACGGAGGAGACCGTCTCCGTTTCCGTAGAGGTCGACGGCTCGGTGGCCGGGGGGAGCTACCCGCTCACGGTGACTGCCTCCGGTGAGGGAGTGGAGAACGCCAACGCCACGCTCACGATCGACGTTGTCGCCATCGAGCCCGGATACTCCATCCACTTCAGCCCGGACACGCTCACGATCGCCCAGGGCGAGGACGGGTTCGGCGTCGTCTCGGTGGACCGCGTCGGCGGCTTCGCCGGTGGGGTCGGACTCACCTTCGTGAACTATCCCATCGGCGTCAGCGGGGGGGCGCAGGAGCCGACGGTCTTCGACGACGCCTCCGACGTTCGGCTCTCCGTGGACGCCACGGCCCCGCCCGGCACCTACACCATGGAGTTGCGGGGCTTCTCCGAGGGCTTCCCGCTCGCGACGGACACCTTCACCGTGGTGATCACCGAGACGGAGCTCGCGACGCTCGATCTCACCCTGAGCACCAACAACCTGTCGATCCCGGCGGGGGGGAGCGGATCGGTCCAGGCGGGCGTGGCTCGGTCGGACGGCTTCACCGCGCCGGTGGACCTCGTGGTGACGAACGCACCGGACGGCGTGACGGCCGAGGTCACCGCCACATCCTCGATCGTCGACGGCGCCTTCGCCACCCCGATCCCGGGGTCCACCGCTTCGATCACGATCAACGCGGCGAGCACGGTCGCGGTTGGCACCTACACCCTGGTCGTCACCGCCAGCGCCGAGGGAGCCATCGCGGATTCGCGGGCCATCAACCTGACGGTCACCGCCGCACCCCCGCCGACGGGGGAGAGCTTCACCTGGAGCTTCTGCCCCGACGTCCCGAGCTGGTTCGCCATCGAGAACGAGGGGGTGAGCTGGACGCAGGTCCCCGTGACCGGGTCGGACGTCACCTTCCAGGTCTCCGGCGACCGGGTTGGCCTGGCATGGGTGATCGTGAAGGACGGGAAGCCCACCACCCACATCCGGTACGCCCACCGGGACGAGGTGGCGGAGCTCGGCGCCTCCCTGTGCAACGGGCCGAAGACCGTGACGGGTGCCGTCTCCGGTCTGGGCGCGACCAACACCGCGTACATCGCTCTCGGCGGTTCCACGGCGGTGGTGAGCGGCGCCACGGCTTCGAGCTACACCGCGAGCAGCGTGCGTGACGGGACGATCGACCTCTTCGCGTCGCGCACCGCGATCGGCTTCAGCGGGGGACAGGTGTCGACCACCGTCGATCGGCTACTCCTTCAGCGGGACCTGAACCCGCCGAGCGGAGGGACGGTCGACGTCGACTTCGGATCGGGGTTCGCGCCGGCGCCGCAGGATCTGGGAGCGAACGGTCTGAACGGAGAGGCGGCGCAGCTCACCCTGATCTACCGCACCAACGGCACGCAGGGGATCATCTTTGCCGAGACCGCGTTCACGGGCAGTCAGTTCCGGACCTACTACGGGGTACCGGAGGCGCAGCAGCGGGAGGGGGACTTCCACCTCGCGCAGCTCACGACCCAGCCGGACGGCGGGACGCTCGGCTCCTACCGTTCGGCGGCCGTCTACTTCCGGGAGATTCGGGACCAGGACGTGACCTTCGGGCCCGCGCTCGGTGCGACGAGCTTCACCACGTCGACGATCACCCCCTACCTCCGCCCACGGGTGCAGTACACCCGGCAGTCCGAGTACGACCGGTACTGGTTCGTCAGCTACCAGCAGGGTGACCGGACCGTGCAGCTCTACCTCACCGACGACTTCCAGGGGAGTGCGGACGTGGATGTCCAGGTTCCGGACTTCTCCGTCGCGGCGGGATGGGACGACGGATGGGGGCTTCGGACCACGGGGGACATCACCTACGCGTTCATCACCTCGGGGTGGGACGCGGAGGGAGCGATCGCACCCGCGGCGCTGAGCGCCGGCCTCGGAATCCAGACCGGAACGCGCACGGGGACGATCACGCCCTGATCCGGTCTTCGCGGAGCTCCCGGGCGGCCTGAAGTGCGTCGAGCCCGTTCGACCTCTCGTGGTCGGGCGGGCTCGATCGCGTTCCGAGAATGGGGTCGCTGAGGGGCTGCGTACCTCCTCGCCAGACCCCGGGAGTCGCGAAGCCGGGATGCACCCGCGGTCTCGGTGGGGCGCCGAAGGCCCGAGCCCGATCTGCGCCCACCCGCCCCCTTGCCACCGCGCCCAGCGGCCCCGGTGCCCCCGCCCACCCGCCCCGTTGACCCCACGCCCGCCCGATTCTACCTTTTGTGGCTGCCCGAGAAATCGGGCGTTACACGTTGATTGAAAAACGCGAGTCCTGCCGAGTTCGGCCCGCCAGTACGGGGAGCCCGGAACGTCGACGCAGGAGTCGTACAGGGTTCAGAGGTAGTAGTAAGTGATGCCTTAGGTGCAGGGTGTCCGTGCGCAGTAGGGTCTTGAAGGATTGTCCCGCGCGGATATCTGCAGCC
>JANQLR010000299.1 GCA_028280525.1 Longimicrobiales bacterium
ACGTCCAGGTCGTCTCGGCCATCGCCGGAGCCTCAGCCGACCTGGACGTAGATCCCGTCGTCGCGGGCTTCGACCTCGAAGGTCTCGACGGGTCGGATCGCCGGAAACCCACGCGCCTGACCGGTGCAGGCGTCGAACTTCGCACCGTGGTGGATGCAGGTGAGCTCGGACCCGTCCAGCTCGCCGTCGTGCAGCGGGAAGTCGGCGTGCGAACACCGATCCCTCAGCGCGTAGAAGTCGCCGTCCACATTCGCGACGACGACCTTGGTGCCCTGCGCGACGGCGCCGAGGAGCTGTCCCGGAGGACACTCCTCGACGCCGCCCACGCGAATCCAGTCGGCCACGTTGCGCCTCAGTCGAGGAGGGCGGGGCCGTGGAGCTTCTCGTCGATGGCCCTGGTGACCTTCTCGACGACGCCCCCGAGCGGGAGGCGCGACAGCACCTCGCCCAGGAAGCCCATCACCACCAGACGCTCGGCGATCTGCTTCGGAATCCCGCGGCTCTGGAGGTAGAAGAGCTCCTCCTCCGAGAGCTGCCCGACGGTCGCACCGTGCGAGCACTTCACGTCGTCCGCGGCGATCTCGAGGTTCGGGAGCGAGTCGGCGACCGCATCCTCGGAGAGGAGCAGGTTCCGGTTCGTCTGGTAGGCGTCGGTCTGCTGAGCCCCCGGGTGCACCCGGATGATCCCGCGGAAGACGGCCTTCGACTTCCCGTCGAGCGCGCCCTTGTAGAGCAGGTCCGAGTTCGCGTGCGGCGAGACGTGGTCCTGGCTCGTGTTGTGATCGAAGTGCTGGTCCTCGTCGCCGAAGTAGAGCCCGAGCATGTCGGAGTTCGCATTCGGTCCGAGGAGCTGCGCGTTCAGATCGACGCGGCTCACGCTCGCGCCGAGGTTCACGTTCAGCGTGTCGAGCGTCGAGTCGCGGTAGGCGAGGGTGCGCTGGTGCGACTGGTAGAAGGCGCCCTTCCCCATCCGCTGCACCGCCACGTACTGCACCTGCGCGCCGTCCTGCGTCACCACCTCGACGGTGGTCGAGACGAGCGACTGCTTCTCCATCTCGGCGCCGAGGATCTCGTCGACGTATGAGACCTGCGAGGTCGTCTCGGCCACGATCAGCGCGCGGGAGAAGGTCGCGACCCCCTCCTCGGCGTAGTAGCGCGTCACGCGGACCGGGAGGTCCAGCCGAACGCCGCGCGGCACGTACAGGAAGATCCCGTCCGTCCAGAGCGCGGCCGAAAGCGCCGGGAACTTGCCCTCGGTCGCCGGGACCGCCTCGGTGGCGAGCCACTTCTGGACCAGCTCCGGGTGCGTCTCGACCGCCGCCTTGAGCGAGGACAAGACCACCCCCTTCGCCGCGAGCGAGTCGTCGATGTCGGTGTGGACGACGTGTCCGTCGACCATGACCAGGTGACCCGACGCCTCGTGGTCGGCGTCCATCGCCTCACGCACCTCCGCCGGGTAGGCGGCCGGATCGTCGGCGATCGCCGGAGCCGACCCGAGCGCGAGCGCGGCGAGGTCGAGCTTCTCTTCGAGGTCGGTGTAGCGCCACTCCTCGAGCCGGGTCGTCGGCATCGGGGTGTCCTCGTAGACCGCCCACGCCTCGGCGCGACGGGTGGCGAGCCACTCGGGCTCCCCCTGCGAGGCGGCCGTCACGGCCTCGGCGTTCAGGGCGTCGGTCACGCCCTCGATGATCTTCTCGCTCATCAACCGACGCTCCCTTCCATCTCGAGTTCGATCAGACGGTTCAGCTCCACGGCGTACTCGAGCGGGAGCTCCTTCGCGATGGGCTCGATGAAGCCGCGCACGATCATCGCCATGGCCTCCTCCTCGCTCATCCCGCGGCTCATCAGGTAGAAGAGCTGCTCGTCGCCGACCTTCGAGACGGTCGCCTCGTGTCCGACGTGGGCGGTCTTCTCGTCGATCTCGATGTACGGGAAGGTGTCCGTCCGCGCGGTCTCGTCGATCAGGAGCGCGTCGCACTCCACGTTCGACTTCGCGTTGCGCGCCCCGTCGTGAACCTGCAGGAGCCCGCGGTACGACGAACGGCCGGTCCCCTTGGAGATCGACTTCGAGACGATCGAGGAAGTCGTGTTCGGCGCCGCGTGGATGATCTTCCCGCCGGTGTCCTGGTGCTGTCCGTCGCCGGCGTAGGCGATCGACAGGATGTTCCCGTGCGCGCCCTCGCCCATCAGGTAGCAGGAGGGGTACTTCATGGTCAGCTTCGACCCGAGGTTCCCGTCGAGCCACTCCATGGTCGCCCCCTGAGCCACCATCGCCCGCTGGGTGACCAGGTTGTACATGTTGTTCGACCAGTTCTGGATCGTCGTGTAGCGGAAGTGCGCGTTCTTCTCGACGACGATCTCGATCACGCCCGAGTGGAAGGACTCGGTCGAGTAGACCGGAGCCGTGCACCCCTCGATGTAGTGGGCGCGGGAGCCCTCACCGGCGATGATGAGCGTCCGCTCGAACTGACCCATCCGCTCCTGGTTCACGCGGAAGTAGGCCTGCAGCGGCGTATCGAGCTCCACACCCGGCGGGATGTAGACGAACGACCCCCCCGACCAGACGGCCGAGTTCATCGCGGAGAACTTGTTGTCCGCGGTCGGGATGACGGTGCCGAAGTACTTCCGGAAGAGCTCCGGGTGGTTCTTCAGGCCGTCCTCGATCGAGTCGAAGATGACGCCCTTCTCCTCCCACTCCTGCTTGAGGGAGTGGTAGACCATCTCGGACTCGTACTGCGCGCCGACTCCGGCGAGGATCTTCTGCTCCGCCTCCGGGATGCCGAGCTTCTCGAAGGTGTCCTTGATGTTCTCCGGGACGTCGTCCCAGGAGTGCTCCATCCGGTCCTGCGGGCGGACGTAGAAGTAGATCTCGTCGAGCGTCTCCTGCAGCGTGGAGAGGTCACCTCCCCACTTCGGCATCGGCTTCGACTCGTAGATCTCGAGCGCCTTGAGCCGGAAGTTCAGCATCCACTCCGGCTCCTCCTTCTGCTTGGAGATCTGACGCACGACCTCCTCGTTGAGGCCGGGCTGGGTCCGGAAGACGTGCTGCTCCTCGTCGACGAAACCGTACTTGTATTCGTCGAGCCCGAGCTCGTCGATGACTTCGTTCTGCGGCATGGTGTGTCCTCGGTCGGTGTCGAGTTCGCTGGCGAAGGTCGGTTCGGCGTCAGCCGGCGGCCTCGGCTTCCTTCCAGTCCCGGTAGCCCTCCTGCTCGAGCCGGAGCGCGACCTCGGGTCCCCCCGACTCCACGATGCGGCCGTCGAACATCACGTGGACGAAGTCCGGCTTGATGTAGTTCAGGAGGCGCTGGTAGTGCGTGATCAGGAGAACGGTCATCTCCGGGTTCTCCTCCTTCAGCTTGTTCACCCCGTTCGCGACGATCTGGAGCGCGTCGATGTCGAGGCCCGAGTCGGTCTCGTCCATCAGCGCGAGCGCCGGCTGGAGGCAGGCCATCTGCAGGATCTCGTTGCGCTTCTTCTCACCGCCGGAGAAGCCGTCGTTGACGGGACGCTCGGCGAAGGCCGGATCCATCTCCAGGAGCTCCATCTTCTCGAGGAGGAGGTCCTGGAAGTCGAAGAGGTCGAGCTCCTCCTCCGAGTGCGCCTGAAGGGCGGTGCGGAGGAAGTTCGCGATCGACACGCCCGGGATCTCGACCGGGTACTGGAAGGCGAGGAAGATCCCGGCCTGGGAGCGCTCGTCCGGCTCCATCTCCAGGATGTCCTCCCCCTGGAAGTGGACCTCGCCCTCGGTGACCTCGTAGCCGGGGTGCCCGGCGAGGACCTTGGAGAGGGTGCTCTTCCCGGAGCCGTTCGGCCCCATGATGGCGTGGATCTCCCCGGCCTTCAGCTCGAGGTCGACCCCCTTGAGGATCTGCAGCTCCTCCTCCGCGACCGACGCGTGGAGGTTGCGGATGGTAAGGAAGGGCGTGTCGCTCATGGAGATCTCGTCCGGCTGAAAGTGGGGTCGATGGTCGGTTTAGCGGGCGTCAATAACAAGAATGATTCTTGTTTTCGACAAGCTATCCAGCGCCTGAATTCCGGTCAACTGCCCCGATATGAGCGGTTTCGCCCAAGCTCGGGGGGGTTCCGTTACCCGTGCTGGTCGGGAAGGATCCCGGGGGCGCGGACGCGCGGGTCCGGGGTCGATCCACGCCCACCCCTCTCGGGATCTTTGGTCCACGCAAGGGGGTCTCGGAGTGACGCCGCGTCGTGAACATCAGGGCCCCTGAGGAACCGATGGCTCCCCGCTACCAGGACATCTACCCCGAGCCTCCGATCGTTCGGAGTCTCGACCTCGCGCGGAACTCGGCGAGGGACCTCCTCACGCTGGAGTACTTCGAGGCCGAGGCGGCCGCCATGCCCGAGGACGCCTACGAGCAGCATCACATCATGCTGAACCTCAAGCCGACCCCGATGCGGATCGAGAACTGGCGAGACGGCGTGCACCACGACTCGGTCTTCCACCCGTACGACGTGGTCGTCACTCCCGCCGGTGTCCGGTCAGGCTGGCGATGGTACGAACGCTCGAAGGTGATCGTCATCACGCTCGAGCCGGACAAGTTCGCACGGTTCGCGCAGGTCGAGCTCGGCATCCTGCTCGACACGAAGCAGCTTCTCGACGTTCCGCGATTCGTCGATGCGGAGCTGTGTGGTGCCGCAGTCATGCTGCGGGACGCGCTCGAGGCGGAGACTCCGGGCTCCGAGGTCGTGTTCGAGGCGCTGGCGCGGGTGTTCCTCGTGAAGCTGGTCAACAACTACGGGGCCCGTGCCGGAAAGAGCGGCGGTCTCTCCGCCCGGCAGTTCCAGTGGGTGCTGGACTTCATCGAGGAGAACTACGGATCCACGATCCGGGTCGAGGAACTCGCGCGCGCCGCCGCCCTGAGCCCCGCCCACTTCGCCCGGTTGTTCCGGCAGTCCGTCGGTACGACGCCGAGCCGGTACGTCACCGCGTATCGCATCGAGCGGGCCAAGAAGCTGCTGCCACGAAGCGACCGGACGCTCACGAGCATCGCGATCGAGTGCGGCTTCTCCGATCAGGCGCACTTCACGCGGGTCTTCAAGAAGCAGGAGGGTGTGACCCCGAACGTCTGGAGGACGTCGGGTCCGTCCTGACGCCAGAGCGAGGGCGATGCCCCGCCGATCGCCCGTCGACGCGACATCGCCCTCCGCCGTCCGCCCCCGACGTGGAGGCTACGCCGTGTAGTTCGCGTTGTAGCCCAGGGCGACATCGAGCGTCTGGCCGGAGATGGACCCGGCCCCGTCCCCCGCGAGGTAGACCGCCGCGTCCGCGATCTCGGTCGGGTCGAGCACGGCCCGCCCGCCCAGTGGCAGCATGGGCGCCAACAGGGCGTCCTGCGCTGCGTCGGACTCCGCCTCCGACATGTGCTTCGCATCGATCCCCATCGACATCTTCTGTGCGACCGAGCGATACATCGGCGTGTCGATCGGGCCGGGCGCGATCGCGTTCACCGCGATGCCGTCGGGTCCGAGCTCCAGGGCGGCCTGCTTGGTCAATCCGATGACGGCCCGCTTGGTGGAGGTGTAGGCGCCGTTCCCGGGCACCCCCTGTCGGCCGCCGATCGAACTGAGCGCGATCAGGCGGCCGCCCCCCTGCGCTCGGAGTGCGGGAATCGCCGCCTTGAAGGTGTGGAACACCCCGAACACGTTCACGCCGTAGACGCTCTCCCAGTCGAGCGAGGTGCCCTCGGCGAAGGAGTGCCACCTCACGTACCCGGCGTTGGCGACGGCGATGTCGAGCCTCCCGAACTCCCGCTGCGCAAGCGCCACGGCCCGCTCGAGGTCCTCGAGATTGCGAACGTCCCCCTTGAACTTCCGGACGTTCGGGCTGATCGCCCGGACCCGATCGACGGCCGCATCGAACTCGGCCTCATTCGCGATTCGGAAGCCGTCGACCTCCGGGACGGCGGTCGGGTCGGCCAGGTCGAACATCACGACCGACGCCCCCTCCCGGACGTACGCCTCCGAGATCGCCAGACCGATGCCGCGTGCCGCACCGGTCACGAGTGCGACCTTGCCCTGCAGCGCCCCATCTCTCCGCTCGCCATCGGCGTCGGCGAGGAGTGGAGCGGTCCCCGACGTGGCCAGCGCTGCGGATGCCACGGTGGCACCTCGAATGAACTCGCGACGAGAGTGGGCGATTCGCTTGCGATCCGACATGATGGCCTCCGAGTGACGGGTTCTCCCGCGTCGTGGGCGACCGCCGCCCGCCGCGAGTACACACCGAATCTGCCCGGGATGGGATCCGAACGATTGCACGATCAGCCGGCCGCGGTTGAACGATCCTGCTCGATCCGAGGGGTTCGGGCCGCGTGGATGCCCCTCGGACGCCTACAGCTCCGAGAGCACCCGAACCACCCGGTCGATGGCCCGTCGCACTCGCGACGACGGGAGCCCCGATCCATTGGTCAGGATCGAGAAGGCGAGACGGCGCCCGGAGTCCGTTTCGAGGTATCCGGAAAGGCTGTTCACGTTCGACAGCGTCCCCGTCTTCGCCTGCACTCGCTCCTCCAGCCCGTCGAGCCGGTACTCGAGGGTGGAGTCCTCCTCGCGGGGCGCCGCCAGCGCGTCGCGGTACCCGGCCGCCAGCTCCCCCCGATCCATCTCGGTCAGGATCGAGACGACCGCGCGCGGCGTGATCAGGTTGTACGCGGAGAGACCCGACCCGTCGCGGATCGAGAGGTCCAGCGTGTCCACGGCGGCTCGCTCTGCGAGGACCTCGACGAGGGCGTCCGGCCCGTTCGCCCAGCTCGCGACGCCGAAACGCTCGATGGCGAGGGCGCGGAGGAGCTGCTCGGTGATCCAGTTCTGGCTCGGCTCCAGAGCGCCTCGGGCGATCTCGAGCAGCGGCGGAGACTCGACGACCGCCACCGGGGCGTTCACGTCGCACCAGGCGACGGTCGACGGGTCGCAGGTGGTGGGGAGGGAGTCGGCCTCCGCCCAGACGATGGGGACACGGGGACGGAGCGGGACGAGATCGCTCGCGCCCTCCGACGACGACGGCACCAAGGGGTCATCCCGCTCCGACGCTCCGTCGTTCTCCGGCGCCCCTTCGCCCACCTCGCCCCGTCCCGACCGACTCGACGCCCCCGGGGTCCGGATCTCCGGCGCCGGGAGCTGCAGGACATCGACGCCCGACTCCCCCAGGAGCTCGATCAGGCGCAGCCGCGCCTCGGCCGCGGGAATCCGAGTCGACAGCTCGAGCGTGTCGGCCCGTCCCGCGCGCACCGTCCCCTCCAGCCGGTGCAGCCCCGACTCCGGGAGCCAGAAGGCGTCGACCACGGCGGTCGTGTCCTCGGCCGCCACGGTCCGGACGCGCGACTCCACGAAGTCGGGGATCACCCTCGGCGACCACTCGATCTCCGCGAGAGCCCCCGGCAGTGTGCCGCGCACCTCGACGGTCGTGGTCGCCTCCGCGACGGCGATCGGTGTGGGGACGGCCGAGAAGCCCCACGGAATGTTGCCCCGCATCCAGGAGGAGGGGGTCGAGACGGAGTCCCAGCGGGAGGCGGCCACGATGAGGTCCCCGGAGACGGTGCGGATCCCGGTCGCTGCAACCTGATCCGCCAGACTCCGCAGCGGCGCCTCCGGGTCGTCCGCGTGCCACCGATCGCTCCAGCTCGGATCGCCCGAGGGGAGGAGGACGAGGTCGCCGCGCAGGGCATCGCCGTTCCGCTCGCCGACGGCGTGCACCTCGGTGCGGAAGCGGTGGCCGGGCCCCAGCTCCCAGAGCGCCGCCGCCGTGGTCAGGACCTTCATGTTGGACGCCGGAATGAACTTCCGGTGCGCGTTCCGGGCGTAGAGGGTGTCGCCGGATTCGAGATCGACCACCAGAACGCCCCAGTGGAGCTGATCGACCGGACTCTCCTCCGTGACCGACTCGATCGACCGAGCGATTCCGGCCGGGGTGGTCGCCGGGTCCGCGACGGGGAGGACGGGCTCGCTCTGACCCGCCAACGGGCCCACTGCGCCCATCGTCCAGAGGGCAGAGGCGAGGAGCGCCGGGACGAGGGGACCGGAAGGGAAACGGGCTCGGCCGACCGAGGTCGGCGTCCACCGGCGTCGAGAGAGCGCGCCGGACTCGGACCGGACTCGAACGTGGGGTGCGGCCAACGGAGGTGTCCGCGACACGCCGTAGGTACGTCGCGAAGGCCGATCGGGCATCAGGCGCTCCGGAGGGTCAGCTCTGGGAGTCGTCCTCGGTCAGGGTGACCGCGGTGCCGTAACAGAGCATCTCCGCCGCGCCCTTCGCCACCTCGCAGGTCTGGAAGCGGAGAGCGACCACGGCGTCGGCCCCCATTGCATGCGCCTCCTCCAGCATCCGATCGATCGCCTGCTCTCGCGCCTCGGCCATGAGCTTGGTGTACTCGTGCATCTCTCCGCCCGCGAGGTTACGCAGGCCGGCCTGGATGTCCTTCCCGAGGTGCCGGGAGCGGATCGTGTTGCCACGCACCAGGCCCAGGACCTTGTCGATCCGGCGGCCGGGAACGTCGGGGGTGGTGGCGAGAATCATCGTTCGATGTGCTTGTAGGGGTCGTGCCTGTACTCCTGCACCCGCTCGTAGATCGTGGAGATCAGGAGGGTGGAGAAGCCGATCACGATGCCGCCGACGCCGATCTTCTCCCACGGATTCGCGTCGGAGGTGGCGTACACGACGGCTGCGTAGATCACGAAGATGACGGAGCCCGTGATCAGGAGGAACCACCCGACCGGTCGCGTGATCTCCCGGTTGACCTCGCCCCAGACCGATTGATCTCGCGGCGAGGGGCTGAAGGAGAGATCCGCGACGTCGTCCCGGATGGCGCGGTAGATCGCGAGCTCGCGCTGGAGCTCGGTCGAGCGGGTGAGGGCGTCGTCGACGCGGGCCCGGTCGGGTGGCTCGAGCTCGTCGTCGAGGTACCTCATGAGGTCCTCGTTCGAGATCCGCTGGTTCACGCGGCACCTCCGCGGGCGTAGTCCGCGCCCATCTCGGTGAGGGCGTCCTTCAGCGCACGCCGGGCGTGGAAGAGCCGGCTCGCGACCGTGCCCTCCGGGATGTCGAGGATCTCCGCGATCTCGTGATAGCGGAAGCTCTGGAGCTCCTTCAGCACGAGGATTTCGCGATGCTCGTCGCCGATCCTGGAGAGGCCGTCCCAGAGGAGGTCCTTGGCGGCGTTCTTCTGACGCGCCCGCTCCGGGTCGTAACGGGTGCCGGCCGGCCGGTACTCCAACCGCTCGTCCTGTACCTCGTGCTTCCCCCGTGACTGCCGGCTGCGCAGCATGTCGCGGCACTGGTTCCGGAGGATCTGATAGAACCAGGGGCCGAAGGAGCGCTTCATGTCGAACTTGGACAGGTTGCGGAAGACCTTCACGAAGGCCTCCTGCAGCGCATCCTGGGCGTCCTCGCGGTTCCCCATCATCCCCATCGCGACCCGCAGCCCCGGACCCTCGTAGGCCCGGACCAGCGGCTCGTAGAATCGGGGGTCCCCCGCCTTCACCTTTCGTACCAGCTCCACCTCGACCTCCGCTTGCAGACTCACTTCAACTGCTCTCCAGCGTGTCTTTCGGGGGGTACGGCGGGACCGGGAAAGATCTTCAATGGGGCGGGCGGACGGGAGGGGTCGAGCAGTGGCGGGGGCCGAACCTGCTGGTCGCGCGGGCCAGGACGGGGACCGATCGGGGGGTCGAGACGGGCGCGGTCGTGGGTCGATCGGGGAGCGGGACGGGTGAAGTCGGAGACGGGACGGAGCGGGCCGAGGGCGGGTGGAGTCGGGGACGGAGCGGGCGAAGGGCGGAGCATCCGGAGGCCCCGATCAGGAGTCCGCTGGTGCCGACGGGAGCGACTGCAGGATCTCCACGGCTCGCTCGATCTCCTCCTCCGTATTGTAGTAGTGCGGCGAGAGGCGGAGCGCCTGAGTCACACCCTTTCGCTCGAAGTCGAGGACGGCGGAGACCTTGTCGAGATGACTCGCGTTCACGCCCCGGTCCCGGAGTTGGAGCATCAGCTCGCGCTCGTCGACGCCCTCGACCGAGACGGTCACGATCGCGCCCAGCCGTTCGCCCCGGTCCAGCACGCGAAGGTGGTGGAGCTCCTCCAGCCGGGCTCGGAGGTGGGCGGCCAGGGCCAGCGCCCGGTCCGACCCGGCCTCGATCCCGACCTCCAGGGCGTAGCGGACTGCCGCGCCCAGCCCGGCGACCAGCGCCCACGCGTACTCCCAGCTCTCGAAGCGCCGTGCATCCGTGGCGGGCTGCGTCAGTCCGTCGGCGATCCAGTCGACGCCGCGCAGGTCGGGGAAGAGGGGGAGCAGGCCCGCGTCGAGCGCACGCTCGGAGACGTAGAGGAATCCGGTGCCCCGGGGACCGCGCAGGAACTTCCGCCCGGTGCCGGAGAGGAAGTCGCACTCGAGTTCGCCCACATCGACCGGGATCTGCCCGACCGACTGGCATGCGTCCACCAGGAACCACCCGTCGACCGCGCGGGTGGCCGCACCGATCCCCTCCAGAGGCTGCACGAGTCCGGAGTTCGTCGGGATCTGGGTGAGGGCCACGGCGCGGGGGCGGAGGCGATGAATCCGGTCCGAGGTGGCGGCGGGATCCAGGGCGCCGTGTGCGTCGACTGGCGCGTACTCGAGACGTACTCCGAAGCGCTCGGCCAGACTCAGGTACTGGATCTGGTTCGAGTTGTAGTCCTGAATCGAGGTCAGGAGGACGTCGCCCCGCTGCAGGGGGATCGAGGAGAGCGCCTGGACGAAGGAGTGGGTCGCGTGCTCGGTGACGGCGATCTGGTGCGGTCGGGCGCCCAGGAGATCGGCGAGGGCGTCCCACGTGTCCCGCAGCGTGGCCGCGGCGAGGTCGGCTGCCTCGTATCCCCCAAAGCGCATCTCGAGGTCGAGATGCTCCCGAATCGCGGCGCGGACAGGGGTCGGCATGAGCGCCGCCCCGGCGTTGTTCAGGTGGATTCGTTCGGCCACGCCCGGAGTCTCCGCCCGCAGGCGGCCGAGCATTGATACAAAGAAATCCTCCCCCAACTCCGACTCGTTAGTTATCTTCATTTTTGTAACAGAACGACTACGCAAATGTAACTTGGAGAATCGTTATCGTGTAACAGCGAGACGAATGCAGTCCAGGGAGGGAACCATGATCCCCAAGATCTCCATCCTCTCCGTCGCGCTCCTGGCAGGAAGCCTCATGGGGTGCGGCGCTCCCCGGGGGCCCGCCCCGATCCATCCGATGAACCAGATGGACGGGCCCCTCTGGATCGACGGACCCACGGACGAGGTGCGCACGCTCCTCCTCCCCCCGGCCACCATCGGCCGGGTCGACGGTCCCGGAATCCCCGATGCCGACCTCGCGATCGGCGCCTTCTATTCCCGCTACGACTCCAATCTCGGCCCGGTCGACCAACTCGCGCTGCTCATTCAGCTCGAGGGTGACGATCCCGAGGAACTCGTGCGGCTCCAGACGGCGCTGACGCTCGACATCGACGGCGTCCTTTTCCTGGGCGCCCCCGGAGTCACGAACAACAGCCTCGCGCTGACCGACACCGAAGACGGACACCGCATCCGCATGGCGATCCCCGTCACCGTGGACGACCTGCAAGCTCTGGTGCACGCCGAACGGGTCCGGGGTCGGGTCGGCCTGTGGGCCAGCTTCACCTATGACGACCACTGCCGCCGTCGCCTCGAGGGACTGTTGCAGCAGCTTCCCGAGACGGCCGTCGAGGCCCGCCCCACACCCGTCCAGACGCGCGTGGGGTCGCGCGGCGAGCCGGACTGACCACCCGGCTCGACCCGGAGCGGATCGGGACCGGGGGCGCTTCCACCGCCCGCCGGTCCCCCGCTCCACACCCCCTCAGTTCATCCCGTCGGCGTCCGTGATCGCCCGCTGCTCCTTCTGCTGGGCGACCATCTCGCGGACGTCGGCGAGAAGCTGCTTGGTGTCGTAGACGATCCCGTCCTTGATCGTGTAGACGATCCCGGTCGTCCGCTCCACCTCGTTGTCGTCGTTGAGCCGGATCGCACCGGTGCCATAGAGCACCTTCAGGTTCTCGAGCGGGTTCTCCTCGACGAGGAGGAGGTCGGCCTTGAGCCCCGGGCGGACCACCCCGAAGTCGAGCTCGTCCTGGAGCCCCTTCGGCTCGTGCAGCTGGTAGGCGCCGTGCATGGTGGCGGAGCGGATGACCTCGACCGGGTGGAATCCGGCCTCGCGCAGGAGCTCCAGCTCACGGATGTAGCCGAAGCCGTAGAGCTTGTAGATGAAGCCCGAGTCGGAGCCGGTCGTGACCATCCCGCCAGCGTTCTTGAAGTCGTTCAGGAACTCCATCCAGCGGTTGTAGAAGCGCTGCCACTCGCTCTCGTCCTCGCTGGTCCAGTAGAACCAGTAGGAGCCGTGGGCCGCGCGGGACGGCTGGTAGAAGTCCCACATGCTCGGCAGCGTGTACTCGTCGTGCCACTCGGCCTGCATCGCCCGCATCAGATCGCGGCTCGCCTCGTAGATCGTCATGGTCGGATCGATGGCGAAGCCGAGCTCCAGGAAACGGTCGATCGTCTCGTTCCAGAGCTCGGAGCCCGGCTCGGCGGCCTGGTTCCAGAGGCGACCGACCTGGCCGAAGCGGTGCTGCTCGTTCTGATAGTTGTAGTCGAGCGGCCAGTCCTGGATCGAGTAGCCGTTCTCGAGCATCGACTCGAAGAGCCCGTAGTAGTGGGTCATCATGTCGAGGCCCATCTCCGCCGCCTGCATCGCGTTGATCTCCCCGAGGAGCATCTGCGGGAGGTGGGCGACGGTGCCGAGGCCGTGCTTCTTCGCCTCGTCGATCAGCGCCGCCATCACCGCCGGCTTGTGGTTCGTGAGCTTGAGTCCGTCGACCCGCGCACCGTCGACCTCGAACTCGGCGATGAAGCGGACCCAATCGCGGGCGGACTGCTCGTTGTAGACCGGCCCCCCGCCCCACGCCTCACCCGGTCGGGCGTAGGTGAACATGCGCGGTGCGACGATCTCGTTCCGCTCCGCGAGAGCCTTCTGCTCCAGCGCCCAGCGCACCGGCCCGTGCCCGACGCCCCGCGACGTCGTGATGCCGTGGGCGAGCCAGAGCTTGTGCACGTACTCGGCCTGCGGCGCCTTTCCGCTTCCGCCCGTGTGGGCATGCATGTCGACGAAGCCGGGGAGGACGTATCTGCCGGTCCAGTCGATCTCGCGGGTGCCCTCCGCGGGACGACCGCGGTCCGAGATCGGCATGCCGGGATAGCCCACGGTGCGGATCTCGGCGATGCGGTCGTTCTCGACGACGATGTCGACGGGGCCGATCGGCGGGGAGCCGTCCCCGTTCACGAGCGTCGCTCCGCGGATGACGAGGCGGTCGTACTGCTGTCCCTCGTCCGGGCCGCGACGGGTGGTCTCCTCCATCTGGGCGGCGAGGGCGGGAGCCGAGACGGCTCCGGCGAGGAGGAGGGCGAGGCCGGTCAGGCCGGAGATCGATCGAGTACGCATGTCGAGTTCGGCGAAGGGCGATCGGGCGGTGGGAACGGCGTCGACGCTCCCCCCGCGCTGGTGACGGACCCCCAAAAGGCCTCAGGTGGGCGGCGGACGCAACGGAGAGGGGGGCGTTCGGGGGTGCGCGCCTGTACGGCTCGGGCCGCTTCCTTCAGATTTCGACCTTTCGTCCTCGAACCACCCCGACCCCTCGGTACGCCCGGAATCCACGTGAGCCAGAGCGCCCTCGATCTCTCCCCCGACCCCTCCGAGCTGACGGCCGAACAGGCCGCCACCGAGGCGGGTGTGCTCCGGGAGGATCTGCGGCGACACAACCGGCTCTACTACGTGGAGGCGCGTCCCGAGATCTCGGACGCCGAGTTCGACCGGCGCTTCCGCCGGCTCCAGGCGCTCGAGGCGGCCTTCCCCGAACTCGTGGCCGCCGACTCGCCGACGCAGCGCGTGGGCGCCGAGCCGGCCCAGCAGTTCGACACCGTCGAGCACGTCGTTCCCATGCTCTCCCTCGACTCTTCCGAGGAGCTCGATGCGGTGCGGCGATTCGACGACCGACTGCGGAGAGTCGTGGACGGCGAGGTGCGCTACATCCTGGAGCCCAAGCTCGACGGAGCCTCGATCGAGCTCGTCTACCGGAACGGGCTCCTCGAGCGGGCGGTGACCCGAGGGAATGGTCAGCGCGGAGAGGACGTCACCCCGAACATCCGGACCATCCCCTCGGTGCCGCTGCGCCTGCGCGCCGACCTGCGCGACCCGCCCACGCTCCTGGCGGTCCGGGGCGAGGTCCTCATGTACATCTCCGCCTTCGAGCGCTTCAACGCGCGGCTGGTGGCGGACGGGAACGACCCCTACGCCTCCCCGCGCAACTCGGCGGCGGGCGCCATTCGGCAGCTCGACTCGGCGCTCACCGCCCAGCGCGAGCTCGACTGTCTCTGCTACGACGTCATGTACGTGGAAGGCGCCCGGATCGGCTCGGACACCGAGGGGGTGACGGCGCTCGAGGAGTGGGGCTTCAAGACGCCCGACCGGATCGAGACCGCCACCACGGTGGAGGAGATCGAGGCGTACCACGCCCGGTACGCGGCCGAGCGGGACGACCTCGACTACGAGATCGACGGCGTCGTCATCAAGCTCGACGACTACGACGAGCGCACCGCCCTCGGCGCGACCTCGCACCACCCGCGCTGGGCCATGGCCTTCAAATTCCCGCCGCGGCAGGAGGTCACGAAGCTGGAGAAGATCGCGGTCTC
>JANQLR010000346.1 GCA_028280525.1 Longimicrobiales bacterium
CATCCGCGCGCTCCTCGGGAACGTCTACCGCCTCGGCCACCGGAACGTCGTCGTCCTTGCCGCCGACGCCCGCACCTTCCCGACCGGCCCCCTCTTCGACCGTGTCATGGTCGACGTGCCCTGCTCCGCGCAGGGAACGCTCCGCAAACGCGGCGGCCACCTCCCGCACCAGCGCAAAGGGTGGGAGAAGCAGATCACCAAGGCGCAGCGGAAGATCCTCGAGCGGGCGATTCAGCTGACCCGCCCCGGCGGGACGCTCCTCTACGTCACCTGCACCTTCGACCCGATCGAGAACGAGGGGGTGCTGACGCGGGTGCTCGCCGAGCATCCGGAGATCGACGTGGACCCGATCGAGCTCGATCTACCGCATGCGCGCGGGGTGACGGCCTTCGGGAAGGAGCGGTACGACGAGCGGATGGCCGGGGCCGTGCGGATCTACCCGCACCACCTGGACTCGGGCGGGCTCTTCCTCTGCCGGCTGGTGAAGGCGGGGGGTGGCGAGGAGCGGTCGGATGCGGGGTGGTCTCCGGTGCCGTCGATCTTCCCCGGGGAGGAGCTGTCCGAGGCGGAGGCGGAGCAGGACGAGGCGGACGCCGAGCGGATGATCGCCGAGCAGTTCGGGGTGACGTTCGACGACGTCGGTGCGCAGTGGCTGCGGAGGGGGACGAACCTCTGGATGCACGAGGTCCCGGAGTGGCCCGTCGAGGCGTGGGAGCCCGGGCGGTGGCGGGTGGTGGCGACGGGGCTGCGCTCGGTGGACACCGCGGCGGCGGTGCCGCGGCCGACGAGTGACCTGATCCTGGCGCTGGGAGATCGGATCTCGGAGCGGGTCGTGGAGCTGACGGTCGGGGAGTGGTCGGAGCTGCTGGAGGCGGGGGAGGTGGCCTCGGAGCGTCCGGACGGGCGGGTGACGCTGGCGCTCGAGGGGACGCCGATCGCGCGGGGGTTCGTGCGGGAGGGGGTGGTGCGGCACGAGGTGCCGAAGGGGAGGCTGAGGTGGTTGAGGGCGGCGGTGGGGGGGCGGGATCGATAGGTACCCCCCACGGTCTGTGATTGCTCGATGGTCCCCCCACGTTTCCACTCGATCAGTAGGGTTGGCGCGCGCAGTGAGGCACCCCGCCTGTGGCGATGGCATCGCTCCCCGTGGGACAGCGGTATGTTAGCCAATCCCCAGCTTACCATCAGACTTCGACGTGCCGACGCGCCAAGCCGGAGAATGTGAGGATGGCCACTGAGACGACTACCGCTCCCAGTATCGAGTATACTGTCTTCAAGGCGGCCCAAAGAGGGGGCGATGCCAGCACTTCCCACACGACTCGGGCGACGAAGCGACCTCTCCGGCTCGCCGAGCCATCGGACAAACGTCCTGACATCCAAGCCGGTGGTGGTGGGGTCACGCCACCAATCTTGCAGTTCTTCTCCTGATAGAAGTCGAGCACCGGCACCATGACGTCGAGCGCGTAGAAGGCCTCAAAGATCATGTCTCCGCACGGAACAGCGACGGCCGACTCTACACCCTCCTCCGGAATGACCGCGAAGCGAGTAGCCGTCCGATCTCGAACGCCCCGCGCGTCGAGAGGCTCCGTCACGACGACCCCTGACGTCGGCGTGAAGTCGACGACCAGAACGCCCAGCTGGTTGGCCGATAGTGAGCCGACGAAGCCCACCAGCCAGAAGGCCGCGAGGGTCACGAGGGCTCTGGCGGGAGAGAGACCGTAGTCGAACAGGAAACCGTAGAGACGCCAAGCCCGTCGCGGCCAGTCGTTCTTCAACTCCGACTCAATGGACAGCTTCTCGCTAAGGATCTTTCGCGCATCGTCCAATGAGCCCTCGTTGCGGAACGCTGCAGCTGCCACTTCGTAGGGCTGGGGCCGGAAGTCCTCAACGGTAGGGCGTCCCGAGGGGTACTGGAGGCGTAGGAACGCCAACCGGCGATCTGCGCGCGTTAGGTGTTCTCCTTCTGCTTGCCGATGGGATTCGGGAGTATCCCAGGCCTGTACTGAGTGTCTCCGACTCCAGAGGGCTCCTCCGCGGGGACCCCTTTGGTAGCTCAGGCCGTCCAGCTGGAACCGGAAGCCGACGCCCCATGCCGACCCATCCCGATCGTTTAATCGCGCCACGACCGCATTGGAAAGGTCGATCTCTGGGGCGATGTTGCTGAGTTCGGCCAGATAAGGCGAATCCGACACCTCTTGGACCAGCGCGGCAAGCGCCTCAGCCATGACGGCACCGGACGAGGCATCCACCGGCTCCCATCCGTCCCCAATCAGCGACTCCGCGATTGGACTAGTAGGGGCTACTAACCGAAACGGCTTCTCGATTGACTCGGGTAGTTCCTCACTCAGCCGCCCCAGGTGCGAGTCATTCGGCATCTCTACCATGCCTGATTCCAGCACGCGGAATCGCGCCATGAAGAGGTGATTTCCATAGAGTACGGCGGCGTCGACCCATGCCCTCGTATCCCGTTCACCTGCTTCCGAGACAAGAGTCACCGATGGGGGATCTAGTTGAGGAGGTGGGCCAACTGCGGACAAGGAGGCATCCGGGTGCTCCTCTGGTTCGCCGCGATCCGATGGGGACGCGGCCGGTTGTTCCTTGGTAGCCGCGGCCGAGTCAGGTTCATCCTCACCATCGACCGGCTGCCAGCGAGGGAGAGCCTCAGGATCGACGATTCGGAACGGACCCTCGTCCCCCCAGACATAGCCACAGAAGAACTTGAGATAGTCCAACACCTCCCTCTCGCTGTCGAGCCGGAGGTGGGTTCGGGTGTTGAAAAGGTGGATGGCGGGCGAAGACCCGTCCATCGGCCAGAGCTGAGCTGTCTGCTTCTCATCGGCGTCCTTCCACAGGAACGCGAAGCGGGCCTCTCGTCCCTCGTCAGTAGGGTCTGGTGACACCGCTTCAACGAGATCCCAATCCCGATAGCACGCCAGATTTCTTCGCTTGAAGGCCGGGTTCTCGTGGGCCAGTCGCCGCAGTGCGTCGGTTACGATGATGGGCGGGGTCCACCCCGATGGGTGGACATCGCGTACCAGTAGTTCGCCCCGGCAGGCCAGGTTCCGAAAGGAGTGGTCGACAGGCCGGGGCCCCTCTCCTCGCCGTTCAAACCGAGGTACGACCGTCCTTCCCAGCGTCAGGTCTTCCAACGCTGCGCTCCCCTCGACCAGGGCGCCCTCGAAGCTGCTGTTTCGGGCGAGCTTCGTGGAGCGGAGCTCGAGCGATCCTTTCACGTTCGTGCCGGATGCCACGACGCGCTGTCGAAAGTGGACATGATTGAATCCGAAGTCCGATCCGATCCTGGCACCCGTGAATTTCACTACGCCGAAGAACTCGCACGATGCCACCTTCAGCATGCCTTGGACGCGAGCCCGACCGAACGTGACCAACCCCGTTGCTGTGACCCCATCGACCCGGAGAGAACCACCAACCCGCACCTGCTGGAACCACGCATCGTTGATGCGTAGGGACCCGTACTCCGGCTGCCCCGGCGGTGGGCGTTCCGACCGGTCATTTCGCAGGTTTTGCAGGCCTTGGCTGGAGCACAGGTAGAGGTTCCCATCAACTTCCAGGTCGTCGCCGTAGACCGACCCCAGTCGGCACTCTACGAGGGTGACCGCACCGCCGACCGCGAGGCTTCGCAAGTGGAGTGGGTGGTCGCTGGTGTCTACCTTCTCGAGAATGAGATGGCCTCGGATACGGGAACCCGTAAGGTCGACAGCATCGTGGACCTTCGACTTCCTTAGATCCAGGTCGTTCCCGACCTGCAGGTCACTCGCCCGGATGCCGCCCGACACGTCGACACTCCCCAAGAGTAGGTCGTCACCGATGTCGCAGGATCGGAGCACGAGCGTTCCTGACTGCATCTCAAGCCCGTAGAAGGCGGCCTTCCCCGAAAAGCGACAACGATGCGCCATGAGGGAACCGTCAGGCTGACGGAGGTCTCGGATATCCACGGCCCCTTCCACCACCGCCCCATCGAGCACGATGTTGCCCACGATGTCGGTGAACGCATCTTGATGCGCGCTGCTCCCGACGAACAGACCGCTCCCAAGCCGCGCGCTCAGCATCCAGACGGCCGCACGCCCGTCTCGTCCGCCCCTAAGCACGGGGACCCGCACCTCACCGGTAGGCCGCTTGTCGGGGCGGATGACGATGGCTCCCCCGACGCGAGCGCCCTGGGCGCGCAGCGCTTCGCCCTCGTCCCCGATCAGTCGAGCCCCGTCAAGCCACACATCGCCGGTGAGGTCGATGCCGTGTATGGTGACCCCCCCTATCGCCTCAAACTCCGGTTGTAGCTCAAGGTCTCCCCTCACCGTGGCGTTCTTCAGGTTGAGTGCGAACTGCGTCAGTCCGGCGGAACGATCCCACACCTCATCGTCCGGCCGCGAGGGGGCAACCAGCTTGGCCTTGGGTGCGCGTATGCCGCCGTGAAGCACCGCGCCGGGGAGTTCCACGTGGCAGATCTGAGGCTCGTCCTCTTCCGCACTGTGCACCGGTTCAACCCGAGTGAGGTCAAGAACGCCTGAGCAATGGAGCCCGGGCGCCCTCAGTGCCTGAAAACGGCTGCCGGCCAGGGACAACCGTCTGATGCGAACCGCCTCAAGCTTCATGGGCTCATGAATGAGGCATTGTTCGAGCGACAGCGGTGGCAACACACCTTGGTTTGTCAGAGTCGCCCCATCGAGATCTAGGATGCCCGCAACAACTGCACTCCTCATCCGTACCCCGGTCACCGGGGTTGCGCGGGGGGGACCACCTTCCAGGAGAGGAACACCCAAGAGAAGCCGCCGGACGACCTCCGCCCGTACCTCCGGTCTCGGACCATCGGCCTCGAAGTCAGCGATCATGCCCTCCTCGACAGCCCGGACAAGCCTCTCTTCGGCAGGGGAAAGCTCTCGGATGTCTGGCATGGAGAACTCCTCGTGGCGTCGGACGCCCGCAAGGGTTGGCGCTGTTTGGCTGCGCGTCAAGAGACGTGGTGAGCATGGTCGGCACGGATTGCGCGCCTGATTGGAGGAGTCCACAGCCGAACGAGGTGTACTGAGACCTCTCCAAGCAGTTCTACGAGGCCAAGCCGGTCATGGACTGACTACTTGCCGTCGCGCTCCCACCAACGGTCCGCGTAGCTTCGAGCCCGGGGATCCCGATCGTCTTCGGACCGAGCGCCGGCGGACCGGGCCACTCCCTTGACTACCGGGCCTCTTCCCTCCCGGTGTGCGATGGCTTGCCCCGCATGTTCGGGGAGGCGCTGGACCCACTATACGCGAACGTCAGGAGCAGGGCGGCAATCACCAGATTTCGCCCCACCGCCCACCCGCGGCCGCCCCCCCAACCCGCGGTGAGTCCGATCCCGACATCGATCCCGGTCGGGATCACGATCAGGACGCCGATGACCAGCGCGAGGAAGCGGAGAACGGCTCCTTGAGTGGAGGTCCCCTTCGGTTCCTCCGCGGCCGCCCGTTCCGCGTCCTGCCCTCGTCGAAGATCCACGAACGCCGCATCCGTCGGCGCCAGCTCCATCCCCTCCATCTCCTCCGCCGTCGCCCACCGCAGCGCCGAGTGCTCCCGCGCCTCGGGCTGACCCTCGACCTCCACGTCGTAGAAGAGGATCCGGAAGCGACCGTCCGAGTCGACCTGCTCGAAGCGCACGGTCGGGTCGACGGAGAGCAGCCGCAGTCCCAGCTCCTCGTCGAGCTCCCGCCGGATCGCGGCCTCGACGTCCTCCCCGGGCTCCATCTTCCCGCCGGGGAACTCCCACATGCCGCCGTGCCGTTTGCCCTCGGGCCGTCGGCCGATGAGGTAGCGGCCGCCGCGGACGATGACGGCCGCGACGACGTCGATCTGTGGGGTCAAACGGCGGCCGGTTCGAGGAGGCCCGCGGCCTCGCGGAGCTCCTCGGTGAAGAGGTTGGGGTGTTCGGGGGAGACGACCAGGGTGCGGTCGCCGAAGTCGAGGACGACGGCGAGGGCGGGGTCGGTCACCCAGGCGCGGTAGGTGCCGAGGTTCGTGTTGCGGAAGAGCCCGGTGAAGCCGAACACCCCTCCGTTCCCGAAGAGCCGGAGGGAGCCGAGCATGACCATCGGCTCGGCGCGTACATCCACGAGGCCGTCGAGCGAGATGGTCTTGGAGCGCCCGAGGAAGTGGACGCGCAGCTCGCCCTCCGCGATGGAGTAGCCCTGCGGCCCGAAGGCGGCGAAGAGGGGGATCATGAGCCAGATCGCCGCGCCGATCGCGTTGGGGACCATCGTGCCGATCCCGGCGAGGAGGACGATCACCCCGAGGGTGATGACCTTCACCGAGGTGGACCAGGGCGCTCGGTAGTGCATGGGCGGACCTCCAGCGGGGCGAGAGGGGCCGGGCTCGAACTGTCGGGCGAAACTGAAATTTGCCGACATCGGCTTCGCTGCGCCACTCGCGCCCGCCGGTTACGCCACCGCCGCCTCCCGCGTGAGCGTCCGGTACAGGACGGGGACGACGACCAGCGTAAGGACGGTCGAGGTAGTCAGCCCGCCGATGATGACGACGGCGAGGGGGCTCCAGAGATCCGACCCGGAGAGGGCCAGCGGGAGCAGTCCGCCGATGGTGGTCAGGGTGGTCAGGACGATGGGGGCGAAGCGCGCCCGACCGGCCCGCAGGAGCGCCTCCTCCCGGTCCATCCCCTCCCGGCGCGAGCGGTTCGCGTACTCGACGAGGAGGATCGAGTTGTTGATGACGATCCCGACGAGGGAGGTGATGCCGATGAAGGCGGTGAAGGAGAAGGTGTAGCCGGCCAGGAAGAGCCCGCCGATCGCCCCGATCAGCGAGAGCGGCACGGCGCCGAAGATGACGAGCGGCTGCACGAGCGAGCGGAACTGGAGGACGAGGATCCCGAAGATCCCGAAGATCGAGATGATGAGCGCGACGAGGAGCGCGCCGAAGCCCTCCTGCTGCTCCTCGAAGGTCCCGCCGGCGAACCAGCGATACCCGTCCGGCCATTCCTCCGCCCCCTCCAGCGCCTCGAGCCGCTCGCTCGCGAGGCGGGTGACCTCGAGGGCGTTGGTGTTGCCGCGGACGTTCGAGGTCACGGTGGCGACGCGCTCGCCGTCGTAGTGGTCGATGCGGGGCAGCCCGCCGGTCAGCTCGAGGGCGGAGATCTGCGAGAGCGGAATGAGGCCGCCATTCGCGGCGAGCCGGATGCGGCCGAGCGCCTCGGGGCCGGGCTTGTCGCCGGCGAAGGGGAGGCGGACGACGACGTCGTGGTCCTCTCCGTCGGGGCCGCGCCAGTTCGAGACGGGGACCCCGGCCAGGGAGGCGCGGACGGTGCGATCGACCTTCTCGGGGTCGAGCCCGAGCGCCCACGCCTTCTCGCGGTGCAGCCGGAGGTCGAGCTGGGCGCGCCGGACGGAGAGCGGGTTGTCGACGCCACGCGCACCGGGCGTGGTGCGGAGCACGTCCTCGATGCGGGCGGCGAGGGTGGCGAGGGTGTCGAGGTCGGGGCCGGTCACCTTGAAGACGACGGGGGCCTCGACCGGCGGGCCGTTCTCGAACTCGGTGATGGTGATGCGGGCGCCCGGGATGCGGGCGAAGACGGGGTCGAGCCGCTCGATGAGCCCGACCTGCGCCTCGTACGACGCGGCCTCGGCGAAGACCTGCCCGACGTTCGAGCGCTCGCGCCGTGGGAAGACGTTGTAGTAGACGATCGGGTGGTCGCGCCCGGAGTTGGCGGCGGTGCGCACGACTTCGGGGTCCGCCCGCAGGATGGAGTCGACGGTGTGCACGATCCGCTCGGTCTCCGCGAGGCTCGTCCCCTCCGGCGTGGTGACGTCGACCAGGAACTGGGGCTTCTCGGCCTTGGGGAAGAGGGAGACGCCGACCAGGGGGAAGAGGGCGAAGGCGCCGAGGAAGACGGCGGTCGCACCGGCGAGGACGCGCGCGGGCCGCTCGAGTCCCCACCGCAGCGTCCGGGTGTACGGCCCGGACGCGGCGCGCATCATGAAGCGCTCGAAGAAGCGCGGGCGGCGCGGGCGACCGGGGTCGTCGACGTCGCCCCGCCGGCTCCGGAGCGCGAGCTGCAGGAGGGGGAGGATCGTGAGCGAGAGGAGGAGCGAGGCGAGGAGGGCGTAGATCACGGTCACCGGGAGGGAGCGGATGTAGTCCCCGGTCCCGGTCGGCATCTGCACCATCGGCAGGAAGGCGAGGACGGTGGTGACCGTCCCGGCGACGCTCGGCCAGGAGACCTCCTCCGTCCCACGAAGGGCGGCGTCGGCGGCGGTGGCGCCCTCGCGTCGTTTCACGGTGATGTTCTCGACGACCACGATCGCGTCGTCGACGAGGAGCCCGAGGGCGATGATCAGCCCGACGATCGACATCTGCTGCAGCCCGAAGCCGGTGAAGTCGACGGCGGCGAGGGCGAGGAGGATGGCGAGGGGGATCGTCACGACGACGAGGAGCGCGGCGCGCGGCCCGAGGGCGACGAGCATGACGAGGCCGACGAGGACCATCCCCTGCAGGAGGGAGCCGATGAAGCCGCCGACGCGGGTGCGGACGCTGACCGTCTGATCGAAGATCGTCTCGACCCGCACGCCGTCGGGGAAGGCGGCCGCCTGCTCCTCGAGGGCGGTGCGGGCGCGGTCGGCGACGTCGAGGAGGTTCGTCCCCTCGCGCTGCGTGATGGTGAGGAGGACGGCGGACTCGCCGTCGACCCGAACCCGGTGCTCGTCGTCCTCGAAGGCGCGGCGGACGGTGGCGAGGTCGCGGATGCGGACCGGACCCGCCGGCCCGGAGACGACGACGGTGCGGCGGATCTGATCGAGCGACTCGAAGTCTCCGCTCGTCCGCACGTTGAAGCGGCGGGCACCGAGGTCGAGGTCGCCGCCGGGGAGCTCCAGACCGGCCCCGGCGAGGGCGCCGAGGACCGCCTCGATCGGGACGCCATGCGCCTCGAGGCGGGTTGGATCGACCTCGACGCGGACCTCGGGGTCGGGGAGCCCCCACACCTCGAACTCCTTGACGCCCGGCACGGCCTCGAGGGTGCGCTCGAGTTCGTCGGTGATGCGCACGAGGCGGAAGTCGTCGCCACCCTCGTCGAAGAGGGCGAGCTGGAGGACGGGGACGTCGGTGAGCCGGACCCGGACGGTTTCGAGGGAGCGGAGCGCCTCGGGAAGCTGCGGCTCCTCCCGGTTGACCTTCTGCAGGACGTCGTCGAAGGCGTCGTCCGCGTCGATCCCGTACTCGAACTCGATGGAGATCACGCCGAGCCCGTCCTGGACCGTCGACTCGACGGTGCGGAGGTCGTCGAGCTCCCGGATGGCGTCCTCGAGCGGCTCGATCACCTGCGTCTCGAGCGCCTCGGGATCCGCGCCCGGATAGGAGGCGACCACGATGACGTTCGGGAGCTCGAAGACGGGGTCCTCGGAGCGCGGCATGGTGAAGAAGGAGACGAGCCCGAGGGCGACGAGCATCGTCGTGAGGACGGCGGTGAAGGCGCCGTTCGAGAGGGCGCTGCGGGTGACGATCATCGGACGCCCTCCGAGCCCACCACCTGGACGGCGTCGCCGTCGCGCACGAAGGCGGCGCCGGTGGTGACGAGCCGATCGGTCGCCGTCAGTTCACCGCTCGCGAGGACGTCCTCCCCGGCGAAGCCGCGAAGCTCGACCCGACGGCGGCGGGCGATCGACTCGGCGTCGACCACGTAGACGACGCCCACCCCGTCCTCCACATCCGCGATCGACTCGGGCCGCAGGCGGAGCCGGGCGACGGGGCCCTCGGTCGAGAGGCGGACCCGGCCGACGAAGCCGGAGCGGACACCCTCCGGCGGGTCCAGCAGCCGCAGCTCGGCACGGTAGAGGCCGGTGCCCGGGGTCGGCCCGGCGGCGATCTCGACGACGCGCGCGCGGAGCGGGGTGTCGGGGAGGGCGTCGAGGACGACGTCGGCGCCGGTGCCGAGTCGGATCTGCACCACCTCACGGTCGGAGAGGGCGATGCGCAGCCGCCAGCCACCCGAGGTCGACCCGAAGCTCAGGACGGGCTCGCCGGGGTTCGCCCACTGCGCCGGCTCGACGAGTCGCTGAAGGACGCGGCCGTCCGCCGGGGCGGTGATGCGGGCGTTGTCGAGGTCGAAGCGGGCGGCGCGGAGGGCGGCCTCCGTCTGCCGCAGCCCATCCTGGGCGTTCTGCAGGTCGGCGAGCGCGACCACGGAGTCGGCGTGCAGCCGTTCGAACCGCTCGACCAGTCGCTGCGCCCGGTTCACATCGGCCTGCGCCGCCGAGACGCGCGCCTCGACCTCGTCGCCCCGGAGGGTGGCGAGGACGTCCCCGGCGCGGACCCGGTCGCCCGCGTCGACGCGGGGCTC
>JANQLR010000003.1 GCA_028280525.1 Longimicrobiales bacterium
GGTGATCCGGACCGACGGCGAGCGGATCACCCGGCCTCGCTCGCTCCCGCCCGCCGATCAGCCCTCCCCCTGCATCTTCGAGCTCGTCTACTTCGCGCGCCCGGACTCGCGGCTATGGGGCGTCTCCGTCGACCGTGCGCGCCGCGCCTTCGGGCGGCAGCTCGCCCGCGAGCACGAGGTCGAAGCGGACTGCGTCATCGCCGTCCCCGACTCCGCGAACTCCGCCGCGCTCGGCTACTCCGAGGAGAGCGGGATCCCCTTCGAACTCGGCCTCCTGCGCAATCACTACGTCGGCCGGACCTTCATCAAGCCGTCGCAGTCGGATCGCGACTTCGGCGCCCGAATGAAGTACAACCCCGTCCGCGAGGTGATCGAGGGCAAGCGAATCATCGTCGTCGACGACTCCCTCGTGCGCGGCACGACGAGCCGGTCGCTGACCAACTTCTTCCGGAAGGCCGGTGCGAAGGAGGTCCACCTCCGCATCGCCTCGCCCCCGGTGCAGTATCCCTGCTTCTACGGGATCGACATGCCGAGCCGCGAGGAGCTGATCGGCTCGTCGCACTCGGTCGCCGAGATCGCCAGGGAGCTCTGCGTGGATTCGCTCGGCTACATCTCCCTCGAGGGGATGGAAGCCGCCGTGTCCGAGGCCGGTCCCTTCTGCAACGCCTGCTTCAGCGGCGACTACCGGGCCCCGCTCGTCGATGTCGAGAAGGGATTCGCTCCGGGCAATCGCGGGCCCATCTGCTGACGTCGCCGCGCTTTGACCGGCCTCACGTGGGGTTCGCGGAGGTCGCCGCGCATGCGCCGGCCTCGGTGCACCCCCGCCGACGGCGCCGTGCATCGACCCACCTCGCCACCGACCTGAAGCTGTCGTCATGACCGATCTCCGCGACTTCATCCACCGCCTTCCGAAGGCGGAGCTGCACGTACATCTCGACGGCTCCCTTCGCCCGGAGACGATGCTCGAGCTGGCGCGCGAGACGGGCGTGGCGCTCCCCGCGGACACGCCCGAGGCGCTCGCCGACCACATGCGGGCCGACGACGACGCCGACCTGGAGGCGTACCTCTCCCGGTTCGCACTGACCCTCGCCGTCATGCAGCGGGAGGACGCCCTCGAGCGGATCGCCTTCGAGCTCGCGCTCGACCACGCGGCGCAGAACGTGCGCTACGTCGAGGTCCGATGGTCGCCGGTCCTGAATACCGAGGGAGGACTCTCGCTCGAAGAGGCCCTCGAGGCGCCCATCCGCGGCCTGGAGCGCGCCCGCGCCGAGACCGGCATCCGCTACGGCGTCATCGTCTGCGCGCTCCGGCACCTCGATCCCGAGACCTCGGCCCGGCTGGGCCACCTCGCCGTCGACTTCCGCGACCACGGCGTGGTCGCCTTCGACCTCGCGGCCGGGGAGGCCGGCAATCCGCCCGGGAACCACGCCGACGCCTTCCGCATCGCCGCGCGTGGCGACCTCGGCCGCACCGTGCACGCGGGAGAGGCGTGGGGACCCGAGTCCATCCGGGAGGCCATCGTTGAATGCGGCGCCCACCGGATCGGACACGGTACCCGGCTGCAGGAGGATCCCCGGCTGGAGGGGTACGTCTGCGACCACCAGATCCCCCTCGAGGTCTGCCTGACCTCGAACCTTCAGACCCGCGTCGCCGCGACCGCGGCGGAGCACCCCGTGCGGCGTTACTTCGACCTCGGGATCCCCGTGACGCTCTGCACGGACAACACGCTGATCTCGGGCACGACGCTCGAGCGCGAGTTCGCGCTGGCGGCCGACGCACTCGGCTTCACCGCGGGCGAACTCGCCGACATCGCCCGGACCGGGTTCGAGTCGGCCTTCCTCCCCTTCCCGGACAAGGTGGAGATGCTCACCGACTTCGACGACGAGGTCGAGGAGATGCTGGAGGGCTAGGGCCTCGGGAGGGCCGGCGCTCGTACGAATGGGCGCGCCCTGCCAGGGGGAGTCGGATCGGGCCCGCGCCCTCCAACCCCGCGCGGGGCCCGCCCACCCCCGCGCCCGCCCACCCAAATATCGGCCGTTCCCGGGGCGCCTCCACGCCCTCCTGCGCCCCCTTCCGGTCGCGATGGGCGCCTCCCGGCCACCACACACCCGTCGCTCGGCCCCTCGGGGCATCCACTTGCCCCCTCCCCCATGCACGAACCCCCGCCCCGGCGGTGCCGGGACGGGGGTCGTGAGAACTACCTGCGGGCTCGTCGACCCGCCGACTCACGCCGTGATCAGAAGATCCAGCGGAGACCGAGGTTGATCCGGTAGCGCGTCGTGTTGACAGCGACGCGGTGCGGAAGCTCCGCGACCGGCGACTCGCCATCGAAGTCGAGCGGACCCTCGTAGTCGAAGATCAGTCGACCGGTGTCCAGATCACCCTCGCGGCCCTGCACCTCGAGGAGGCGCTCCGTCGCGAAGCCGGAGGTGAGCTGCGTCCCCCAGTCCTCGTTGAGGAGGTTCGCGAAGTTGAAGACGTCGAGGATGAGCTCGACGTCACCGCGCGGGGTCGGGAGCTTCTGAGACACGCGGACGTCCATGAAGCCCGCCCACGGACGGCGGCAGGAGTTCCGCTCCATGATCTGACCACGCTGGTCCTGGAGGCACTCCTCCTGGCTCATGAGCAGGTCGAAGCGCTCCTGGGCGCGCTCGTTCCGCCAGTTCAGATCGGACGAGTTGACCGGAATGTAGACCAGGTCGTTCGTCCGGCCGTTGTCGAAGACGTTGTCCCCGAATCCGTCCCCGTTGATGTCGGAGCGGTAGATGTAGGAGTACGGCGCACCCGACTGACCGCGGTAGATCGCCGAGACGATCGTCCGACCGTCGTTCCAGCGACCGGTCGCCGAGAGGATCACCCGGTGCGGGCGATCGAAGTTCGACGGCGTGAGGTCGAGGCTGGCGACACCAACCTCGGCCCCGATCGGCGAGAAGCCGTAGTTCGAGACGGCGCGCGAGGAGGTGAAGGCCTGGATGTCGTACGAGCGGCTGTAGGTGTACGCCGCCGACAGCGCGTAGTTGCGGCCGAAGTTCTTCTCGACCTCACCGATGAGCGCGTAGCTGTACGGCTCGCTGGTGTTCCGGAGACGGATCACGTCATCGAAGTTGTTCGAGATCCGAATCGGGGTCCGGGCCTGCCGGAAGTCGTCGACCGGGCGCCCGAAGACCTGGCGGTTTCCGATGTCGGCCGCGTCGATGTTGACGCCGGGAACCGCATTCCCGTTGAGCTCCTCGACGGCGACCGCGTTGATGGCCTGCGTGTAGAGACCCTCGAACGAGGTCCGCCATCCGCCCTCCCACTCCTTGTCCCACGCGAGGTTCAGGCGGAAGTCGGTCGGCCAGACGAAGTCATCGTCGACCAGGGCGATCGGGGCGGAGGATGCCGCGGCACCCGACCCGTCCGCACACTGCGTCGGGGGGTTCCGGGCATCGAACGCCGGCGTGTTCGAACCCCGGCAGGTCACGAGAGCGGTCTCGAGACCGGTGTTGCCGAAGGCGTTCGACATCCAGACGAAGGGCGGACGTCCGGCGAAGATACCGGCACCACCGCGAAGCTGGTTCGAAGCCTGCCCGTCGATCTTGTAGTTGAAGCCGAGACGGGGCTGGATCATCGGGTTCCCGGACGGAACCGTGTTGGTCTGGAGTCCGGGGAAGTCCGCGGCGAACTGCGTGTTGTTGCGCGGCTCGTCGGCGGTGATCGGAACCGAGACGCGGATTCCGGGGGTGACGACGAGGTTCTCACCGATGGTGAGCTCGTTCTGGATGTACCCCTCGAGGTTCCAGTACGCGAAGCGGGCCGCGGTGTCGCGGATGTCGTTCGAGCCGAGGCCCGGGGACGGGATCGCGATCTGGAAGAAGTCCGCCGCGCCGACGCCGCCGTTCTGGAACGACGCGACATCGAGGAACTCCCACTGACCCAGAGAGGTCGCGGCGAAGAGGTTGCGGAAGTTGATCCGCTCCGCGTTGAAGCCGAGCGTCCACCGGCTGTTCCCGATCGTGCGGGACAGGTTGTTGGTGAACTGGAAGACGTCCTGGTCGAGCTCGTTCGCGTGGCTGAAGCGCTCCGTGCCGAAGCGAATGTTCGCGTCCTCGTTGAAGGCGTCCGCCGGGTTCTCGACGGTGACCTGACCGAAGAGGAACTCGTCCGGGTTGGCACGGCGGTCACGGATGAACTGGAAGTTCACCAGCGCCTCGTTGCTCCACTCGCCGACTTGGGAGAAGAGCTGCCCGACGAAGGAGTTGGTCTCGTTCGTGAAGACGTACGCGGCCGACTCCGGCTCGAAGCGGTCCCCACCACGCGACACGTTGTCGTCGAAGTCCGCAGAGGCGTAGGTGTACTTCAGCGAGAGACGGTTGGTCTCGTTCACCTGCCAGTCGAGACGACCGAAGAGGTTTCTCGCCGGGTTCTCGCGGGTGTACGCGGTCGTCCGACCGAAGGGGAGGTTGTACTGCCCCTCGGCGATGCCCTGGATCTGGTTGACCGTCGCCGGGGTGATGCCCAGGTCCTCCGGCAGATCGTCGATCCCCGCGTTGAGCGGGTTGTCGCGGACCTCGAACTCACCGGAGACGAAGAAGTGCAGCTTGTCCCGGATGATCGGGCCGCCGAAGGTCCCGCCGACCACCGCGTTGGTGAAGGGCTCGGAGGCGCTGAAGTTGTCGTCGTTCGCGGTGAAGTCACCACGCTCGAGCGACTCGTTCCGCCAGAAGGTGTAGAGCGTCCCGTCGAAGTCGTTCGTACCGCTCTTCGTGACCGCGTTGATCAGACCTCCGGTGAAGCCGGCCTGACGCACGTCGAAGGGAGCGACGAGGACCTGGAACTGCGCGATCGCATCCTGCGAGATCGGCTTACCGTTCGCCTGACCACCCGGAACACCGCTCGACGCGAGACCGAAGACGTCGTTGTTCACGGCACCGTCGATCTGAATGTTGTTGAAGCGGTTGTTCTGCCCCGCGATGGAGGGCGCCCCGGTCGACGACACCAGCGGGCTGAGAGAGGCCAGCTCGGTGAAGTTACGGGAGATCGTCGGCAGCTCGAGGAGCTGCTCGTCGGTGATGATCGTCTGCTGACCGGTGCGCGACTGCGCATAGGTCGGGTCGTAGGTGACCTCCAGCCCTTCGAGCTCGATCGCCTGCTGCGTCAGGGTGAAATCGAAGCGCGCCGTCTGACCGAGCGAGAGGCTGACGCCCTCCTGGGTCTGCGTTCCGTACCCGATGTTCTGCACCGAGATGGTGTAGGGACCACCCGGCTCGAGGAAGGTCACCGTGTAGCGACCGTTCTCGTTCGTGAGGGCTCCAGTCTGGAAACCGGTGGCGGCGTTCAGCACCACGACCTGGGCGCCGGCGACCGGCGCTCCATCGTTCGTGCGGACGACACCGGTGACCGAAGAGGTGGTCACCTGCGCGTCGGCACCGGACGGTGCAGCCAGAAGGCTGAGCACCAGTCCCAGGAAGACGACGAACGTGCGTCTCATGAATGACGACTCCTTCGTGGGAAAATGAGGACGGCCCTCCGATACATGGGAGGCTCCGCCTGTAACAGCGTAGGTCAAGCACTGAAAGCTAAACCCCCGGATTGAAGGATATCCAGCGTCTTCGCAGGTCCGTCACAGGCTGTGACAATTTCGTTTCCATCCCCCACTCAAGACCTCGAAGCCACGAAAAAACCCCCCGCCCGGCGAACCGGACGGGGGGCGAACCTCCGAAGAGGTCTTTTCGGCCTGAGCCTTAGCTGATGACGAAGGTCAGGGACTCGATGTCCGCAGAACCAACCATCAGGAAGAGCGCCGAGGTCGGGGCCGAGGTCGTGAACCCGGCGGTGACCGGGTTCGGCGTCACCTCGTACACACCCTCTCGGAGGTTGCTCAGAGTGATCTGGCCACTCGCGTCCGTGATCGGGTTGGACTGACCACCGGTCGCGTACGTGATGTCGTACGAACCGGCGTTACAGGTCCCGACCGTCGGCGGCGAGGTCGGCGGACCACCGGTGTTTGAATCAACACAGCGGCGGACCGTAACCGTCATGTTCGCGACAGGATCACCGCCCCCGTCCTCGAACGTCGCCTGGATCTGAGTGTTGCTGAACAGGAAGGTGAAGTCCGTTCCAGCAGCCTGACCGTTGTCGAGCTCACTCTCGTCGTAGTCCCAAGCCGGGAACGACGTGGTGGTACCGAGCGAAGCGGTACCGGCAAGCGTCTCGATCGGAGCCGGCGTGGTCTGGTTGACCGTACCGGTTCCCGTCACCTCGGTCAGCACGAGCGCGTCCGTAGACGTCGCGGTGATGAAGTAGTCACCCTCGGGAAGCCCGGTGAACGAGTAGGCACCGTCGCTGTTGGTGGTGGTCGTGGCGACGGCCACGTCCTCACCCGCATCGTCGATGTCACCATCCTCGTTGGCATCCTCGAAGAGAGACACCGTCGCGTTGGCGAGTGCCTCACCCGGATCAAGGGTGCTCATATCGAGGTCGCGGTCGTTGACGACCGTACCCGCGATCGAGGTGTTCATGAAGCGCGGCGTGAAGTTCACCGCCACGGTGGAGTTCCCGTCCGGGTTCGCATCGCCATCGTTCGGCGAGTTGTTCCCGGCGACCGTCACCTGATGCTCCCAAGTTCCCGCATCATCCTGAATGGTGACGTTGTACGGTCCCTCGACCAGACCCGTGAAGCCGTACGCACCACCCGCGGTGGTGGTGTCGACCATCATCGACGAACCCTGGATGTTGTTCGCCGCAGGCGTGAGCGTCACGATCAGCCCGCTCGCCGCCGTAGCATCCGAGGCCGCGAGAGCCGTACCGTTCACGGTGGCGTTGTTCGCCTTGTACGCGAACGTCGCCGAAGTGGTGGTGGCACCGACCGCGTCGAGGACGACGACCGAGTCCGCACCGTCGACCGTGAGCGACTGAATCGTGTCGTTCAGGACGAAGAGCGAAGCACCACCGGTTGCCCGGGACCGAATCGAGTAGGTCGTGTCGACCGCACCCGTCGGGAGGGCATTGATGGCCGGGAACTGGCCGTTGACGGCGCTCCCGGTACCCGTGAATGCGACCGCGTCATCTTCGTCGCGGACCTCGCGGACGATGAAGTTCGCGTCGACGAAGTCGTCGTCCGTCGCATCGAACCCGGCAACATCGTCCACCTCGCGGTAGGCACCGGAGTAGAGGCTGATGTCGCTGTAGCGGACGTCGAGGCTACCGACGTTGACGGAACCAAGCTGCGTACCGTCGAAGGTGACCTCGATGAACTCCGGATTCCCGGTGCCGTCGTTGTCCTCGGTCGAGGCAGCGGCGGACGCGGTCGGAGTCGTGGTGAAGGCATGTCCGCTCGAGGCCGCCGAGGCGGACCGGTTCAGACGCAGCCAGTAGCTCTGCGTCGTCCCCACCCCGATCGTCGTCGAGGCGTCCGTAACGCTGAAGGTACCGTTCGCGGCGGTCACCGCGACCGGATCACCGGCGAAGATCGTGTCGGCTGCACCGGCGCCCGTGTCCTCGAAGACGACCACGCCCCAACCACTGAGCGCGTCGTTGTCGATCTCCTGCACGAGACCGTCGAAGACGACCGTCGTGTTCAGGAAGTCGAACTCGTCAAGGCCCGTGAAGGTCGAGCTGGCGGCAGCGTAGTTGATCTCCAGGACATTCTCACCGTTCGCAACGTACGTCTCCGTGGCCGTCGCGGCCGGGCCGGCGACGAGACAGGCGAAGACGATGTTGTCGGTGCCGCCCTGCGGGCTGACGTCCGCAGTGCGCGCAAAGGTGAAGGAGACCTCACCGTTCGCGTCGGTCGCGTCGGTCGCACCAATCAGACCGGTCGCAGCCACGCCACAACCGGCACCGGTAACGGCCGCCTGGACGTTCGTCTGCGTGTCGTACAGAGCGACAGTCGCACCGGCAACCGGGGTCGTGCCCGCGGTGGCCGTGCCGTCAGCCCCGAGCGCCGCCTGAACCGTGATGGTCTGCTGCGCGATGTTGAACGGGAAGCTCGCCGGAGCGCTCCCGCCCACGGCGAGTCCGCGGACCTCGACGGTCGGGTTCGCCGGCGCGGAGTAGGTCGCCGCGAGGCCGGTCGTCCGAACCGTGACGTTGTAGTTCCCCGGAGCGAGCCCCGAGAAGCTGAAGGTACCGTCCGTCGTCACGACCGAGTCGGCCGTCGCGACGTCGCCACCGACGATGACCACGGTCAGACCCTGGTCGGTGATCGTCGGCTCGTCGGAATCGTCGTCGAGGCCGCTGTCGACATCGATGAAGAAGCGGCCCGAAATGGTCGCGGTCTTGAAGACCTCGCCCTGGAAGGCAACCGCGGACGAAGCCGCGATGCCGACCGTCACCATCTTCGAGGTCGCGTCACCCGAGAAGTCGTAGCGGGTGGCGTCGAATCCGGAGATCTCGACGGTGTAGTCGCCGGCGCGGAGGCCGTCGACGTTGTACGCACCGGAGGTGTTCGTCGTCGCGGTGCGCGTCACGGCCGGCATGCCGCCGGTCACGGTGACGGTGACGCCCGCGAGCGGGCCCTCGTCGGAGGTGACCGTACCCGAGATCGTCGACTCGAGACGGGTCTCACCGGCGAAGTTGACGGTGACCGTCTGCGCAGCCGCCGTAACGTTGGCCGGCTTGGTCAGCCCGTCGTTGAAGACGATGTCCGCAGCCGGCGAGGTCACGGTGACCGTGTGGTTGCCGACCGGGATGTTCGGGTAGGTGTAGACCCCGTTGGCGTCCGTCATCGCGTCGATGCCCGTGGTCGCACCCTGCGGGGTGAGCGTCACGGTGGCATTCGCGTACGGCGCACCGTCGACGGTGACCGTACCGGTGATGGTCGACGAGCTCGGGATGGTCCCGCGGAAGGTGGCGCCCACCGCCTGCCCGACGCCGACGACGACCTGCTGCGAGGTCGCCATGAAGGCGTTCTGGACCGGGTCGAAGCCCGAGATGGTGACCGTGTAGGTGCCGGAGAGCAGGCCGGTGAAGGCCGCGTACTCACCGTTCGCGTCGGTCGCGCGGTCGGCGGCCATCGTGCGGCCACCGGAGAGCGATACCGTCACGCCGGCGACCGGCTGGCCGGCCGTGAGGACGTTACCACCGATCGAACCGGTTCCGACGAGGTCACCGGTGAAGTCGACCGTCTGCACGTCACCGGACTGCGCGATGGTGACGGTCTGAGCGGTCGACGACGAGAAGACGATCTCCGGATCGGTGACCGAAACTTCGACGGTGTAGTTCCCCGGAAGGAGCGTCCCGAAGGCGAAGCGGCCATCCGCACCCGACGTGGCGGTCTCGGAGTTCGAGCCCCAGCGGAGCGTGATCGTGGCGCCCTGGTACCCGGTGTTGTCGATCGTGACCGCACCGATGATCTGACCGGTCGCGCGGCGCTGACCCGCGAAGGTCAGGGCACCGGTGTCGCCCACCCCGAGGGTGATCGACTGCGTGGTCACGCCGAAGTCGTACTGGCTGCCATCGAATCCGGCGATGGAGACGGAGTACGAACCGGCGCGGAGCCCGGTGAAGACCGCGGTTCCATCGGTGCCGGTGGCGCGGGTGTCGTTCTCCGGACCGGAGAGCGTCACCGAAACGCCGCCGAGCGGACCGTCGCTCCCGGCGACGCTCACGCTGACCGAGGCGGTCTCGATGAACTCACCCGTGAAGTCGACCTGAACGTTCTGGCCGGCCGTCTGGATGAGGGCGGAGGCGGACCGGAACTGGAAGGTCGCGCCCGCCTGCTGCGGGATGGTGACGGTGTAGGAACCGGCCTGCACGCTCGAGAACGAGTACGTCCCGCTCGAAGAGGTGGTGGCGGTCTCACCGTTGCTCAGAGTGACGGTGACGCCCGACTGCGCCTCGCCGCTGATGGTCACGGAACCGGAGATGGTTCCGGTGACCGGCGGCGGGACAACCGTGACTTCCTCGCCCTCGTCACAGGCAGCGAACGCTACGAGCGCTGCCATGGCAAGGTACTTGAGTCGCTTCATTGTCTCGCTTTCCGATTGGGGGGTAGTGAGCCCGTGCCCCGAAAGCGAGTGGGTGCACAGGCCTATCCGGCGCCCTTGCGTGCAAGATGGGTGCCACACGGGACGGCCGCGAAAACTGGCGTAGTTCCGGGGTTTCTGGGGCTCGCAGAGGCCCGCTGGACGGGCTCGGAATTCCGAGTGTCACAGATTTCTGAACGGCCCCGGCGTGACCGTCACGGAGTCGTTACCGAGACTCGCCGCTCCCACCCGCGCCCGCCCCGACCGGGGGGGAGCCGAGCGTCGCCGTGAGGTGCCCGACCGCGCGGTCCACGAAGGTGGAGGTCCCCATGAAGACGGGGATGCGATCGTGCAGCCCCCGAGGCTGGACGTCGAGGAGACGGGTCGCGCCATCGCTCGCCCGTCCGCCCGCCTGCTCCACGATAAAGGCCATCGGCGAGGCCTCGTAGAGGAGACGGAGCTTCCCGTTGGGCATCCGGGCATCGCCCGGGTACATGAAGATCCCGCCCCGCAGGAGCGTCCGGTGGATGTCGGCCACGAGGGAGCCGATGTAGCGACCGGAGAAGCCGCCGTGCTCGCCCTCGCCCCGCATCTCCTCGACCAGCTGTCGCTGCTCCGCACTCCACGCGGACCAGTTCCCCTCGTTCACCGAGTAGACCTTCGCCGACGGCTCGGGGATCCGCATGTTCGGGTGCGAGAGGACGAACTCGCCGATGCTCGGGTCGAGTGTGAAGCCGAAGACGCCCGTCCCGCTCGTGTAGACGAGCATCGTCGACGATCCGTAGATGACGTATCCCGCGGCAAGCTGCCGGCGTCCCGGCTGCAGACAGTCTTCGAGCGAACCGCGCTCGGCGGAGCTGACCTTCCGGTGGATCGAGAAGATCGTCCCGATCGACACGTTCACGTCGATGTTCGACGATCCGTCGAGCGGGTCGTACAGGAGCACGTAGTCTCCGGCGGGAAACTTGTCGGGGATCGGCAGGAAGCTCTCGTGCTCCTCGGAGGCCAGGCAGCAGAGCGTACCGGTGTGGTCCAGCGCCTTGAAGAGGACCCGGTCTGCGTAGACGTCGAGCTTCTGGACCTCCTCGCCGTGCACGTTCTGGTCGTCGATGCCCCCCAGGATGTCGGTGATCCCGGCCTTGTTCACCTGCCGGGAGATCATCTTGGCGGCGAGGGCGATCTCCATGAGGAGCGAGGTGAAGGCCCCGGTGGCGTCCGGGTGGAGTCGCTGCTCCTCGATGATGTGCCGGGAGAGGGTGACGACGGAGTACTCGGACATGGTCGGATCGCTGGGCAGATGGAATCGCTCGCGGATCCGGGCGCGGGAGGGTGGTACGACACCCGGAGTTCGAGGATAGACGAGCCCTCACGAGGGGTCAATTTCCCCCGAAGCCGCGGAATACCGGCGGAGGGTGCCGGAGCCCATTTCATCGCCGTCGATCCGGGCGACCACCGCCCTCGGCGGCACCGGCGCGCTCCCGGTCGATCCGCCAACTCCTCCCGTCCGCCGTCACGCGCACCGTCACCCGCCCGTCGCGGTCGGTCCGAAAGAGCTCCGCGCCGATCGCTTCGAGTCGATCCACCACCTCCGGGACCGGGTGACCGAATCGATTCCGCCGCCCCACCTGGACCACGGCGATCTCCGGCCGGACCACCTGGAGGAACTCCGGCGCCGTCGAGGTCCGGGAGCCGTGGTGCGCGACCTTGAGGAGTTCGACATCGACGAGCGAGGGGAGGAGCGCCCTCTCGACCTCGACCGGGATGTCTCCGGTCAGGAGGGCGTCGAAGTCGCCGATCTGCAGGTGCAGGACGATCGAACGGTCGTTCGGGGGAGCCTCCGGCCCGGTGCCCGCGATCGCCGGGCCGGGGCTGATCACCGCGAGGCGGGCGCCCCCGAGCCGGAAGCGGTCCCCCGCCGCGCCCCGGCGCCAGGGGACGCCCCGCGCCTCCGCGATCTCGAGGAGTTCGCGCCACCGCCCACCGCGGATCGCACCGGGATCGAGGACCGCCCCGACCGGGAAGGTGCGGAGAACCGCCGCCGCCCCACCGATGTGATCGAGGTCGGGGTGCGAGAGGACGAGGAGGTCGATCCGGCCCACGCCGAGGCGGAGCAGTTCGCGGTTCAGGTGCCCGAGCGAGGGAGGGCCGGTGTCGACGAGGATCCAACGACCGCGCGGGGTGCGGATGAGGATCGCGTCCCCCTGCCCCACATCCAGGAAGTGCAGGTCGGCGCTCCGTGTGTTCGGCAGGTGCGCCGCGACGCCGTCCCGGAGCGGTGTGGCCAGGAGAGCGGCCACCACCGTGACGACGAAGACGAGCCCGGGCGGGCGTCGGCGCCCGGGACGCAGACGACGGAGGAGACCGGGGGCGAGCACGGCGGTCGCGACGGCGCACCCGACCGTCCACGGGCTCAGGTGGAGGAGCGGGCCGTGGCGCCCCCCCGCCTCCACAATCATCCGCAACGCCGCCAGCAGCCCCTCGACCCCGGCAGCCGCCCACCCGGCCCCGGGGAGGTGCACGACGTCGAGTGCGAGGGTGAGGAGCGCGCCCGGGAGGGCGAAGGAGACGAGCGGGGTGGCGAGGAGCGTCGTCGGCAGACCGGCCAGCGCCACCTGCTGGAAGGCTCCGGCGGCGAGCGGCAGGGTGGCCCACTGCGCGGCGGCCGAGGCGGCCACCGCAGCGAGGACGGCATCCCGAGCGGTGCGGGCTCGGCCGTGGCCACCCCACCCGCGGCGGTCGAACGCCTCGCCCAGGCGGTCCGCCCACGGCGTGGCCCAGAGGAGGAGGCCGAGGGCGCCGAGGAAGGAGAGCCGGGTCCCGATCCCGAGCACCTCGTGCGGGCGCGCGAGGGAGATGAGGAGGAGGGCGCTCCCCCACGCCCCCACCCCGAGGACGGGCCGCCCGAAGGCCCGGCCGGCGGCGACCAGGGCGAAGATCGTCGCGGCCCGGACGGCCGATCCGGGGAAGCCGAGGAGGGCGACGTACCCCCAGACGAGGACCACCGCCCCGCCGGCGGCGGCGCGGCGACTTCGGCGGGCGAGGCGCAGTAGGAGAACGATCCACCCCGCGATCACCCCGACGTGGAAGCCCGAGATGGCGAGGAGGTGCGAGGTGCCGCTCCGCCGGAAGGCGTCCCGCAGCTCCCGGTCCACCCCGTCGCGCTCCGCGAGGAGGAGCGCCGCGACGATCCCGCCCTCCTCCGGGAAGCGCCGTTCGATGCGGGCGGAGAGCGCGGCGCGGGCCTTCACGCTCCAGCTGGAGTCCGCGGCCGCCGCTCCCCGCGCCTCCGCGCGCGAACCGCGGGGGGCCGGGTCGGGAGCGGCCCGTCCGTGGAGGACGCCGGCCGCGAGCACCCCGAGCAGCGCCGCCGCGACGGCGGTCCGCCAGGCGGCCCGGGTGCGACCGTGGGGCCCCGGAAGCGGGCGAAGGAAGAGCGGAATGAGACACCCTGCGCCGGTCAGGAAGACGGTCCCCGGGAGCGGAAGCCCGGAGGCGTCGAGGCCGATCCCCGCCGCGAAGGCGAGGGCGACGGCCGTGACCGGAGGGAGGGATCTCAGCGGTCCACCTCCCGCACGCAACGAGGATGGATCAGTCCGTCGCCTCCCCGGGGGACTCCCCCTCGGAGCCCTCTCCGTCGTCGAAGAGCGAGGTCTGACTGCGGTCGATGAAGATGCGGGCCCGCTCCTCCTCTCCCTCCTTCGCCAGACGCTCGCGCAGGATCCGCCGGACCCGGAGGTCGGAGTGGATCCCGGCGACGAGCATGACGACCATCCCGAGGATGAGCCCGCCGAAGGCGACGGCGGTCAGGGGAACGCGATAGAGGGTGGCGATGCCGAGGCGCAGGGTGACGCGCTGCCCGCCGTTGAGCGCGGCGAAGCCCATCGAGGTGAAGAGGACGAGGAGGACGCCGACGAGGCCCGTCAGGCGATTCACGCCACCTCCGTCCCGACCGGCACCTCCACCAGCTCGCCGACGAAGGTCGCGCCCGTCGTGCGGGTGAGCTCCGCCCACCGGTAGCTTCCGATCAGCTCGGGGCCGCCCGGCACCACGACGGCCTTCGCGCGCCGCGTGCGACCGAGGACGAAGCCGGGGTGCTTCCCGGGCTTCTCGATCAGGAGTTCCTCGGTCCGCCCGACCTCGCCGGCGTTGATCTCGCTCTGAATCCCGCGCGAGACCTCGATCAGCTTCTGCAGTCGCTCCGAGCCGATCTCGTCCGGGATGAACCACTCCTGCGGCATCCGGGTCGCCGGCGTCCCCTCGCGCGGGGAGTACTTGTAGGTGAAGGCGTCGTCGAACCGCACCTCCCGCATGAGATCGAGGGTGTCCTCGAACTCCTCCTCGGTCTCTCCGGGGAAGGCGACGATGACATCGGTCGAGATCGAGATGTCCGGGATCGCGGCGCGGACCATCTCGATCTTCTCCAGGAAGCTCTCGACGGTGTAGCGCCGGAGCATCCGCTTGAGGGTGCGGTTGTTCCCCGCCTGAACGGGGAGGTGCAGCTGCTCGCAGACGGCCGGCTCGGTCGCCATCACCTCGACGAGCTTCTCGGTGAAGTCGTTGGGGTGCGGCGAGGTGTAGCGCACGCGGCGGATGCCCGGGACGCGCGCGACCGCCCGCAGCAGGTCCGGGAAGTCCCAGCCGTCGTAGCGATACGAGTTGACCGTCTGGCCGAGGAGGGTGACCTCGGTGACCCCCGAACCCGCGATCGAGGCGATCTCCGAGAGGATCTCGGTGGGCTTCCGGTTCTTCTCGTCGCCGCGGACGTACGGAACGATGCAGTAGGTGCAGCGGTGATCGCACCCGCGCTGGATCGGAACCCACGCCGCGACGTCGCTGGTCCGGCGCTGCTCGAGCCCCTCGTAGTTCTCCCCCATGTCGAGGTTGAGCACGGTGAGCTGCGGACCCCGCTTCTTCCCGGAGACGGGGGGACGGGTCGGCGCCTCCCCACGGTCGAGGGCACCGAGCTTCGCCGGGAGGGTGCGATAGCCGTCCGGACCCATCACCAGATCGACGTACGGCGCCCGCTCGAGGAGCGTCTCCCCCATCCGCTGCGCCATGCACCCGGTCACCCCGAGGAGGAGATCGGGCTTCTCGTCCTTGAGTCCCTTGAGCTGCCCCACCCGCCCGAGCACCCGCTGCTCGGCGTGATCGCGGATCGCGCAGGTGTTCACGAGGATCACGTCCGCCGCCTCGGGCGAGGTCGCGATCTCGTAGCCGGCCTTCTCCAGGATGCCCTCCATCAGCTCGCCATCGCTGATGTTCATCTGGCAGCCGTAGGTCTCGACGTAGGCGCGCTTCGGGGAACTCATGGGGCCGTGACGGTGGGGTGTTCGGCCCGGGCGTCGGTCGGGACGGCGAGGGCCGGTCCCGCCCGGCCGGGCAACGGGGCGAGGTCAATATAGAGGTCGTCCCGGGCGGCTCGTAGGGTACCCGGTCGCAGGGCGGACCGCCCCGGGGTCCCCGGACCCGCCCCGACCCCACCGGCAACCCGCACGCGCAGGTAGTCCTCCGTGAGCGCGAGGCCGCGCCCCTCCAGAACGACCGTCGCCCCTTCCCCGTCGCGCCCCCGTCGGTACGCCTCCCCCTTCCTCTGGACCAGCTCGCGGAGGTCCCGACTCCGCTCGCCGGCGACCCGCTCCGGCACGGGGATCTCCCGCTGGAGCTCCGCCGCGACGGTGCCGTCGCGCGGGGAGAAGGGGAAGACGTGCAGGTAGGTGAAGGGGAGTTCCTCGATCAGCGCTCGGGTGGAGGCGTGGTCCTCCTCCGTCTCGCCGGGGAAGCCGGTGATGACGTCGGCGCCCAGGCCGAGGACGGGGAGGCGCTCGGCGATCTCGAGGGCGCGGCGGCGGTACTGCTCCCGCGTGTGCCAGCGCCGCATCCGCCGAAGAACCGGGTCGGCTCCGCTCTGGAGGGGCATGTGCAGGTGCGGCACGAGGCGGCCGCCCGACGAACTCAGCAGGTCGAAGAGGAGGTCGTCGATCTCCGTCGCCTCGACGCTCCCGAGCCGGAGGCGGACGTCGGGCACCTCCTCGAGGAGCATCGCCACGAGGCGCCCGAGCGACCACCGCGGCTCCAGATCGATTCCGTAGTGTCCGATGTGGACGCCGGTGATGACGAGCTCGGGGTGAGAGGAGGCGAGGATCTTCGCCTCCTCGACGACCTCACCGACCGGCCGGGACCGGGATTCACCCCGCGCCAGCCGGGTCGCGCAGAAGGCGCACTTCCGGTCGCACCCGTCCTGGACCTTCAGCCACCCGCGGGTCCCCGCTTCGCGCGAGCGGAGCAGTTCGCCCCCGACCGGTTCGGTGTCGATACGGTCGAGGGGGCGTCGATCACCGATCTGCACCAGGACGGGCCCGTCGGCTCCAGGGGGCGAGACCGGGGCCGCCACTCCCGCGGCGAGCGCGACCTCGACGGGGTCGTGGCCCTTCACGACGCCGACCACGCCCTCCATCTCGCGGTACTCCGATGCCCGCAACGCCGCGGAGCAGCCGGCGACCACGATGCGCGCCTCCGGGTTCTCCCGCCGAACCCGCCGGATGTAGCGCCGCGCCTCGGCGTCCGCCTGGTTCGTCACCGTGCAGGTGTTCACGACGACCCATGTCGCCCCTTCACGCCCCTCCGCCACCTCCGCCCCCCGAGCCTCGAGCTCCTGACGCATCCGCTCGGTATCGTACTGATTCGCCTTGCACCCGAAGGTGTGCAGGTGGACGGAGGGCATCGGATCCGCCGACGTCAGGTCCCGGAAACGCGGACGGAGAGCGCGAAGCGCCAGTACTCCTCCGACAGCGACCCCACCGTCCGAGATCCTCGCTCCAGCGTGAAGTCCGACGCCGCGACGACGGTCGGACCGACCTGGAAGAGGTCGAGGCCGATCCCCCCCGACCAGATGCTCTCCGTCGGGGACTCCGACCCAACGGGCGCAAAGGGAAGCCCTCCCCTCCGATATCCGACTCGGAGCGCACTCGCCTTCCCGAGGAGTCGGGCGCCCGTGAACTCGAGACCGGTGCCCCAGGTGAGGACGGAGTGCCCCTCGGCTTCGTCGTAGAGCTCTCCGGTGCCCGACCAGTCGCTCCGCTGCAGTCCGGCGCTCAGCGACAACTCCGGAGCGAGGAGCGCCGAAGCCCCGAGGCGCAGGTCGTCAGGCATCGGGAACGACTCCTCGGCGCCGTCGGTGTCGTCGGTGGGGTTCGCGCCGAGGGATCCGCCGAACCCGTACGAGGCGGAGACGCGGAAGATCTCCCCGAAGTCGGCCGCGGCCCCGAGCGAGGTCACCAGACCGCTGTAGCGCCACTGTCCCCCGACGGAGAAGACCGGGACGGCGGAGACGGCGTCGATCGAATCGAAGGACCGGGTGAAGACTCGGGAGACGTCCCCCGTGTACGCCCCGAAGGTCGCGCCGAGGGAGAGCGTCCGATTGATGCGGCGCGCGAACCCGACGCGCACCGTTCCAACCCCACCCTCCGAGGAGAAGCGGTCGGTGACTCGCGCCCGCGCCCCGCTCCCCCCCAGATCGACACGCCGCTCCTGCGCCACTCGCCACTCCTGGTCGAGAACCGTCGAGAAGCCGAGGGAGAAGACCCCGACCCCGATGACCGGGTACGCGACGCCGACGACGGGGAAACGCGTCCCCGCGAAGGTGCCCGGATCCGTGCCCTCCCCCTCCTGCACATCCACCCAGCTAGTCTGGAGGGTGAAGGTGACCGAGGGGATGACGAGATCGGCCACCGCTGCGGGGTCCGTGGGCACCAGCCCATCTCCTCGGAGCCCGATTCCGACGGACCCGAGGGCCCGCGCGCGCGCGTCGAGCGGCGCAAGGACGGCACCGAGACCGTCGGCAGCTGCAACCGACTGCGCGGTTGCGGTCCGCGCCCCGGCCCACCCGGGAAGGGCGAGCGTCAACAGGGTCAGCCCGAGCAGGGCGGTGAGACGACGGCCGATCATCGGACCTCCAGCGTGTCGGAGACGGTGATGATCAGTCGAAGCCGGGGCTCGCGATCGGAGCCGGGGCCGTCGAAGGCCCCGAAGGCGATCGAGATGGGTTCGAAGATCGAGAGGAGCGCGAACTGCCGGGTCGGCGCCTCGCGGTCTTCCGAGACGAGCGTCCGGACGAATTCCGTCACCGGAATCCCGACCTCGGTCGAACCGTCGGGACCGAAGGCCTCCTGCGGAATGCCCCGCCCGCCGCCGAGGAAGCTGCCCCCCAACGGGGACTTGGGGAGCCGGTCCGGGGCGAGCACCGGCCGCACATCCATGCGCAGCGTGTCGGAGGGCTGGAATGCCGCAGGAACCACTTCGCGTGTCGACAGGAGGATCGCCGCCGTGTTGATCTGGTCCGGGTCGAGGGTGAAGGGACACCCGACCGCGTCACAGATCTCCTCGGGTCCGGTGAGGACGCGCGGGACGTCCAGGTTCAGCACCGTCCTCCACGCCGGAGCGCCGCCGACACGAAGTCCGTCCGGAGGGGGCGGCGCGAAGGGCTGGTAGATGAAGGTGCGGGTCGGGACGAGGGAGGTCAGAAGAAGTGTCGTGTCGGGATTGACGCTCGGGCGCGTGTCGAGACGCAACCGAAGATCGGCGATCTCCAGTCGGTTTCCGGCCGACTCCAGATCGAGCCGGATCGCACGGACCGCCTGGGCGGTGTCGCCCAGGACCGCGACCTGCGCCGAGTCGAGTTCGAAGACCACGGTATCGCCCTCGGCCGGATCCCATACCGCCGTCGACAGAAGATCGACGGTGCCACCTCCCGGCACGGTCCAGGGGCGCCGGTCCCCCACGGTGTCGACCGCGAGGTCCCAGACCGCCGTCGGGGAGTGCCACTCCTCGAGGAGCCGGCTGATCGAGAACTCGACCGGTCCGTCGACGGCGCTGCTGGCGATCGTGTCGATCAGGGCGACGAGACGACCCGAGAAGAAGGTCAGCGCCGAGTCCCGGACGTTCTCGCCGACGGTATCGCGCACCGTGAAGGCCTCGGGGAAGTCCGCGAGCCCCAGCAGCCCCCGGCTCTCCAGCCCGCCCCGGTAGTCGTTCGCGACGACGACGTTGAAGAGGTCGTCGGAGGAACCGAAGCCCCCGAAGACGCGCGCATCCTCACCGAAGAGGTCCCACGGGAGGATGAGCTCCACCGTCCGCGGAACGATGGCGATCCGATCTCCGTCGCTCGAGGTCGGAACCTCCTCGGCACACCCCCACGCCATCGAGGCGAGGAGGAGGAGGGCGGCGGTCCGCCCGGTGCTCGATCGCATCAGGACTCCTCCCGGCGCACGGGTGCCGTCGCCGCGGAGGGCAGCGCACCCTCGAGGTCCTCCTCCGAAAAACGGGCAGGCAGGAGGTCGGCCAGCGACCAGGTGCGCCGTCGGGACCCGGAGGCGGAGATGACCTCGAGCTCGGGCGCGAATTCGGCGAGGACCTGTCGGCACGCCCCGCAGGGCGAGGCCGGCTCGGTCGACCGGGTGACGATCGCCACCCGGCGGAACTCGCGCGCCCCCGCGCTCACGGCCGCCCCGAGCGCCACTCGCTCCGCGCAGACCGTCAGAGGGAAGGAGGCGTTCTCCACGTTGCACCCGGTGAAGACCCGTCCGTCCACCGCCTCCAGCGCCGCCCCGACCGGGAAGCGCGAGTAGGGGGCGTACGCCTGTTCCATCGTTTCCGCCGCGAGGGCGATGAGCTCGTCCGTGGTCACTCCGACTCCCAGATCCGCGGGAGCCGGGCGCCGAGACCCGTGAGGATCTCGTACGGAATGGTCCCGGCCCAGCCCGCCACTTCTTCGATCGAAACGGCCTCCTCGCCGTCGCGACCGATCAATGTAGCCACATCTCCGACGCGTACACCCTCCACTCCGGAAATGTTTGCGGTGGTCATGTCCATCGAGACCCGGCCGACGACGGGGACGCGTCTCCCGTGCAGAAGGACCTCGCCGCGATTCGACAGCGCGCGCGGCAGACCGTCTCCGTATCCGATGGCCAGAGTCGCGATCCGGGTGGCCCCGGGTGCCCGCCAGGTGGCGCCGTACCCGACGGTGTCTCCCGCCTCGAGATCGGCGATTCGGACCACCCGTGCGCGCAGCGAGACGACCGGGTCGGGTGAAGGGAGCTCCGGCCCGCTCGCCCCTCCGTAGAGGTGGATCCCGGGACGGAGGAGGGCGAAGGGTGGCAGCCTCTCCGCGGCGGCGCGCGCACCTCCCCCGGCACGGAGGAGTGCGCCCGCCGAGTTGTCGACGTGGAGCTCGACGGAGGGGGGAGGCTCGAGCACCTCGACGGCGCTCCGGAAGCGGTCGAGTTGCGTATCGACCTCGGGCGCTCCCGACTCGTCGGCCGAGTGGAGGTGGGTGAACAGGCCCGTCCACAGCTCGCCGGCGGAACGGAGGGCGACGGCGACCTCGCCGGGGTCGCTCAGCAGCTCCGCCAGGGGAAGCCCCGCCCGGCCCATCCCGGTGTCGACCTCGAGGTGGAAGACGAGCCCGGCGGAGCAGGCTCGGGCGATGGAATCGAGCGACCCGACGACGACCTCGAGCCCCCCGCGGGCAGCCCGCACCTCTTCCCCAGGGGCGAGCGGCGTGAAGACGACGATCCGCTCGTCGACGCCGTGCCCCCGCAGCCGGACACCGGCCTCGACCGTGGCGACCCCGAAACCGGCGGGGCGGAGGGGACGGAGGAGATCGACCACCTCGGTCATCCCGAGCCCGTACGCATCCGCCTTGACCATCGGCAGAACGCCGGCGTGGCCACCCGCCGCGCGTTGCATTCGGCGGTAGTTGCGGAGGAGGGCGGCGGCCTCGACCTCGACCCAGGCGCGGGTGCGTGCGTCCGTTGACATCGTGGGGGGAAGATGTCGAACGTCGGGCGCCGAGCAACCCCGGAATCTCCTTCTCGGACGCCCACTTCCATGGCCGACACGCCCCCGCCCCGCCCCGGGTCCGATCACGCCGAGTCGGCCGAGGGCACCCTCGATCGAGGGCTGGCCCTCGTCCGCTTCCTGCGGGCCCACTGCCCCTGGGACGCCGAGCAGACGCACGAGTCGCTCGTGCCCTACCTCCTGGAGGAGTCGCACGAGGTGGTGGACGCGATCCACCGGGGTGACGACCGGGGCCTCGAGGGTGAGCTCGGGGATCTCCTGCTGAACCTCGCCTTCCAGGTCGTCGTGGGAGAGGAGCGGGGAGCGCTCACCGCGGAGTCGGTGACCCGGCGGATCGAAGAGAAGATGCGGCGGCGTCACCCCCACCTCTACGGAGATGGACCCGAAGTCCCGTGGATGGAGATCAAGGCGCGGGAGCGGGCACGGGAGGCGCGAGCGCGAGCGGAGTCGGGGCTGGAGGAGGAGGTCGAGGGGGTCCTCGACGCGATCCCCGCCTCGCTCGATCCGCTGACGATGGCCTACCTGGTTCAGGACCGCGTCGGGGGGGTCGGCTTCGATTGGCCCGACTGGCACGGACCGGAGGAGAAGGTCCGCGAGGAGCTCGACGAAGTTCGCGACGAGCTGGTCTCGGGAGAGGTGGAGCCCGAGGCGCTCGAAGACGAGCTGGGGGATCTCCTCTTCGCGGTGGTGAACCTCGTCCGCAAGGCGGGCGCGCACCCGGTGAAGGCGCTCGACCGGGCCAACCGGAAGTTCGCGGCCCGCTTCCGCGCGGTGGAGCGGCTGGCGGAGGAGAGCGGGGTGGAGTTCGGCGTCGCCTCTCTCGAGGAACTCGACGAGCTCTGGGATGCGGTGAAGCGGCAGGAGGCGGCCGGCGGCTCGGGCGAGCCCCGCTGACCCCGATGGCGGGTCAGTACCCCGCCTGTTTGTCGACGACGTTTCGCCACCCTGCCGCGCGCGCCGCGTCGGGCGTCGTCGCGCCGCCCTCGAGCCAGCGCCCCAGGTTGTGCAGGACGAGTTCCTGCTGGCGCGCCCAGAATCCCCGTGTCACCGGGGAGACGTGCGGGGTGATCAGGACCCGGTCGAGCTCCCAGAGGGGGGAATCCGCGGGGAGCGGCTCGATCCCGAACACATCGAGCCCGGCGCCGCGGATGCGTCCCTCCCGCACGGCTCGCGCCAGTGCGGCCTCATCCGCGATCGCGCCGCGCGCGACGTTGATGAAGGCGGCGTGGGGCTGCATCGCGTCGAAGGCCGCCTCCCCGAACAGCCCTCGGGTCTCCGGGGTGTCGGGAGCCGTGACGACGACGAAGTCGGACTCCGCAAGCACGCGCGCGAACCCGGCGTCGCCGTGCACGAGCTCCACCCCGTCCGGCGCATCCGCCCGCCGTTCCGGGGTGGGTTCCGACCGCGTCAGCCCGAGAACCCTCGCCCCGAGGGCGGCGACTCTCCACCCGACCTCCCGCCCGATCCCGCCGTACCCGACGATCCCGACCGTGCTCGAGGAGATCTCGAGGAGCGGCGCGTCGGCCGCGTAGAAGGGCGCGGTGTCCCACCGACGATCCCGGCGGCCGGGTCCCGCCAGATCGAAGCCGCGAGCGAAGTGGAGGATCATCCCGAGGACCGCCTCCGCCATCGGCGGGCCGTGGACGCCGGCGGTGTTCGTGAAGACGAGGTCGCGCCGGAGCATCTCGGGAGAGAGGGAGCTGCCGACCCCGGCTGAGCCGGAGTGGACCCACTCGAGCCGCGGGCCGGCCCGGAGCACGTCCTCCGAGATGCCGAAGCCCATGTAGACGCGGGCGTCGGCAACCGCGGCGAGGACCTCGGGGTGCGCCCCGGTCGACCCGTCCCCGGTCCCCTCCGAAGGGGTGTCGAGGACGACGAGGTCGAGGTCGGCCGGGAGCGCTGCACGAATCGCCGCCCCGAAGCGGTCGGGTCGGGCCCAGATCGGGCGCTGATCGTTCAGGTCGACGACGACGTCAGGCATCGGGACTCTCCTCGATGGGGGGAGCGGTGGCGAGGATGCGGGCGACCTCGGTCGCGAGGTCGTTGGCGCGCCGCTGAAGGCGCCCGCCCCCCCAGCGATCCCACCAGCGGCCGACGAGGGTACCGAGCCCGGTCCCGCCCGCGGCGGCCATCAGCGCCGCGGCGCCCCCGACCGAGAGGGAGACGGGAAGCGAGAGGAGGAAGCCGGCCGAGACCGCGCCCATGTAGGTGAGCGTCCTCGCGTCCTTTCGGGTGACCGAGAGTCGCCACTCGTTCCGACCGGCGACGTGGTGGACGGAGAGCTGCCACCGGTAGACCCCCTCTTCGGTCCCGCGCCACTCGACGCCGGTCGGGTGATGCTCGACCTCGCCGGCCACCTCCGTGATGTCCCGGGCCGCTTGAAGGACCCGGAGCTTCATCTCGTCGTCCAGCGCCCCGGGGAAGGCGCCCCGGAAGGCGAAGCGAGAGGCGGTCGGCACCGCTCCCTCGCGCTCGGCGGGAAGGAGGGCGGAGGCCTGCCGGATCGCATCGGCGGACAGGCCGACCTCCTGCGCGATCGAGGTGATCTCCTCGAGCGTCATCCCCGAGCGGCCGTGCCCGGGATCGGTCCGAACCAGGGCGCGAGACTGGATCTCGGAAGCGGCGCGCAAGAGTTCGGCGAACTCCTCCTCGGAGTAGCGACGGTCGGGCATCGAAGCTCAGCGCCTCGTCACGCTACGGGTTCAGCCGGTTCATCAGCCGCGGGAAGGGGATGAACTCGCGGATGTGGTGGCGCCCGGTGATCCAGGCGCAGGTCCGCTCGAGCCCCAGCCCGAAGCCGGAGTGCACGAAGCTCCCGTAGCGACGGAGGTCGAGGTACCAGGAGTACGCCTCCTCGGGGAGCTTCTCCTCGCGGATCCGCTCGAGGAGCTTCCCCATGTCGTCCTCGCGCTGCGAGCCGCCGATGATCTCGCCGTACCCCTCGGGCGCCAGGAGGTCGTCGCACTTCACGGTGCGGGTGTCCTCCGGGTTCTCCTTCATGTAGAAGGCCTTCGCCTGCTTCGGGTAGTCGTGCACGAAGAGCGGGAGGTCGCGGTCTTCCATCAGGATCGCCTCGTCCGTGGCGCCGAGGTCCTGCCCCCACTCGATCTCGCTCCCCTTCCCCTTCAGCTCGGCTACCGCGTCGGTGTAGCTGATGCGGGGGAAGGACGGCTTGATGTGCTCGAGCTTGGAGGTATCGCGCTCCAGGACCTTCAGCTCCTCCGTGCAGTTCTCCAGCGCGCGCTCGACCAGGTAGGAGACGAGCTCCTCCTGAAGCCGCATGTTCTCGTCCGAGTCGGCGAAGGCGACCTCCGGCTCGAGCATCCAGAACTCCGTCAGGTGCCGACGGGTCTTCGACTTCTCCGCGCGGAAGGTCGGTCCGAAGCAGTAGACCTTCCGGAAGGCGGGGCACGCCGTCTCGACGTAGAGCTGCCCCGTCTGGGCGAGGTAGGCGTTCTCGCCGAAGTAGTCGGTCTGAAAGAGCGTCCCCGCGTGCTCCCCGATCGAGCCGGTCAGGATCGGCGTGTCGATGCGGGTGAAGTCGCGGTCGTAGAAGAAGTCCGCGATCGCCTTCGTGAGCTCGTTCCGGACCCGCAGGCCCGCCCGCTGCTGCGAGGAGCGGAGCCAGAGGTGCCGGTGGTCGAGGAGGAATTCGACGCCGTGCTCCTTCGGCTGGATCGGGTACTCCTCGGCGATGTGCAGCACCTCGAGGTGGGAGATGCCGAGCTCGAAGCCGCCGGGGGCGCGGTCGTCCGCCTTCACCTCGCCGGTGACGGTGACGGTGCTCTCCTGGGTCAGCGTCTCGAAGGCCGACCAGACCTCCTCCGGCAGCGCCTTCTTGAGGAAGACGCACTGGACAATCCCCGTCCCGTCGCGGATGACGGCGAAGGCGACCTTGCCGTGACCGCGGGTGGTTTCGACCCACCCGGAGATGGAGACGGATTCGCCGACGTGGTCGCCGAGCTGATGGATTTCGACGGGTGCGGCCATCGTGCTGTTCCGTGCGGAAGGCGTATGAGCAGCGGCTCGGGTCGAGACGCGGCGATCCCGGAAACTCGGATCGCGCCCGGCCGGGCGGAACCCCCGGGGTTCAGCCCCCTTCGCGAACCCCGGTGATCCCGACCTCGTCCTCCGAGTCCCGAAGCTCGAAGGAGATCGCGCGACCGGTGTCGTCAAAGGTGAACTCGAAGAAGGAGGCGCCCTCGGGATCGAAGCTCATCAGCTCGCCGCCGACCGACTGCGCCCGCATGAAGACGCCCTCCGCGCGCTCGAGCAGGAGGTCGAGACGCAGGTCGTCCGTGGAGGTCCCGTAGAACTCCGCGTAGATCGGTCCGAGGATGGGGTCGACCCGGTAGAGCCGGCCCGACTCGGGGTCGTGCACGATCTCCACCACCCGGCTGTCCGGCATGTCCCGCATCGCCTCGAAGTAGCGCCTCGTCGCTCCAGTCACGTCCTCGTCGCCGAGCATCCGCTCGATCCGCTCGGCCGACGGTCGACTCGCGGTGTCGTCGATCACCCACCGGCCCGCGTAGCGTGCCGCCTCCTCGGGGTCGACGGTGAGCTCGAATCCGGGGTCGACCTCGAGCGGCACACGAATCCGCTCTTCGCCCCACGCCATCGCCAGCGTCCCCCCGTTCCAGCGCAGCCCCTCGAAACGCCACTCGAGCGTCTCGACCACCTCCGGGGACTGCTCGCGGGTGGCACGGATCACGATCTCCGCACTGTCGATCGGGGGGTGTGGAACGTGGAAGAGCGTCGTATCGGAGTGGAGCATGACGCGCCACTCCGGCGCGTCGATGACCTCGAGCCATACCGAGTACAGCCCCGCCGGCACCGGGACGCCGCCGAGGACCACGTCCTTCGAGGTCCGCAGCTTGGTCGAGGCGTTCGCACCCCCCGTCCAGGTGTCGTCCCACTCCACGATCTCGCCCAGCGGACCGCCGCGGCCGCGCAGCGAAGGCCGACCGTAGTCGATCTCGAGCTCGGTGCCCGCCACCATCTGCGTCGTCGTCGCCCGCTCGGACGCGCTCACCTGGCCCTCCGCCGGAGTCGCGGGGAGCGAGGCGGTCAGCGCGACGGCGACGGCCGTGCGAAGGACCTGCCGAAGCGATGGAACGGTCGGAGGCGGAAGGAGTCGATCGGGCATGAAGGGAGGCGTGGACGGAGGTGAGCCGGGATCGGGACGCGGCGGGGCCGAGCCGACGCAGAAAGGCTAACGCACCCCCCCACGACCTCGGGAGAGGGCGTGCGGCATCTCCGGCCACCTCCGACGCAAACACAAAGATACCACCGGCTTGCTAAAGAAGTGTGCAGAGTGGCCGAAACCTGAACTCGAGTTCATTTCACGTCCATCAGGAGCCCCGCATGTCCGACCCTCGCATCGCCGAACTGGAAGCCTCCGTCGCGTCGCTTACCGCGCAGGTGGAGGACTTCTACGACCAGCAGGAGCGCTACGGCAGCCCCGCCGAGCTCGCCGCCATGGTCGAGAGCATGTCCGCTCAGCTCGACGATCTCTACCAGGCCCGCGAAGACGCGGCCGCCTGACCTTCCTTCATCCCTTCACACCCGGGAGATCTACATGTCCTTCGTTCCCGCTTCCATCAAGACCCGTCTCGCCTCTCTCGATCAGGACTCCGCCGACCGCGAGCCCTTCGGCATCGTCAAGGTCGACGACTCCGGAACCATCGAGATCTACAACCGCTGGGAGGCCGAGATGGCCGGCGTCGAGCAGGATCGCGCCGTGGGGAAGAACTTCTTCACCCAGATCGCCCCCTGCACGAACAACCGCCTGGTCTTCGGGAAGTTCAGGAAGGGCGTCGAGGCGGGCGAGCTCGACGAGACGGTGAACTACACCTTCACCTACAAGATGAAGCCGACGAACGTGGTCCTTCACCTCTTCCACGACCGCGGCTCGAAGAGCAACTGGGTCTTCGTGCAGAAGCGGGCGGCCTGATGTCGCTTCGCGGCGAACTGCACCGCGTCGCAAGCCTTCGCCGTCTCGGCGACCTCATCGACGAGGTCGCCGAGGCGGTGGAGCTCGGGCCCGAGGATACCGCGACCCTCTTCTCCGAGGTCGCGAGGAAGGCCAACGGCATCCTCGAGCTGGCCACCACCATCGCCGAGATCGACGAGGACGAGATCTCCCTCTACTCCTCGATCATCGGCGTCTGGTTCGAACTCCGGTACGAGTGGGACCGGAACAACCAGCTGATCAACTTCTCCGCCGTTCAGGGCCGCCAGGTCGAACCCCTCGTCCTAGCCCGTGCCACCTCCACCGCCCGCCTCGTCGCCTGGCTCGAGGAGGTGATCGAGGCGGCCGATCGGGAACGGCTCGCGGGGGCCGTCGAGCGCTTCAAGGCGCTCGCGGACGAGCTCGCGGAGGCACGAGCGGAGATCGGCGGATGACGTCCCCGCCCGCGCCGGAGAAACGGTACGCCCCGCTCCTCGCACGGATGCGAGACGAGTGGGCGACGAGTCCCTGGCCCATGGTCGTCGAGGGCGCCACCGGGGGAGGGGTCGGACCCGACGCCGTCCTCTGCGCCGGCGCCTCGCTCTGGTCGAGCGGGAGGGAGGCGGCCGCGAGGATCGCCGCTCGACCGCCCGTCGACGGGCCCCACCCCCTCCCCGCCCGCCCGGGAATCCGCTGGGTCGCGGAGTTGGTCGGTGCCCTCCGGGCGGCCCGGTCCGTCCAGGTGGGCGCCTCCGAGCCCTCCTCGTCGCCGGCGTCTCATGCCTCCGAGTCTGGGCCCACCGCGCCCCGTGTGACCGAGCCCTCCCCGCCGACCGAGCCCATCGCGACCGCGACCCCGCGCCTCCCCCGCATCATCACATCCGACGGCACCCTGTCCGACGCAGAGCTCCTTCACCTCCAGGACGCCGTCCCGGCGCGACCCGGCACGATCCATCGACTCCGGCTCGACGACTGGCCGTCGAGGCGAGCGGTCCAGGAGCTGATCGAAGCCCTCCTGGCCGGGTGCGAGATCCACCTGCCCCACCCCGACGGAAACAGCTGACGGGCCGGCTCGGCTCAGCCGATCTTCCAGAAGGCGAGCCGCTCGGCGTGCCGGTGCAGGAGGATGCGGCGGACCGCGTCGTAGCGGGTCGCGCGCATCTCCGGGTCGTCGTCCACGATCGCCCGCGCCATTCGCTGCGACTCGATCAGGATCCCCTCGTCCCGGGTGAGGTCGGCGAAGCGGAGGTTCGGGTCGTGCCCGCTCTGCTGCGCGCCGAAGAGGTCGCCCTGGCCCCGGATGCGGAGGTCGGCGCGGGCGATCTCGAAGCCATCGGTGGTGTCGCGGAAGACGCGCAGCCGTTCCCCGGACACCTCTCCCGCGTCCGCGACGAGGATGCAGTAGCTCGCCTCCCCACCCCTGCCGACGCGCCCGCGCAGCTGGTGCAGCTGGCTGAGACCGAAGCGCTCGGCGTGCTCGATCACCATCACCGTGGCGTTCGGGACGTCGATCCCGACCTCGATCACGGTGGTCGCCACCAGGAGGTCCAGCTCCCCCTCGACGAAGCGGCGCATGACGGCGTCCTTCTCCTCGCCCGGCATCTGCCCATGCAGGAGGCCGAGGCTCCGGTCGGGGAAGACCTCCCCCGAGAGCCGCTCGAACTCCTCGGTCGCGGCGCGCAGGTCGACCTTGTCGGAGACGTCCACCAGCGGGTATACGACGTACCCCTGCCTCCCCGCCTCCAGCTCGCGGCGGACGAACCCGTAGACATCGTCGCGCCCCGCCGGCCCCCGCAGGAAGGTCTGGATCGGCTGCCGCCCGGGGGGGAGTTCGTCGAGGACGCTCAGGTCGAGGTCCCCGTAGAGCGTCATCGCGAGGGAGCGCGGGATCGGGGTGGCGGACATCAGAAGGAGATCCGGGGAGGGCTCCCGCTCGGCGAGCGCCATCCGCTGCTTCACCCCGAAGCGGTGCTGCTCGTCCACGACGGCGAGCCCGAGGCGCGCGAAGTCGACGCCCTCCTGGATCAGCGCGTGCGTGCCGACCACGAGGTGCGCCGCGCCCGAGGCGATCTCCGACCCGACCTCGCGGCGCGCCGCCGTCTTCAGGCGACCGGTCAGGAGGGCGACCCGCACGCCAAGCGGCTCGACCAGCTGACGCAGCTTGCGGGCGTGCTGCTCGGCGAGGATCTCGGTGGGCGCCATCATCGCCGCCTGCCACCCCGCCTCCACGGCGACGAGCATCGCGAAGAGGGCGACGAGCGTCTTCCCGGCCCCGACGTCGCCCTGGAGCATGCGGTTCATGCGGCGCTCGGAGGTCATGTCGGCGCTGATCTCGCGAAGCGCGGCGGCCTGCGCGCCGGTCAGCTCGAAGGGGAGGCGCTCCAGGAGCGGGCGGATGAGCGCGTTGGTGCGCTCGAAGCGGATCCCCGGGCGCTCCAGCGTGTCGCGGTGGCGGACCTTCGCCTGCAGGAGCTGCAGGAAGAAGAGCTCGTCGAAGGCGAGGCGCCGACGCCCCGATTCGATCTCGACCAGGGAGGTCGGGCGGTGGAGCGCCCGGAGCGCCTCCGGGAGCCCGAGGAGCCCGAGCCGCGTCCGCTCCGTCTGGGGGAGGTACTCCTCGTGCGCGACCGACTCGAGGAGCTCGTCGAGGTTCTTCTCGAAGACCCCGCGGAGGACCCACTGCGGCACCTCCTCCGACGCCGGGTACGAGACGAAGACGTGCCCGATCGGGTCCGCCGTCCGCGCGCCCGCCTCCGATCCGCTCCCCGCGTCGCCCTCCCGGTCGAGCATGACGAACTCGCGCGGCTGGATCTGCGGACCGTGAAAGAACTTCACCGGGCCGGTCACCAGGAGGGTGTCGCCCTGCCGAATCTTCTGGTCGAGCCAGGGCTGCCCGGGCCAGGAGACGTTGATCCGGCCGCTCTCGTCCTCCAGGATCGCCTGGAAGATCCGGAGCCGCGCGCGGGTGGGGATCACCCCCTTCGTGCGTACCCGGCCGATCACCGTGGCGTCCATCCCGACCGCGAGCTCCCCGATCCGATCCACGGAGGAGGCGTCGTCGTAGCGGCGCGGGACGTGGTAGAGGACGTCGCGCGCGGTGTTCAGCCCCAGCCTCTGCAGCGACTCCCCCCGCCGCGGTCCGACCCCGCGCAGGAACTGCACCGGCTTGTCGAGGTGGGTGAAGTCCATCCGTGGGGCCCAGTCCGGGGGTTTCGAGAGTTCGGGGCCCCCCGCTAGTCGGTCGCCCCCGAGAAGACGCCCTCGAGGAAGTCCTCGACGTCGAAGGAGGCGAGGTCGTCGAGCCCCTCCCCGAGCCCGACCAGCTTCACCGGGAGACCGTACTCCTCCCGCAGGGCCACCACAATGCCTCCACGGGCCGTCGAGTCCATCTTCGTGAGCACGATCCCGGTGAGCCCGATCGCCTGGTGGAAGGCGGCGGCCTGGCGGAGGGCGTTCTGACCGACGGTGGCGTCCAGAACCAGGAGCGACTCGTGCGGTGCCCCGTCGAGCTTCCGGCGGATCACCCGGTCGATCTTCTGCAGCTCCTCCATGAGCCCCCGATTCGTGTGCAGCCGCCCCGAGGTGTCGACGAGGAGGACGTCGACGCCGCGCGCGATCGCCGCCTCCATCGCGTCGAAGGCGACTGCGGCGGGGTCCCCGCCCTGTTGTCCCCGGATGAAGTCGACGCCGATCCGGTCGGCCCACATCGCGAGCTGCTCGACGGCGCCGGCGCGGTAGGTGTCGGCGGCGGCGACCATGACGCGCTGCCCCTCCTCCTTCAGCATGTGCGCGAGCTTGGCGATCGAGGTGGTCTTCCCGACGCCGTTCACGCCGGCGATGAGGTAGACGGTCGGCGGGGAGTCGGCGGCGCGCAGCTCCGGGTCCTCCCCCTCGCCGAGGATCCGGCGGACCTCCGACTCGAGCGCCGCGCGGATCTGGTCGCCCTCGCGCGCCTTGCCGCGCCGGACCTGCGTCTCGACGTGGTCGACGAGGCGCATCGCGGCCTGCACCCCGAAGTCGCTCGCGATGAGCTTCTCCTCGAGCGTTTCGAGCGACTCGTGATCGATCTTCCCGGCGAGGACGCGAACGTCGGTGAGCGCCAGGTCGACGGCGCGACGCCAGATCGACTTCTTCGCTTCGTGCTTGCGGCGGAAGAGACGGGCCATGCGGGGATCGTGCGGCGGTGAGGGGTGAAGTGAGGGCGGGAGCGGGGACGCTCACCCGCGATGGAAGATCGGGATCGCCGGGCTCACCTCAACCCGGCGCGCCGACGCAGGACCCACTCGGAGGCCAGGAGCAGGAGGACGAGGAGCCACGGGACGGGACCGTCCCGGAGGGAGCGAGGGGCAGCCACGCGGACATCCTCGCTCGACGATGCCCCGGCGAGTTCCGGGATGCGCGGGTGAAGCAGATCGTCCGTCCACACCTCGCGGACGACGACGCCGTCGCGCTCCCGTCCGTCCTCCTCTCCCCCGTCCACCGTCGCCCGCCACCTCCATCGACCGGCGTCGAGGGGCATTCCCGTCCCGCGCCCGGTCTCGTCCACCTCGACGGTGTCGACGCGGACCGTCGACCCCTCCGCGGCCCACTCGACGACGAGCCGCTGGCCCGCGGCGGGGGACGCGACCCACTCGACCGGCGAACCCGGGGCGTCGACCGCGTGCGCCGGGGCGATCCCGCCCCCCTCCTCCGGACCCTCCCCGGCGAGCGTCCACCCGACCACCGCCGACCAGAGACGACGGTACAGCTCCGACGGCTCGCCCGGGCGGAGGGCCCACCGCCAGAACCCGGTCGCGCGCACCTCGGCGGAGCGGCCCACCTCCCCGTCGACCAGCTCGATCGCGGGCACGGAGACGCCGTCGCGACCGCGCTCGATGCGAAGCGGAACGTGCCGAAGGTCGGAGGAGGGCGCCGCCTCCGCGCTCCCCGGCCGAACCGCCCGCAGGGGGGGCAGTCCGAGGAGGCCCAGCGACGACAGCTCGCCGGTGAGCGGGGAGAGCGGCAGCTCCGAGTCCAGGACCCACTCCCCGTCCTCGATGGCGGTCGGGAGCGGGAAGCGGATCGTCCGCTCGCTGCGCTCCGCCGCGCCGGCCAGCGCCGAGTCGGCGGCGTTCGGCGCTCCGATTCGCACGACGAGCGCCGCATCCTCGACCGCGCGCTGCACCGCCTCGGAGGTCACTCGCTCCGGGCGCTCCCCGCCGCGCAGCCACCTGTCCTCCTCGGACCCGCCGCCGGTGTGCAGGAAGCCCCGCACCGGGAGGCCGGCGACCTCCGCGAGGGTCGAGGTCAGGAAGCGGCTCTCCCACCCGGGCGTCCAGGCGAGGACCACGATCGCGCCGCGGTCCGGGTCGACGTCGCGGACGGCGGAGCGGAGGTCGTCGTCGGGGAAGCGGTCGCCCTCCATCCCCACGCGGGCGGAGACGACCTGCCCTCCCTCCCCTTCCGGAGCCGGAAGGTCCACCTGGACCTCGCGCGCGCCCCGTCCCGCCTCGACCCGCAGGACCGAGTCGACGACGACCTCGCCATCGATCTCCACCTCGAGGCCGACGGAGGTGGCGGCGCTCCCCTCCCACGCGACCGTCACGACGGCCGCGCTGGGGGCACCGACGCGCTCCGGCCCCGGGAGCCTGAGCTCGCGGACCCCGGCGTTGACCGTGGATCCTCCGAGGTCGCGGAGCTCGACGGGAACGGGTGCGTCGTCGAGCAGCGCCCGCACCCCCACCGACTCGGGGAGCCGGGTATCGGTGAGGATCGTCACCCGGGAGGCGCCCGCCTCCAGCTCCCCGGCGAGCGCGGCGTCGAGGGCGACGTCGGCAGCGACCAGACGCACTCCCGCGGGTGCTCCCTCCGTCGCCGCGAGCTCCTCCGCGGTCGCATCGCCGACGCTCGCTCGCATGCTCGGCGTCGCGTCCACGATCCAGACGTCGCGATCGGCGAGGCTGCCGGGAAGACTCGGGTCGAGGAGGAGGAGGACGACGAGGAGGAGGACGCCCCCGCGCAGCATCGAGAGCCCGGTCGTCGCAGCCACGCGCGGCTCCCGCCGACGGTAGAGCCAGACGCTCCAGCCGAAGAGGAGCCCCCCGGCCATGAGGCCGAGGCCGAGGGTGAGGGTCACCCGGTCAGGGCCGCTGGGGTGACGGGCTCGCCCCGTCGTCGGTGGAGCGGGCCAGTCGCTCGAGCCCCGGACCCGGAAGGAGGTCGAGCATGGCGAGGCGGGGGCGCATCTGCTCCGACCACACCCCACGGCTCTCGCTCGGGACGGGCTCGCCCGCGGGAATGTCGACCGAGAGCGGGTCGACGTGGCGACCGTTCACGATCATCTCGTAGTGGAGGTGCGGCCCCGTCGCGAGTCCCGTCATCCCGACGTACCCGATGACCTCGCCCTGCGCCACCCGGGAGCCGACCGAGATCCCCCGTGCGAAGCGGCTCAGGTGTCCGTACCGGGTCACCCACCCCCTCGCGTGCCGGATCTCGACCGCGTTCCCCAGTCCCCCGTTCGGGCCGCGCTTCGTCACCACCCCGTTCGCGGTCGCCATGATCGGCGTGCCGGTGTCGGCCGAGTAGTCGACCCCGCGATGCGCCCGAATCCGGTTCAGCACCGGGTGACGGCGGTTCGGGTTGAAGCGGGACGAAATCCGGCGGAACTCGAGCGGCTTCAGGAGGAAGGAGCGCCGGACGGAGTTCCCCTCCAGGTCGTAGTAGGACCCCTTCCCGTCGTCGTTGCCGTCGAACCAGATGGCGTGAAAGGAGGTGCCCACGTTCACGAACTCGGCGGCCAGGATGTGCCCGGAGCGCATCGACCCGTCGGGCCGGAAGTTCCGTTCGAAGGCGACGCGGTAGTAGTCGCCTCGCTGGACCTGACGCGAGAAGTCCAGCTGCCACTGGAAGACGCGGTCCAGGTGGTCGACCAGGAGGCTGCGGTCGTTCACCGGCATCGCCGCGAGGCGCTCGTTCTGGACGAGGGAGTACCAGAGCGAGTTGTCGATCTCTCCGGCGAAGTAGACGGTGTCGGTGAAGACGGGGGTCGGCACCAGCTCGGAAAGCCAGTTCGGACCGGAGCGCGTCAGCCGGACCGTCTCGTCCGGGTTGAGCGCGACGTCGATCCCCCTCAGCTCCTCCTCGTCGCCGAGCCAGCGGAGGGTGACCTCGGTGTTCGCGCGGACCCGGCGGGGGCTCGCCTGCTCGCGGAAGGCCATGAGGACGGCCTGCTGCTGGGTGAAGCCGATCTCGGCCTCGAGGAGCCCGCCGAGCGTCTCGCCGGCGCGAATCGCGCGGATCTCGAGGCGCTCCGCCGGGGTGGCGTAGACGACGTCGAGTTCGCCGACATCCGGGGCGTCGCCGCAGGCGGCCAGCACGAAGAGGCCGCACGCGATCCACGCCCGGCTCCCTCTCCCTCGCTGTCGTCGCTCGCCCTGCACGCTCACCTCCCCGCCTGAATCCCCCGACCCGAGTCCAACCCCGACCCGACCGGCGGAGATCCCCGGCCGAACCTGCCCATTCCTGAAAGATACGAGGGGACCGGGGTCCTCCCCCAGTCCCCTCGCGTCCTCAGTCCATCTGACGCCGGATGAAGGTCGGGATGTCCAGCTCCCCGATCGTCGTCGAGCTGACCGGCCGCGACGGCATCCGAGACAGCGGCGTCACGGGTGGCACGGGGATCGACCCCCCACCCCCCATCGCCACCTGCCGCTGCTCCTGCGGGTACTCCTCCACCCGCACCGGCGCCGGCTCGGCCCGCGGCGCCTCGGCCCGCGGCTGCGGAGCCGAACGAGCTGCCGGGCGTGCCGGAGCGGATCCGGCCGCCCGACGGAAGTCCGGCGTCAGCACGTCGCTCTGCGTCTCCGAGTCGAAGCCGGTCGCGATGACGGTGACCCGAACCTTCCCCTCCAGCGCCGGATCGTGCACGGCGCCGAAGATGATCTCGGCCTCGTCGCCAGCCTCCTCCTGGATGATCGTCGAGATCTCGGTGACCTCGTCGATCGCCAGATCCATCCCCCCGGTGATGTTGATCAGGACGCCCTTCGCTCCGGCGATGGAGACGTTGTCGAGGAGCGGGCTGGAGATCGCCTCCTGCGCCGCCTCCTGCGCCCGGTTGTCGCCCTCGCCGAAGCCGGAGCCCATCAGCGCCGGTCCGCGCGACGACATGATCGTGCGGACGTCCGCGAAGTCGACGTTGACCTCGCCGGAGACCCGAATCAGGTCGGAGATCCCCTGCGTCGCGTGCAGGAGGACCTCGTCGGCCTTCTTCAGCGCATCCTTGAAGGTCGTCCCCTTCGGCACCACCGAGAGGAGGCGGTCGTTCGGCACGACGATGACGGTGTCGACGGCGCGCTTCAGCTCGGCGAGCCCCTGCTCCGCCTGCCGCTGACGCTTCTTCCCCTCGAAGGCGAAGGGCTTCGTGACGATCCCGATCGTGAGCGCCCCGAGTTCGCGGGCGATGTCGGCGACGATCGGTGCGGCGCCGGTCCCGGTGCCTCCGCCCATCCCCGCGGTGATGAAGACCAGGTCGGCTCCGTCGAGTGCGGCGCGGACCTCCTCCTCGCTCTCGTGGACCGCCTGACGACCGATCTCCGGCCGCGCGCCGGCGCCGAGGCCGCGCGTCAGCTTCTTCCCGATCTGCATCGTCTTCTGGGCGCACGAGCCCTTGAGCGCCTGGGCGTCGGTGTTCATCGAGATGAACTCCACCCCCTCGAGCTCCTCGTCGATCATCCGGTTGACGGCGTTGCCTCCCGCGCCGCCCACGCCAATGACCTTCATCTGGGCGTTCTGGGTCTCGGTCTCTTCGAACTCGAAAATCATCATCGTCTCATCTCCTCGGGTCGGATCCTGTGTCGGGTAGTCGGGTCGGTTCGGTGGGTGCCGGTCCCCCTCTCGGGTGGACCTCTCAGGCGGCGGACCGGTGGATCCGGACCCGCGGGTGGCCCTCGCTCGGGGAGCCCCTCGACGGCGAGGCGTGCGCGCATCGTCATCAGAAGAACTCCTTGATCCAGGCCATGACCTTGGCGGCGACACCGGAGGTGAGGGTCGACGCCCCCTCCCCGGTCTCGGCGAAGCGTTCGGTGCCCCAGAGGGCGAGGCCGGTGGCGGCGGCGAAGCGGGGACGCGCCACCGCATCGGCGAGCCCCGAGAGCCCCTCGGCAGGCACCCCGAGCCGGACCGGTGCGGCGAAGACCTGCTGCGCCAACTCCACGAGGCCGGGCATCGCGGCCGAGCCCCCGGTAAGGACGACGCCGGCGCCGAGCTTGTCGGTCAGCCCCTGCTCCTCCAGCTCCTTCTGCACGAGGCCGAAGAGCTCGTCGAGGCGCTGCTCGCAGATGTGCGCGATCAGCTCGCGGGCGACGTGACGCGTCTGACCCGGCGCGGGCCCCGGCACCTCGACGGTCTCCTGCGGGTCGACGAACTGCGCGGAGGCGGCGCCGTGCTGCTCCTTCGCCTTGTGCGCCTCGTGGAAGGGAATCGACAGCCCCTTCACCAGGTCCTGCGTCACCGTCTGCCCCCCGACGGGAAGGATGGCGATGTGGCGGAGCTTCCCCTCGTAGTAGATCGCCAGGTCGGTCGTCGTCCCGCCGACCTCGACCATCGCCGCGCCGACCTCCTTCTCGTCCTCGGTCAGGACGCCGCGGGCGGTGCCGAGCGCCTCCAGGACGACCTCCTGGACGCCGTACCCGGCGCGGGTGACCGCCTTGCGAATGTTGCCCGCCGCGGTCGCCGAGCAGGTGACCAGGTACACCTCGGCCTCGAGCCGCGTCCCGCTCATCCCGACCGGATCCTTGATGCCGCGCTGGTGGTCGACGATGTACTCGACCGGGATCGCGTGGAGCATCTCCTGGTCGGGGGGGAGGGCGACGGCGCGCGCGACCTCGTGCACGCGGTTGACGTCGCCGGGGGTGATCTCGTCGTCCTGCACGGCCACGACGCCCATCGAGGACCAGGCCCGGACGTGCTCGCCCGAGAGCCCGGCGAAGACCCGGTCGACCTCGACCCCGGCCATCAGCTCGGCCTCCTGGATCGCCGCGCGGATCGACTCCGTGGTCTCCTCCAGATTCGTCACCCGCTCGCCGCGCACCCCGGTCGTGCGGGCCTGACCGACGCCCAGGATCTTCAGCCCGGGGTTTCGGCGGGGCTCTCCGGTGAGTTCCCCGATCACGGCGACCGTCTTGGTCGTTCCGATGTCGAGGCCGGCGATCAGGTTCGGGCGCATCAGGTTCCTCTCGTCTCCGCATAGCGCACGACCACCTGGTCGCGGTAGCGGAGATCCACGTTTCGGGGGGTGCGGTCGGGGTCGTCGAGGGCGTGAAGGAGAACGTTCACCGCCTCGCGGAGTCGGTAGGGGTCGATCTCCGTCGGCAGGCTGAAGAGGACGGCGGGTTCACCCCAGCTCGCCTCGATGTCCCCGGCCTCGTCGAGCGTCATCTCCGAAACCCGGCTCCAGAAGGTCACCTCGAGCCGCATCCGCTCCGCCATTCGCGCGAGGGGGAGGATGCGAATCGCGCTCGGGGGGCGGCCGGCGTGAGCCGGGTCGTCCGGGAGGCGCAGGATCGGGAGATCGAGCGGGAGCTCGGCAGGGTCCAGGGGGAGGCGACGCCCGTCCCGGTCGACCGGCTCGAGCGTCGGCATCGCAACCAGGGCGACCGGCTCCCGCTCCTCCACCCGGATGTGGAGGGTGCCGGGGAGTTCGCGGCGGAGCTCGGCGCGCTCGACGAGCGGGTGGTCCTCCAGCCGCTCGACCCAGACGTCGAAGTCGTCCCAGACGCTCGACCGGCGCCCGATCCCGGCGATCTCGACCACCTCGGCGTGACGCAGGTTTCGGAGGCCGGTGACCTCGGTGCCGACCACGCGGAAGTGCTCGAGCCGGGCGAGGCCGGCGGGGATGTACGTCGCCCCCCAGGCGAGCGAACCGACGAGCGCGCTCCCGAGGACGACGCGGACGGGGCGGCGAAGGCGGTCAGCGGGCATGCGCCACCTCCTTCAGCCGCTCGAGGAGCCGGGGCCCGACCCGCTCGATCGATCCCGCGCCCATCGTCACCGCCACGTCGCCCCCCGCGAGCGTCGGGGCGACGGCCTCGGCGAGGGTGTCGAGGTCGGCGTGGTAGTGCACCTGGGCGCCCGCCCGGCGCGCCGCGTCCGCGATGATCGACCCGTCGACGCCGGGGATCGGTGCCTCCCGCGCGGGGAAGATCCCCGTCACCCAGAGCTCGTCGGCGAGGGCGAGCGCGCGGCCGAAGTCGTCCGTGAAGTCGCGGGTCCGCGTGTAGAGGTGCGGCTGGAAGAGGGCGACGATGCGGCGGCCGGGGAAGGCGTGGCGCGCACCCTCGAGGGTGGCCGCGACCTCGGTCGGGTGGTGGGCGTAGTCGTCCAGGAGGATGATGCCGTTCACCTCGCCGAGGCGCTGGAAGCGCCGACCGACCCCGGTGAAGGTGCTCCATCCGCGCCGGATCGCCGACCAGTCGACCCCGTAGTGCCGGGCGGTCGCGGCGGCGGCCAGGGCGTTGCGCAGGTTGTGCAGCCCCGGCATGGGCAGCCACCCGGAGCCGCGGTCGTGCCCGTCCTCGATGACGCGGAAGGCGGTGCCATCCGCCTCCGGCGCCACGTCGACGGCGCGGAGCTGGCTCCCGGCGGAGAGACCGTACGTGTACCCCGACCCGTTCACCGCCGGGAGGAGGCTCGACGCCCCCGGATCGTCCGCGCACACGACGACCTTGCTCCCCGGCCGGCGTCCCCGCAGGAACTCGTGGAAGGCCTCCCGCACCCCGGCGAGGTCACCGTAGATGTCGAGGTGGTCCGCCTCGAGGTTGGTGACGATGGCGACGTCGGGCTGGAGGGTGTGGAAGGAGCGGTCGTACTCGTCCGCCTCCACCACGTACAGCTCCCCACCGAGCCGGAGGTTGCCCCCCCACGCCGGGACCGACCCGCCGACGAAGCCGGTCGGGTCGAGCCCCGCCTCCGCGAGGACGCTCACCGTGAGCGCCGTCGTGCTCGTCTTCCCGTGCGTCCCCGCGACCGCGATCACCCGACCCGTGTTCACCACTGCGCCGAGCGCCTGCGCCCGCTTCCACACCGGGACGCCCGCCGCCCGCGCCGCCTGCAGCTCGGGGTGATCCCACGGGATCGCCGAGGTCCGCACCAGCGCGGCGATCCCCTCCACGTGGGACGGATCGTGCCCCTCCCGGATCTCGGCGCCGAGCCGCACGAGTCGCAGGATCGCGTCGCTCTCCTTGAGGTCGCACCCGGTGACCTCCTTCCCCTCCCGCAGCATCATCTCGGCGAGGGCACACATGCCGGCGCCACCGATCCCCATGAAGTGGATCGGGCCCTCGAGCATCCGGAGGTCCGGGACGGGGCGCGTCATGCCGCCCTCCGCTCGTCGAGGAGGCCGGAGATCGCCCGGGCGACCTCGCGGGCGGCGTGGGGCCGGGCGCGGTCGAGGGCGGCCGCGCGGAAGCTCGCCCGCCGGTCGGCGTCGCCGACCAGGCCGTCGATCCGGGCGCGCAGGAGTGCGCCGTCCAGCTCCGACTCCGGGAGGAGCTCGGCGCACCCGGCCCCGGCGAGCGCCTCGGCGTTCTTCCGCTGGTGGTCGGCCGCGGCCGTCGGCAGGGGG
>JANQLR010000034.1 GCA_028280525.1 Longimicrobiales bacterium
GCGGCGAGGTGTTCGGCATCGCGATGACCGCGGTGAACCCCCCGGCGGCCGCCGCGCGGGCGCCCGTGGCGATCGTCTCCTTGTGCTCGCCTCCCGGCTCCCGGAGGTGCACGTGCGGATCGATCAGCCCCGGGGTGACGACCATCCCGGTACAGTCGAGAACGCGGGTACCCTCGGCCGCGTCGAGGTCGACGCCGATCTCGGCGATGCGACCGTCGACCAGACGAAGGTCCCGCACATCGTCGAGCTCCTGGGCCGGGTCGACGACGTGGCCGCCCCGCAGGAGGATGGAATCGCTCATGGACTCACTGTCCCTGTTTCGCGGCCTCGGCCCGGTCCGGCGCCCCGCCCGCGAGGAGGTAGAGGACGGCCATCCGCACGGCGACGCCGTTGGTGACCTGATTCAGGATGACGGAGTGCTCCCCGTCGGCGACGTCGGAATCGATCTCGACCCCGCGGTTCATCGGCCCGGGGTGCAGGATGAGGATGTCGCGCGGCGCCGCCTCCAGCCGCGACCGGCTCACCCCGAAGTGACGGTTGTACTCCCGCAGGCTCGGGACGAATCCGCCTTCCATCCGCTCGAGCTGCAGCCGCAGGATGTTCAGGACGTCCGCCCAGGCGATCGCATCCTCGACCCGGTCGAAGACCTCGACCCCGAGCTCGGCGATGCCGAAGGGGAGCAGGGTGCGCGGCCCGCACACGCCCACCTCGGCACCGAGGGCGAGGAGGCCGTGGATGTTCGAGCGGGCCACCCGGCTGTGGAGGACGTCGCCGACGATGCACACCTTGAGCCCCGCGATCGTCCCCCGGTGGTCCCGGATCGTCAGAAGGTCGAGGAGCGCCTGGGTCGGGTGCTCGTGCTGTCCGTCCCCGGCGTTAACGACGTTCGAGGGGATCCGTTCGGCCAGGAAGCGAGCCGCCCCGGAGGAGGGGTGCCGCATCACGACCATGTCGATGCTCATCGCCTCGAGATTCCGGGCCGTGTCGACGAGCGTCTCCCCCTTCACCACCGAGGAGCCACTCGAGGCGATGTTCACCGTGTCGGCCGAGAGGCGCTTTTCCGCGAACTCGAAGGAGACGCGGGTTCGCGTCGAGGGCTCGAAGAAGAGGTTGACGATCGTCTTCCCGCGCAGGACCGGCACCTTCTTCACCCGGCGGTCGCTGATCTCCTTGAAGGGCTCCGCCGTGTCCAGGATGCCGCGGATCTGCTCGGTCGACAGCCCTTCCAGTCCGACGAGGTCCTTGCCGAGCGGCGGGACGGTTCCCTTCACCCGTCGTCCTCGTGCCGAACTTCGACCAGCTCGAGGGCGAGGCGACCGTCCAGCTCGGGCACGGACACCTCGACGTTCCGCGGCCCCGAGACCTGGACCGTCGTCCCGACCACGTCGGCCTGGATCGGGAGCTGGCGACCGCCGCGGTCCACCAGGACGCAGAGGAGGGTGCGCGACGGACGTCCCCAATCCGTGATTTCGTTCAGCGCCGCCCGGATCGTCCGGCCGGTGTGCAGGACATCGTCGACGAGCACCACGACGCGGTCGTCGATCCCCTCCGGGGGGAGGTGCGTCTCGCCGACCACGGGGCGTGGACCGACGGTGGCGAGGTCGTCGCGGTAGAAGGTGATGTCCAGGGCGCCGACCGCGAGATCGTGTCCGCGCGACGCGAGCTCCTCGTGGAGGAGGTCGGCCAGGTGGTCTCCCCGGCGGCGGATTCCGAGGAGGACCGCTCCGTCATCCCCACCGAGTCGAGCCAAGAGGTCCGTCGCCATGCGCGAAATCAGGTCGCGGACGGCGGGCTCGTCCATCAGAGGGGTGCAGATGCGGTTCAACCGCCGACTCCGGATCGAGGAGAGGGGGTACGGCCCCGGGAGATCGCCGAAGAATGGA
>JANQLR010000044.1 GCA_028280525.1 Longimicrobiales bacterium
TGGCTCGGTGTTTCTCAGGATGGCTTCGATCGAGGTCGGCGGGGCGACCGCCAACGGGTCGATGTGCAGATCATGCGCGCGGCGCGGGTCGAAGCCGAACTCGCGCAGCTCCCCCACCGCGCCGTCGTACCCGAGCATGAGTTCGTGACCGACGAGGGCGAGCCGCGGTGCCATCCCGAAGACCTCGAGCGCCTCCACGGTCGCCGCGACGATCCGCCTCACCTGGTTCGCTCCGAGAAGCACGAGCCCCTCCTCGGTCAGGTCGATGTAGGTCCCGGCGTGGAGATTCCCCTGCGCCTCCGAGAGGAAGAGGTTGTGCCGAAGGTTCGTCAGGTACCGCCTCAGCGTTGCGACCCGCCGGGATCCCAGGACCCGATACCAGTTTCCATCCTCCTCTTCGAGTCTCCCGTAGAGTTCGTCCCAGATGTGGATCATGTCGTGCCCTCCCAGAACCGCGAAGAGCTGTCGGAGCGTCCGGTACCCGACCTCCGAGGGCGCACGCAGAAAGCGGACCGCAAGGCGGCGGATCAGCCGGTCCGGAACGACGTGACGAAGGTGAAACTCCGTGCGGGCGGGCTCGCGGAGCGCCGCCAGCTCCCCTAGAGCCGCCTCGACCTCGTCTCGGGTGTTGGGCGCCCCGATCGCCACGATCTGCTGTTCGACGAAGTCGCGATCCGTCAGCTCCCGGACGTCGCGGCTGAAGTTCATCCTCCGGATCGAGTGCGTGATGTCGTCGTCCGACGGAGGCGCCGCGTGATAGCGGAGACCGCCGAACAGCCTCCACAGGACGACGAGCACGGCCATCAGCATCAGGATGAGGAGCAGTTCCAGGGCTTCTCGCATGGCCTCCTCTGGGCACGTCCTTCAGCGGGTGTGGGTCGCGGACGCGTTCCGGAGAAGCACCCAGGACGAAGCGAGTCCATACTAGGGCCCGCGGCGCGCTTGCGAGAGATCGCGTGAGCCGGAGTCCGAGCCAGGGGGGTGGCAGTCGAAACCAATCGGTTCGGGACCAATGCCCCTCCGATCGGCGGGAGCTCGGGGAGCGAGGCGACTTCGACCTACGTCGGATCCGAGACCAGCGTCCACCCGTCTCCCTCCTCCCGCAGCTGCATCGCACGGAGCGTCTCGCCGACCGGGGTCCGGAGGAGACCCAGCCAGTCGTAGGACGGCGGGCTTCGGGTCGCCGACACGCTCGGAGACTACGGACCAGAAGTCTCCAGCGCGGTCCACGCGACGTACTCGACCCCGAGTTCGTCCGTGTGGACTCCCCAAACTCGGTCCGGGGCGAAACGATAGGGTCGGAAGTGCTCCGGGAAGGTGACCAGGCGCCGACTTCCATCGTTTCGTACTCGAATCCAGTCGGGTCCGCGACCCATCTGCCCGCGCTCCGAGTCGAAGCGCTGAATCCAGAGCACATCCCCCGCCCCACACTCCAGATTCACGTACTCGGGAAAGACCTTCGCGAATTCCTCCGACCGACCCTCGTAGTCGCGACGGAATGCCTCCAGAAGAACGTCCTCGGCCGGGGGATCGGTCATGAGCCGATTCCGCAGGACGCCGGGGTACACTGTACGGAGAACTCGACCCGTCGTGATCTCCACGAGGCGCTCGGGGCCGAGTTCGTACGACGCCAGCGGCCGGCCATCGCTATCGACCCGCCGAACCGCGTTGCTGCTCGGGTCGTAGAGCGCCAGCGACCCGCTTGGGCAGGCGCTCCAGATCGGGTAGGGCAGGAACCGCCGCGCATCGCCGTACACGTCCTCGGGCGTGTCGACGAGTCGACTCGTGGAGGCGACCCGCTCGAGCGCGTCGTCCCCGCTCAAGCGCACGACTTCGGTGCTCCACGTGGCGTAGATCCATGGGAGCGCCGGGTCGGCCTTCGCGAAGGTCAGCCCGTCGGGTGTGCCCGCGATCCAGGTTCGTCCGCCGTTGTTCATCCACAGGTACTCGTGCGAGTTCAGACGAGTCGCCGAGGTGGAATCCCGCGGAAGCCTTCGGGTCTCCGTCGGCTCCCCCGAATCCGGTACGCGGATCAGAGCGTTGTGACCCACATCGTAGACCCAGATCGGTGCGCCCCCATCCTCCGCAACCAGTGTCGTGGGCCACGAGAACTCGCCAGGCCCGCCGCCGGCGCGCCCGATCACCCGAAGGACCTCTCCCTCCAGCGAGAGGTTCACGAGGAAGGGCTCGGTGCTGTTCAGCGCCCAGATCGTATCGTCGTCGGCAAGCTGGATGTCCTCGATCAGCGCGAGTTGATCCGAAGTGCCGACGACGCTGATGGCGGTGGACGGGATCCGGAGCGGCCCCGGGCCCGCCTCGGACTCGTCGCCCTGGCACGCGACGAGCGGGACGAGGAGGAGGCAGAGGCCTCCGACGACGGCGCGCGCGCTGCGGAACGTCTCGTCAACCGAGTTCACGTCTCCCCCTCCTGTCTGACCGGGATCCACCTGACGGATGCCTCCTTCTCGGGATGTGCTCCCAACGCGCACACCGAGCGGGGTTCACCATACTCCTCCTGGCTCAATCCGTCGACGTCAGCGCCCGCGCGGGATCGATGCCCAGCGCTCTTCGGATGGGCCAGGCGAAGGACAGGCCGGTGGCCGCCACGACCAGCGCGATCGCCGCACTCGCGACGCGCACGTCGAGCCCCGAGGTGCCGAAAAGAAGACTTCGCACCACGGGGAGCATCAGGAGTGCGCCGAGTAGACCCAGGGCGAGCCCCCCTGTGACGACGGAGGACCACTCCAGCGCGAAGCGTCCGGCGATCCCCTTCGGCGTCCCACCCAGAGCCATCCGCAGTCCGAGCTCCGCGGTTCGGGCGCTCACGACGTAGGTCGTGACTCCGTAGACGCCCATCACGACGAGGAACAGCGCCACTCCGGAGAAGGCCGACAGGAGCCGCATGGGGAGACGCCTGAGGAGGAGCGAGCCGTCGACGGTGCCCACCAGATCATCCACCCAATAGTAGAGCAGGGTCGGATCGAGGCGGGCCATCGTCTCCTGAGCGAGAGCCGGTACGTCCGCAACCGACCCCGTGGTTCTCGCAGCGATGCGGAAGAAACCGGTCGGTCGCTGCGAGAAGGGGACGTAGATCGCGCCAGGCAGTTGGCGTTCGGTCAGGCTGTTCTGCCGGATCGACGACACCACGCCTACGATCTCGACGACATCTCGAGGGTCGCCCGTCCGCGCGCCGAGCCAAACCTGTCGACCGATCGGGGACTCGTCCGGCCACAGCGCTCGAGCCAGGTCCTCGTCGACGATGGCCACGCCCCGGGTGTTCGCTCGATCGGACGTCGTGAACGCCTGGCCCGCCAGTACCGGCATGGCCATCGTCTCGAAGTACTCCGGTGTGACGGCGGTCGAGTAGGCACGCGGCGCGACATCCCCGGGATTCACCGAGGTCCCCTCGGGGATCACGGCGATCTGGTTGGATACGCCCGAGAAGGGGAGCTGACTCGCGATCGCCGCCGCCGCAATGTCCGGGTGCTCGCGAAGCGCGTCGACCAGGGCGTGGGCGAACTGCGCTCTGGCCACCCCATCGGGATAGCCATTCCGTGGAAGGTTCGTCGCGCCCACGGCCACCTGGCTGGGATCGAACCCGAGTCGGACCGAATGGAGGTTGCGGAGCGTCTCCACGAGAAGGCCCGTCGTCATGACCAGGACGAACGCGAAGGAGATCTGGAGACCCACCAGCACGTGATGCACGCGCGAGGGGCGCTCGCTCAGGCTGGTGCGGGACGTCCCCCCGAGCTGGCTACCGCCGCCCCATAGGAGGCCACGCGCCGGGAGCAGGGTCGCGATCATCCCGAACGCCAGCGATGTCGCGACCCCGGCGGCCACCACCCACGGGCTGATCGCGACGCGGTCGACACGCGGGATCTCGTAGACCTCGAACGCAGCGAGGAATCTCAGACTCCACGTGGCCAGCGCGATCCCGACGGCCCCTCCGACGACCGAGATCAGCAGGCTCTCCGTGAGGAGCTGACGGAACACGCGGCCGCGTCCCGCGCCCAGAGCGAGTCGGCAGGAGATCTCGCGGCGCCGACCCGTGGCTCGGATGAGGAAGAGCGTGGTGACGTTCGCGACCGCAGCAACGAGGACGATGAGTGCCCCGAGCCACAGGAGCAGCAAGGGACGCCGAACCGGTGCGGTCAGGTCCGTCAGGTACCCTCGGACCTCGGAGTGGAAGCCCGAGCTCAGAGCTGCCGAGCGATCCTGCGCGGGGTAGCCGTCGACCAGGGTCGCGTTCAGCGCGTCGAGCTGAGCCTGTGCGTTCTCGACCGTGGCGTCGGGGCGGAGCTTGGCCACCATGTGGAAGCGGTCGGCGTTCCGGGCGGGCGCGAAGCGGGACTCGGCGGCGAAGACCAGCGGCGTGTAGACCTGAGCATCCCAGGTGGCGAACTCGAAGTCGGGCGGGAGCACACCCATGAGCTCGAAGGCACTGCCATCGAGGAAGATCGTCGAGCCCACGACGCCGGGGTCGCCGCCGAACGCGCTCCGCCACAGATCATCCCCGATGACGGCATAGTTCGCCGCCCCGCGCGTGAGCTGCTCCGGGAAGAGCGTCCCGATCGCCGGAATCCCTCCGAACACGGAGAAGAAGGACGGGGTGACCTGCATCGCGAAGACATGCTGCGTGCCGTCCTCGCGTCCCATGGAGTGCGCCATCTCGGTGAAGAGGGCCACCTCCGCGAACGCCTCCACGCCCTCGCGGCGGTCATGATAGTCCCGGACGCTGTTCTCGGCTTTCGTCACTCTCGCGCCGGGGTAGTTGTTGTAGACGCGGACGATCCGATCCGGCTCGGAGAAGGGCAGTGGATCGAGCAGGATCGAGTGGACCACGCTGAAGACGGCGGCGTTCGATCCGATGGCGAGGCCGATCGTCGCCACGAGGGCGAGGGCGAATCCGGGACGTTTCGCCAGAGTCCTGAGTCCGTAGCGGACATCCTGCGCGAAATCTTGAACGAACCGGACGCCGGTCTCGTTTCGCACCTGCTCCTTCGTCATCTCCACCCCTCCCAAGTCCCGAAGTGCGGCGAGCCTGGCCGCACGTGGTTCCATTCCTGAATCGATGTATCTCCGCGTCGACTCCTCGATGTGGAACTGAATCTCCGCATCGAGTTGAGCCTCGAAGCGCTCCCTCCCCAGGAGGACGCGAACCCGCTCCCGAAGTCCCCGAAGGAAACGGATCATGACCCGACCTTCGGAGTCGGCGGCGTCAGTGCGATCACTTGTTCCACCGCCCCCGCCGTACGAGCCCAACGCGCCAGCTCCTCCTTCAGCGCTCCCATTCCGCCCTGCGTGAGCTCGTAATAGCGAGCGCGGCGGCCGTTCTCCGAGACGCCCCACGAGCTCGTGATGAACCCCTTCCGCTTGAGCCGTTGCAGCGCTGGATAGACGGAGCCCTGGTTCACCTGAAAGACGCCACTGCTCACCTCCTCGAGGCGTTCTGCCAGTCCCCAACCATGGTTTGGGCCCAGCTCCAGGAGCTTGAGCAGCAGAAGGTCCAACGTACCGAGCAACACGTCCGCCTTTGATTCCCCCACCGTCACCTCCTCTACCTTTTGGTCGCCGACAGAAGATCGGACGCCTCCTTTTGGCTGTCAACAGGAGGGGCGGGGAACCACCCGACTAGCTGGAGAGCGATGCCCAGCAGATCTTCGCGGTGGTCGCGTCGGGCGGTGTGGTTCGCTACGCCCTGGATCGCAGCTGGCGCCCGCACCGAGAAAACGAGCGCGTCAGGGTTCACGTAGATCGTTTCAGCCGTTCGTCCGGTACCGTGGGAGGAAGGATGCGAGCTATCCTGACCGTCGTCGTCCTCGGGTTGGCGGTTCCCGCACGCGCCCAGCTCCCTCCGCTGCCCGAAGGCGCACGCACGAACTGGACCGTAGAAGCGCCCGAGCAGTTGGTCGCCTGGCAGGCCTTCGATCCCTCGCGTCAGCTCGAGAAGCTGCCGCCGTTCCTGCGTTTCGTGACGATCGGGGAGCTCGCGGACGACGGCATTCCCTGGGCGAAGACCTTCCTGGCCGAGCACCCTCTGGCCACCGCCTGGGGGGTCTCCTTCCTCGAGGTCGTCCGTGCCGGCGTGTTCTCGATCGATGACCGGACGCCGCTTTGGGACGAGGGCGGCGCCGTGGCGCTCTGGATGGCGCGCGTGGCGTACCGAGAGGGCTCGACGCGATCCGATCTCGGGCCGCCCTTCCTCACGATGGACTTCTGGATCCCCGACCCGGACTTCGTCGATTTCATCACCGACCGCGGTCACTACGCGTCGGTCGGCCGCGTCTCACTCGTCGGAGAGGCGGAGAGCTCGCTCGAGGTCTCGGTCGTCGCCCCCGGAGTCTCGATTCGGGGCAGCTGTCGGCCCGAGGTTCGAATCAACACCCGAGGATCCAGCGGCTACCAGGTGCTCTTTCCCCCGGCCACCTCGATGTCGAGCCGCGTGGTGCGGGTGGCGTTCGCCGGACATCAGGTGCGGTCCTGCCGGAGCGCTCCGGACTGGGAGATCGAGGGTGAGCACCCCCTCGCCTCGTCGCTGTCGATCTCCGGGCTGGAGTTCCAGTCCGGCTACCATCTGGTCGGCGCCGCGTACGAGCCGATTCATCGGTGACCCCGAGCCGCGCCCGACCCGCCTCCCTGGGCGCCAGGTAGGAGGCCGCCCCCTCGGACCTCTTGACCGTCAAGATGAAGATCGCCATATCTTGACCGTCAAGTGGAAGGCGCGGGCTTCGCAGCCCGGCGATGGACGAGGGGGGGATGGGATGGACCCGCTGAACACCGATGTGATCCAGGGCACCCTGGACATGATCATCCTCAAGACGCTGAGCTGGGCACCGCTCCATGGGTATGGCATTGCCCAGCGGATCGAGGATGTCTCCGGGAACGTCTTCAAGGTGAACCCGGGCTCGCTCCTGACCGCGCTGAAGCGTCTCGAACGGTCCGGTCTGCTGGACTCCGCATGGAAGAAGACCGACAACTCCCGGAGAGCGAAGTACTACTCCCTGACCCCGGCGGGGCAGGACCGCCTGGAGGCGGACCGTCGAGACTGGGAGCGGCGCTCGGGTGCGGTAACCCGGCTGCTCGCGGCGGAGGGCTGAACCGATGCGCTTCCTCCGAGGACTCGTGCAGGGTCTGCGCGACTGGCGCCGCTCGGATCGAGTCGACGGCGAGCTGGTGGACGAACTCGACCACTTCTACGCCGAGGCCGTCGACGATCTGGTGAGGCACGGCCTCTCCCCGGACGAGGCCCACCGGCGCGTTCGACAGACCTACGGCGACGCGCTCGCGGTCCGCGAGGACGTCCGCGCGTCCCTCTGGGAATCGGCGGCACACGACCTCGTGGCCGATCTTCGCCTCGGCGCACGCCGCCTGCGACGGAGCCCCGGCTTCACCGCGATCGTGACCGTCGTTCTGGGTCTGGGCATCGGGGCCGCGACGGTGATCGTCAGCGTGGTTCGTCCCGTCCTCTTCGACGGGCTGGGCTACCCCGACGCGGATCGACTCATCGCCATCGAGGATCGGTCCGAAACGGGTGAGGCCGACCCGGTCACCTACGGTTCCTACCTCGAACTCCGGGAACGATCGACCCTCTTCGATGGGGTCGCCGTGCACCGCAGTTGGCAGCCCACCCTGACCGGTCGAGCGGAGCCGGAGCGCCTCGAGGGAGAGCGGGTGAGCGCACTTTTCTTCGACGTGCTCGGTGTCGCTCCACGCATGGGTCCCGGACTGGATCCGGCCGAGGACCGCCCCAGCGGGGTGGGTCAGGTCGTCCTGAGCCACGACCTCTGGGTCCGCCGCTTCGACTCCGACCCGCAGGTGCTGAATCGCACGATCGAACTCGACGGGACCCCGTATCGGGTGGTCGGCGTGATGCCGGCCGGGTTCCGCAGCGTGCTGCGGACGGAGGCTCGTCTCTGGACGCTCCTGCAGTACGGATCGGCCGCGGACTTCGGTGGCCGCGAGTGGGGTCACCACCTCGGGATGGTCGGGCGCCTCCGGCCGGGAGCGGAGACCTCGGCGGCCCGGAGCGAGCTCGCGGAAATCGCCGCCCGACCCATTCCCGAGTTTCCCCGCCCGGACTGGGCCGCGCTCCAGAACGGCCTGATCGTCACGCCGCTGCGCAGCTTCGCGACCGCCGACGGCCGGGGGACCGGACTCGTGCTGCTCGGCGCCGCGGCGCTCCTGCTGATCATCGCCTGCGTCAACCTTGCGGTCCTCCTCGTGTCGCGGGGCCTGCGTCGTGGGAACGAGATCGCGGTCCGGACCGCCCTGGGAGCGGGACGGGGTCGCCTGGTTCGGCAGCTCACCGTCGAGAGTCTCCTCCTCGCGGGACTCGGAGGTATGGTGGGCGTGGCCGTCTCGACCGCGGGGATCGACTCGGTGCTCGCCGCCATTCCCGCCTCGCTTCGCGGACTCGGGTCGGCCGGCATCGATGCGCCGAGCGTCTCCTTCGCGATCGGCGTGGCTCTGGTCGTGGGTGTGGCGGGCGGCGTGATCCCCGCGCTCGCAGCCTCACGGGGCATCTCCGCGGCCGGTGGAGCCCGCGGCACCGCCCGGGCTCACCACCTCGCGGAACGCCTCATCGTCGCGGAGGTCGCCCTCGCCGTCGTCCTGCTGGTCGGGGCGGGGCTGCTTGCGCGCACGATGCAGCACCTCCTCGCCGAGCCGTACGGCTTCGAGCCGGGCGGCACCATCGTCATGCAGGTGCGCGCGACGAGCGTCCCCGGCGGCGACGAGGCGGTGCACCAGTTCTGGGATCGAAGTGTGGCGGCGATCCGGGATGTGCCCGGAGTCCGCTCCGTCGCGACCACCACCCAGCTCCCCCTCTCCGGCGACCTGGAGATGTTCGGCGTGGTGGTTCACGGGACGGGACGGGCGGATGGGGCGGACGCCACGGTGCTGCGCTACTCCGTCTCGCCCGACTACCACGACCTCCTGGGCGTCCCCATCCGGGAGGGCCGCACGCTCGACGACACGGATCGGGGGGACGCACCACCCGTGGCGGTGGTCAGCGCCTCACTCGCACGGTCGCTCTTCGGCGGAGATGGAGCCCTGGGCCGACGGATCCGCGTGGGCGCGGGGTCATCGGCCTTCACCATCGTCGGGGTGGCGGACGACGTCCGCCAGGAATCGCTGGCCTCCGACGTCACGGCCGCGGTCTACACGACGAGCCCGCAGTGGCACTGGGCGGACCGGGTGCGCTGGATCGCCGTGGATCTGGCGGATCCCGGACTCGTTGCAGAGGTGAAACGAGCGGTGTGGTCGGTCGACCCCAACCAGTCCATCATACGCGTCCAGCCCCTCGAGACTCTGGTCCGCAGATCGGAGGCGCGCCGGCGGTTCGTCCTGACTCTCATCGGACTCTTCGCCGGATTCGCGCTCATCCTGTCGACCCTCGGACTCTACGGGGTACTCTCCTCGCGGGTCGCCGAGCGCCGGCGGGAGATCGGGATCCGGGCCGCACTCGGAGCGACGCGCCCGGAGATCGTGAGGCTGGTCGTCCGGCACGGACTGGGGCTGTCGGTGTTGGGGATCGTGATCGGCATCGGCGCGGCGATGCTGTCGTCCGGGGCGCTCGCCTCCCTCCTCTTCGGCGTGACCGGACTCGACCCGCTTACCTACGCCGCGGTCGCGGTCCTCTTCATCTCGGTGGCGGGCTTCGCGTGCTGGGTGCCCGCGCGTCGGGCGGCGAAGGTGGACCCGCTGCAGAGTCTGGCAACGGAGTAGGCCCGAGATCCGGGTGGACGATCCGGCGTCCCCGGCGTCCGGCCGTGAACAGCTGTGGACGTTGCGGTCGCATCTCCACACCTTCCCGCCTCCTCGCACCACCTCCCACCTCGACCATGGATCCCATGCTCGGTCCTTCGCCCGACGCTCGTCACCCGATCTCCTCCACCGACCGCCTGGGTTTCCTCAAGAACTTCATCACGCGGCCCAACATCGAAGTCGGGGACTACACCTACTACGACGACCCGCGCGGGGTCGAGCGCTTCGAGGAGAACGTCCTCTATCACTTCGACTTCGTCGGGGACCGGCTGGTGATCGGACGCTTCTGCTCCATCGCGGCCGAGACGCGCTTCATCATGAACGGCGGGAACCACGCGACGGACTGGTTCACGACCTTCCCCTTCCCCGTCTTCGGGAATGGCTGGGAGAGCGCGATGCCGGAGTCGTGGCCCAACCGGGGCGACACCGTGGTCGGTCACGACGTGTGGATCGGGTACGGCGCCACCATCATGCCCGGGGTGACCATCGGCCACGGCGCCATCGTCGCGACCCACGCGGTCGTGACGCGCGACGTCGAGCCGTACGCCATCGTGGGCGGGAACCCCGCCGAGGTGATCCGCTACCGCTTCGAACCGGAGACCCGAGCCCGGCTCCTGGAGGTCGCCTGGTGGGACTGGGACGCCGAGAAGCTCGCGCGGAACGTCGCCGCCGTGTGCTCCGGCGATCTGGATGCGCTCGAACGCGCGGCGAAGCTCTAACCGGTGAATTCGGCCGGCACCGGTCCCTTGATCCCCCGTTGCGACTACGAGCCGAGCCACTCGACGAGGACCACCTCCGGGTCGGCCCCGAACCGAACCGGGAGCACCGAGGTGCCCACCCCCGACGAGACGACGAGGTCGACGCCGCCTTCCGAGTACTTCCCGACGACGTAGTCGCCGCTTCCGGGCGGAGTCACCGGGGCCCAGCTCCCGAACCGGACCTGGCCGCCGTGCGTGTGGCCGGAGACGATCGCGTCGAAAGACTCGAGTCCCGGGCTCCCGGAGTCTCGAAAGGCCGGACAGTGGCTCAGGAGGAGGGCCCCGCGGTCCGGGCGACTCGCGTCCAGAGAGGGCTGGCCGGCCACCAGGTCATCCACTCCGTAGACCCGCCGGCCGTCCGGGAGCTCGGCCCATTCGTTCACCAGGAGTCGGATGCGGAAACGCCCGAGGGTGCGCCGCAGTGCACCCTGCTCGACGCCGCCCCAGTACTCCCAGTTCCCCAACGTGGCGAAGGTCGGGACGTCCGGCAGGAGCTCCAGAAAGCCGGGCAACTCGGACACACGGTCTGCGTCGTCCACCGTGTCCCCGACCAGAACGACGACGTCGGGACGGAGGGTGGCGAGTGCCTCGGCGACACGCGCTTCGTACTCGGACACCGACCCGAGGTGGAGGTCCGTCAGGACTCCGACTCGGAGGGCCGACGACCCGGACCCCGTGCCCACCGTGTACTGGGCCGAACCCAGCGCACGGGCCCCGGCGAGTCCGAGAGAGGCACCCGCCGCGAAGCCGGCCCCCGTGGCCCCGAGGGCGGCCAGGAAGGCCCGCCGTCCGATCCGCGGCACGATCGGGGTCCCCGGTGATCAGATCGGCGCCTGGTCTCTCGCCGATCCCCCCGGGATCACCCGCCCCCGCGCCGCACCGGTGGTGCACCGGTCGCCATCACCGCGTCGTGAAGCTCGTCGACCACGCCCGCCATCCGCTCGATTTCGGCCGCGATCGGCGTGAGCTCCGCGCGTCCGGCGGCGACCGTCTGCCGGTGGAGCTCCGTCGGGCCATACGTGCTGAACAGGCCCCGGAAGCCGGTGAAGAGGCGGCTCCCCGGAGTCGGGGGGCTCCGCTCGCCGATCTCCCCCCGGGCCTCGCTCCCCTCCATCCGCTCGCGAAGCTCCAGGAGCTCGAGACGGGTGTCGTAGAGACGCTGGTTCAGCGCGGCGTCGGGGTTGTCGGCTCGGTTCAGCGCGGTCTGCAGCGCCTCGATCCGGTCGATCTGCTCCGAGAGCGAGTTCCCCGCCTCGGTCAGCGCCATCTGGAAGGCCTCGACCTCCTCGCGGAAGGCCGCGATCACCGCGTCCGACACGCGGGTCAGCGACCCTTCCTCGAGTTCGACCACCTCGAACTCGACGGGCCCGTCGAGCGGGGTCACCGCGCCGCCCTCGACCTTGACGAGCTCGGCCGTGAAGCGGCCCGGCAGGACGCGGAAGCCGCCACCGAATCCACCGCCCTCGCCCAGCCCGATCAGCGCGTTGGAGGCGTAGTCCAGCTCCCAGTTCACCCGGTGCACGCCGGCCGAGGTCGGCCCGCTGACCCGGTTGATCACCGCGCCGTCCATGCCGCGGATGACGATGTGGACGCTCGGGCCCTGCTCGCGCATCTCGGCCTCGATCGCGTCGTAGCCGGGGAAGGGAATGTCCTGCCCCTCCGGAACGTCCCGCTCGCGAGCCTGACGCTCGGCCTCCAGCGACCGGTAGCCGTCGCGGAGGTAGTAGGTGAAGACGGCCCCGTACGGGGGGTTGGGCGCCTGGTAGTCGCTGTCGCCCTGGTCGTACGAGACGTTGTCCTCGTTGTACCAGAAGGCGGGTCGGGCGTCGAAGAGCGCTCCCTCACCGGAGAGTCGCTCGGGCGTCATCTCGCGGAGCGGCGTGTAGTCGTCCAGGACGAAGATCCCGCGGCCGAAGGTGCCTCCCACGACGTCGCCGTGTTCGCGCTGGATGTCGACGTCGCGGAAGGAGATGGTCGGCGCGCCGGGGATCTTCACCCACTGCTCGCCCCCGTCCACCGTCGCGAACATCCCGAACTCGGTGCCCGCGAAGAGCAGGTTCGGCTCCACGTGGTCCTGCACCATCCGCCACACCAGGTGGCGGTCCGGCAGGTCTCCGGTGATCGAGCTCCAGCTCTCCCCGCGGTCGGTGCTCTTCACCAGGTACGGGGTGAAGTCTCCGTACTTGTGGTTGTCGAGCGCCACGTAGACGGTGTTCGCGTCGAAGAGGTCGGCCTTGATGTCGTTGACGAAGGCGGTGGCGGGCACGCCGGGGATGTCGCCGACCTCGATCCGTCGCCAGTTCGCACCGGTATCCTCCGTCACCCAGAGGAGGCCGTCGTCGGTGCCGGCGTAGATCACCCCTTCCGCGACGGGTGACTCCCCGAGCGAGGTGATCGTGTTGTAGTTGGACATCGCGCCCACGTCCCAGGCGTTGTCCCAGCTCTGCTGCCGACCCATGTGATCGAGGGTGATGCGCTCCTCGTTCCGGGTCAGGTCGCCGGAGATCGGGGTCCACGCATCCCCGCGGTCGTCGGTCCGCCAGACCCGGTACGAGGCGAAGTAGATCCGCGTGGGGCTGTGGGGGCTGACCTCGATCGGCGCGTCCCAGTTGAAGCGCTCGAAGGGCTCGCCCTCTCGCGCCTGGGGCTGGATGAAGACCTGGTCCCGGGTGGTCATGTCGATGCGGTGCAGCCCGCCCTGCTGCGTCTCCGCGTAGACGATGTTCGGGTTCCCCGGCTCCGTGGCCGAGTCGTGCCCGTCCGCTCCGAGCGTCGCCGACCAGTCGGCGTTGCGGATCCCGGTATCGAAGGTCGTCCGGGAGGGTCCGCCATTCGAGCCGTTGTCCTGCATCCCCCCGTAGATGTTGTAGAAGGGGGCCGCGTCGTCCACGGAGATCTTGTAGTACTGCATGACCGGGAGGTTGCTGACGTAGCGCCAGCTCTCGGTCAGGTCGAAGGTCTCGTAGAGGCCGCCGTCGGACCCGATCAGGACGTAGTCCGGGTCGCTCGGCTTGAAGGCGATCGCGTGGTCGTCGACGTGCTTGTCGTCGACGTTCATGAAGTAGAAGTCGGCGCCGTGATTGTCCGAGATCTGCGTGTAGTTGCTGACCAGGTAGAGCCGGCCCTCCTGGTGGGGGGAGGCGTAGAGCTCCTGGTAGTAGTGCGGGCCCGTCCCTCCCGAGACCGCGTCGGACATCTTCCGCCACGACTCGCCGCGATTCTCGGACATCCAGACCCCGCCGTCGGTGCGGATCGTCTCGATGGCCGCGTACACGCGGTCGGGGTTCTGCGGCGAGATCGCGAGCCCGATCTTTCCGAGCGGACCTCCCGGCAGTCCGGTCCTCAGCTGCGTCCAGCTCTCGCCGCCGTCCTCCGACTTGTGGAGACCGGTCCCGGGCCCGCCTCCGAAGTACGCGGCAACGGTGCGGTGCCGGTCCCATGTGGCGGCGATCAGACGGTCGGGATTGCGGGGGTCGATCACGACGTCGGTGACGCCGGTCCACTCCCCCTCGCCCAGGACCTTCCGCCAGCTCTCTCCACCGTCGGTGGTCTTGTAGAGGCCGCGCTGCCCACCGGGGCTCCAGAGGGGGCCCTGAGCGGCCACCCAGACCACGTCGGAGTTCTCCGGGTGGACGATGATCGTGGAGAGGTGCTCGGTCTCCTCGAGACCCATGTTCGTCCACGTCCGCCCATCGTCGGTGCTCTTGTAGATCCCGTCGCCGAAGCCCACGTGCCGGCCGCCGACGTCCTCGCCGGTGCCGACCCAGACGGTGGACGGCGTGCTCGGGTCGATCGTCACGCTCCCGATCGAGTAGGAGACCTGGTCGTCGAAGATCGGCTCGAAGGTCGTGCCGTTGTTCGTGGTCTTCCACACCCCGCCGGATCCGACCGCCACGTACCAGACGCTCTCGTCGGCCGGGTGGATCGCGAGGTCGGCGATCCGGCCGCTGTTCGTGGCCGGTCCGATCCCGCGGAGGGAGAGGCCGGAGATGCCCGTGTCGGCCAGGGTGTTCTCCTGGGCGACGGCGACAGCTGGAAGAGCGGCGATGGACAGGGCGAGAAGGAGCTTCGAAGCGAGCGGCGTCATGGCGCGGATTCCCCGTGGAGTCGGAGGCAGGTGGCGGGGCACCCCGGGCGGGCCGCTGGCGGGAG
>JANQLR010000073.1 GCA_028280525.1 Longimicrobiales bacterium
TGCCCGGATCTCCGGTGTCCCCCGGCTCCCGGCCTCGCCCCGGGTCAGATCGAGGACGCCGGTGCGCTCTCCTGCGTCGGCGCTCCGGATCAGCGCCCCTCCGCAGAGGAGCTCGGCGTCGTCGGGGTGCGCCATGACGGCGAGGACGTCGAGGGCTTCGTTCATCGGTTCGCTCGGGTCATTCGGCGCGGAGTGCCTCGACCGGTTGCAGACGCGCGGCGCGGTATGCCGGGATCAGCCCGAAGAGGATCCCGGTGAAGGCGGCCGCGGCGAGGGCGGCGGCGATCGACCAGAGCGGGATCCGGGCCGGGAGCGGGGTGAAGGAGGCGACGCCGTAGGCGATCATCGCCCCCATCGCCAGCCCCGCGGCGCCGCCCAGGACGGTGAGGAAGGAGGACTCGACCAGGAACTGCCAGAGGATCTCGCGCCGGGTGGCCCCGAGCGCTTTTCGGACCCCGATCTCCCGGGTTCGCTCGGTGACCGAGATCAGCATGATCCCGATCACCCCGACCCCGCCGACCATGAGCCCGGCGGAGGAGAGGCCGAGCATGATCAGGAAGAAGACCCCGGTGAGCCGGTCGAAGAACTCGAGGAAGGCGGCCGACTCGAGCAGGTCGAAGGTGTTCTCGTCGCGGGGTCCCAGCCCGCGGGAGGAGCGCAGCACCGCGATGATGTCGTCCTGCACCCGCGCCACGTCCGCCTCCTCCTCCGGCACGACCAGGACCTGCGCCTGGAAGCGGGACGCCTTCAGCCGTTTGGTGGCGGTCGTGTGGGGGAAGATCGCCCAGTTATCGACGGCGGAGTTGAAGATGTTCTCCTCCTGCCGGTAGACGCCGACCACCCGGAAGTCCTCGCGCACGCCTCGCCGGGGCGAGGAGACGCGAACCCGCTTCCCGATCGGGTCGAGGTCGCCGAAGAGGTTCTCGGCGAGCCCGGCCGAGATCACGACGACCGGACGCGAGTTCCGGAGCTCGAACTCCGAGAAGTCGCGGCCCGCGTCGTACTCCCCCTGCGCATACGCCGACCATCCAGGCGAGTAGCCCTGAGCCTGAATCCCGCTGATCCGCTGTCCCTCGTAGGCGAACTCGAGCTCGAGCGAGAGGTTGTAGAGGGCGCGGTCGACCCCGTCGACGCGGGCGATGCGGAGCGCCTCGTCCGCGGTGATCACCGGGCGTCCGAACCAGGGCGGGCGGTCGTTGCCCGCGTCGGAGAGCCGGATCTGGGTGAAGTCGAAGCGGACCACGAAGAAGTTGCTCGGTCCCGCCGATTCGACCGCGTCCACCAGCGTCGTGCGGATCCCGGTGATCATCGCGGCCATCGCCACGACGACGGCGACGCCGATTCCGACCCCGAGGATCGTGAGTGCGGCGCGGATCTTGTTCGCGCCGACCGAGTCGAGGGCGATGCGCAGCCCCTCGGTCAGCGCAGTCCACGCCGAGGTGGTCGCCCCGGCCGTCCCGGAACGCGGAGCGCGGGCGTCACTCATAACGGAGGGCGTCCACGGGGTTCATCTTCGAGGCCTGCGAGGCGGGGTAGACCCCCGCGCCGATCCCGACTCCCGTCCCGAGCAGGACGCCGAGCGAGACCCAGAGGGGGTCGACGGCGGCGGGGAGGGGGGAGAGGGCGGCGACGACTCCGGTGAGCCCGATCCCGACGCCCACTCCGAAGACCGCGCCGACGGTGCTGAGCGTCGCCGACTCGATGATGACCTGCGTCAGGATGTCTCGTCGCCGGGCGCCGAGCGCCTTGCGGACCCCGATCTCGCGCGTCCGCTCCATGACGGAGACGAGCATGATGTTCATGATGACCACGCCGCCGACCACGAGGGAGATCGCGACCAGCCCGGGGAGTGCGGTGAAGAGGATCCGGCTGATGTTGTCCCAGAAGGAGAGGGAGTCGTCGGCCGTCTCGATCGCGTAGTTCGGCGGGTCTCCGGGCCGGAGCCTCCGAAGGGTGCGCAGGATCCCTTCGACCTCGGACTGGACCGTACGAACCATCAGGGGATCGTCGACCTGCACGATGATCTGGTCGACGACGCCGCGCGGGTTGGTGAAGGTCTGAATCGGGGACCGGGCCGGGGCGATCACCCGGTTGTCGAGCGACTGCCCGAAGAGCGAGCCCTCCTCCTCCAGCACCCCGATCACCCGATAGGGGAAGCCGCGGATGCGGATCGACCGCCCGATCGGATCCAGACTCTCGAAGACGACCTCCGCAGTCTGGAACCCGATGACCACGACCGGGGCGCCGGCGGCCGCCTCCTGCGGGGAGAAGACTCGCCCGCGCACGAGATTCCAGTCGCGGATCTCGAAGATCTCCGGGGAGGCGCCGATCACCGAGACGTTCGTGGCCTCCCGACCGGTGTCCCCGATGACGTCGCCGCCCGCAGTGCTCTCCACCCCGATGCGCGCGGGGGTCGTGAGGCGGTCGCGGATCGCGTCCCAGTCGTCGTAGGTGATGCGGGGATTCCGGAGGCGGCG
>JANQLR010000077.1 GCA_028280525.1 Longimicrobiales bacterium
TACCCGGTCAGCGCCGTCTCCGGAAAGACCAGCACGTCGTGCGTCGAGACCGACTCGGCGATGCGGTCCCGCACGGTGGCGAGGTTGTGCGCGGGGTCCGCCTTCTTCGGTCGGAGCTGGACGAGACCGGCCCGAAGCGAGGGTGCGCAGGCGAAGGGCGTCATTACGGCGCTTTCTCAGGGGAACCGGGGCCGGTTACGTTACCCGGAAGCTACACGGGGGAGCCGGTTCGCACAGGCGGGGAACGTCCCGCCCGAGCGAGGGGTTGGACGCTCACCCACCTCGCTCTCATCGCAGGATCCTTCATGCGTCGTTTCCTCCTCGTTTCCTCCGTCCTGGCCGGGCTCCTTCCGGGCACGCTCGACGCACAGGTCAACGCCCGCGTGTCGAGTGCGGCGCAGGAGGAGGCCCAGGTCTTCGTCTCCGCCCTTCAGGCCATCTCGCGGCTCCACCAGGGTGCCTTCGCCGACTCGACGCTCTGGGCGAACGCGCTCGAGGGGCTGATCGACTCGCTCGACGATCCGTACGCCGCCGTCTTCGATCCGGCCGAGGTCGAGCAGTTCGAGGAGACGAACACCGGCGACTATGCGGGGATCGGGATCCAGATCACCCCGCTCAACGAGGTGGTGACGGTGACCGGCGTCTTCCGGGGCACCCCGGCCGACCGCGCCGGCCTTCAGGTGGGCGACATCGTGGTCGGCGTCGACAGCATGGATGCCCGCGACTGGACGACGGACGAGGTCAGCGACCACGTGCGCGGCCCCGTCGGCACCGACGTGCAGGTAGTGGTGGAGCGGCCCGGCTACTCGGCCCCGATCAGCTTCCCCATCACCCGGGCCACCGTGCACATCCCCGCGGTCTCCGCGGACCAGCTCGACGACGGCATCCTCTACGTGGGGATGGACCGGGTGGCCCGCGACGCGGCGGCGGAGCTGGACGCGGTGCTCCAGGCGAACCCGGATGTCCCCGGCGTCGTCCTCGACCTGCGACAGAACCCGGGCGGGTACCTCGACGAGTCGTTGATGCTGGCGGACCTCTTCCTGACCCCGGGCCAGCGGCTGGCGAGCACGAAGAGCCGCGCGCCGGGCGAGACCTCGGGGTACCGCGAGGAGAGCTGGGACGCTCGGGTCCCCGCCCGTCTCCCCGACGTCCCGATCGTCGTCCTGGTCGATGAATTCACCGCCTCCGCCGCCGAGATCCTCGCCGGAGCCCTGCAGGACTACGACCGCGCCCTCGTCGTCGGTCAACGGACCTTCGGGAAGGGCGTGGTCCAGTCGGTCCTCGAACTCCCGTACGGCCGGCGCCTCCGCCTGACCACCGGCTCCTGGTACACCCCGCTCGGCCGGTCGCTGCACCGCAGGCGCGACGCCTCCGGGCGTCCCCTCGCCGAGAGGGTCGACTCCCTCCCGACGATCGTCACCGATGGGGGTCGCGAGCTCGTTGCCGCAGGCGGGATCTTCCCCGACCTCGAGGTCCAGGACGACACGCTGACGCTGCGGGAGCGAGAGCTCCTGGTCTTCGCCGCCGAGCAGGGGGTGCCCCTCCCCCTCCGCGTCGCCGAGTTCGCCTTCGCGCAGGCGCAGGAACTCGGGGCCGCCGGAGCCGATCCGACCCTCCGCGACGGGGCCTTCGAGGGCTTCATCGAGGAGCTTCGACAGAGTGGCGTTCCCGAGGACTTCCTCGGCGACGAGGAGATCCGGAGCTACCTCGCCTGGCGCACCCGGTGGAGGATTGCCGACCGCATGGACCGCCTCGGGGTCGCCGCGACGGTCCGAATGGAGCGCGATCGGGTGCTGGCCGAGGCGGTCGCGCTCCTGCGCGCGTCGGCGTCGCAGTCGGAGCTCTTCGCCGCGGCCGGTGCGAGCGCGGGGAGGACCTCGCTCGAGGAGATCGGCTCCGCGGCGGAGCGCTTCGGGTCCACCGCCGGCTCGGGCGCGAGGCGCCCGGACTGAGGCCGGCCCGGCCCCGAACCCGCCCGGGCCGAACAGCTCTCCAGACCGACCCGGCGCGACCGGCCGGGTCCAGCCCCTGATTCGCCCCGCTACCCGCGCGGGTGAAAGGTCCGGTGGACCTCGCGCAGGTACTCCCGATCGACGTGCGTGTAGATCTGCGTCGTCGAGATGTCCGCGTGCCCCAGCAGCTCCTGCACCGCCGCCAGATCCGCCCCCCCTTCGAGGAGGTGCGTGGCGAACGAGTGCCGGAGCGTGTGGGGGGACACCGTCTTCTCGATCCCGGCGCTCGCGGCGCTCTTCTTGACCAGCGACCAGATCGACGTCCGCGACAGCGGCCCACCCCGCTGGTTGAGGAAGACGACGCCTCGCCCCCTCCCGCGGTCGAGCCGAGGACGCACCTCGGACAGGTAGCGCTGGAGTGCACGGAGCGCCGCCCCGCCCATCGGAACGAGGCGCTCCTTCCCCCCCTTCCCGAAGACGAGGATCAACCCCTCGTCGGCGAGGATGGATCGGAGGGGGAGCTCCGCCGCCTCGGAGACGCGCAGCCCCGACCCGTAGAGGAGTTCGAGGATCGCCCGGTCCCGCCAGTAGACCTTCGAGTCCTCGTTCGGCGCTTCGACGAGCGCGGCGACCTCCGCGTGGGAGAGCACCTCGGGGAGCGCGCGCCCGGTTCGCGGCGACTCCATCCGCTCCGTCGGGTCGTCGTGCAGCACCCCCTCCATGAGGAGGAAGCCGAAGTAGCTGCGGACAGCCGACTGCGCCCGGCGGATCGACGAGGCGGCGAGGCCCGCGTCCTTCAACAGGTAGACGAAGTCGCGCAGGTGGTTCGGTCGCACCGCCCCCGGCTCGCCGACACCGTGGTCGGCGAGGAAGACCAGGAGGCGCCCCACGTCCCGCCGGTAGGCGTCGATCGTCCGGTCGGAGGCCCCTCGTTCGACGGCGAGGTGATCCAGGAAGAACTCGAGCCGAAAGGCGCCCGGGATCCGGGCCGGATCGGGGCGCTCGGCGAGCTCACTCATCCGCGTCCTCCGCCGCGGGACGGGTACGGGTCCGTCGCCAGAGGACGACGAGCGCGAGAACGACGACCCCCGCCGCAACCGCGAGGAGCCGGTTCGTGTCCCGCACCCAGACCTCGAGCCGGTCCAGGTTCTCCCCCAGCTGGAACGCCCCGGCGAAGATGACGCCGTACCAGAGGAGGGAGGCGAGGACGAGGGGGGCCACGACACGTCTTGCCTCGAGTCCGGCGACTCCGGCGAAGGCGGGCACGACCGCCCGAAGTCCGGGGAGGAAGCGGGCGAAGAAGATCGCCGGAACGCCGCGCCGCTCGTAGAAGTCGTGCAGGCGGTCGACCTGGCCCGGGTCGAGGAGGAGGCGCCCCACCCGACCGCGGAAGAAATCGTCGCCCCACCGTCGCCCGACCGCGTAGACGAGGAGAGCACCGAGCACGTTCATCGCCCACACGACGACGAACCCGATCCACGGGTTGACCAGCCCGCGACCGGCCAGGATTCCCCCGGCACCGATGAAGGTGTCCGCCGGGAGCGGTGGAAAGACGTTCTCGGCGAAGGCACCGAGGCCGAGCAGCGTGTGAACGACCGCCTCCGGGAGCTCCGCGAGGCGATCGAGAGCGGCCTGGATCTGGCCGTCAGCGGCCCTCATCCGGGGTATCTCCCCCCGCGATCCGGTCGACGAGGGCGACGGCGTGCACGGCGAGCCCATCGCCCGCCCCGATCCACCCCATCCGCTCGTTCGTCTTCCCCTTCACCGAGACGAAGTCCGGACCGATGTGGAGGGCACCGCCCAGGCTCTCGCGGATCGCGGAAACGTGGGGCCCGATCTTCGGCGTCTCGCAGATCACCGTCACGTCCACATTCACGACCTGGTAGTTCTCTCCCTCGAGCACGTCGACGGCGCGGCGGAGGAGGTCCATCGAGTCCGCCCCCTTCCACGCGTCGTCGGAGGGGGGGAAGTGACTCCCCACGTTGCCGAGGGCCGCCGCCCCCAGGATCGCGTCGATCACCGCGTGGCAGATCGCGTCGCCGTCCGAATGCCCCTTGAGACCCGCGTGGTCCGGGATCGTGACGCCCCCCAGGATGCAGGGGGTCGACGGGTCGAAGCGGTGGGAGTCGTATCCCAGGCCTACGCGCACTCAGGCCCCCTCACAAGCCGGAGAAGACCGCCGCCGAAGCCATCGGCGGCCCTCAGGCCCCCTCCCACTTCCGCATCGCGATGCAGACGTTGTGCCCGCCGAACCCGAAGGAGTTCGAGAGCGTCACCTTCACCTCGCGCTCGACCATCCCGTCGTGGGCGTAGTCCAGGTCGCACTCCGGGTCCCGGTCGTCCGCGCCGTTGATCGTCGGCGGGATCTTCCCCGTCTGCAGAACCTGCGCGCAGACGACGGCCTCCACCGCGCCGGAGGCCCCGAGCAGGTGCCCGGTCATCGACTTGGTCGACCCGACCACGATCTCCTTCGCCCGGTCTCCGAGGACCTCCTTGATGGCGATCGTCTCGTGCAGGTCGTTCACCGGCGTCGAGGTGCCGTGCGCGTTGATGTAGTCGACGTCCGACGGCTCGAGGCCCGCATCGGCGAGGCACTCCCGCATCGCCTGCTGCGCCCCGAGGTGCTCCGGGGGCGGCGAGGTGATGTGGTAGGCGTCGCCGCTCGCGCCGTAGCCCACGAGCTCCGCGAGGATGGTCGCGCCGCGCGCCTGTGCGCTCTCGAGCGATTCGAGGACGAGCGCACCCGCGCCCTCCCCCATCACGAAGCCGTCCCGTCCGGCAGAGAAGGGCCGCGAGGCGGTCTCCGGCTCGTCGTTCCGGGTCGACATCGCCTTCATCGAGGAGAAGCCGGCGAAGGTCATCGGGGTGATCGTCGCCTCGGCGCCCCCCGCGATCATCAGGTCGGCGTCCCCGCGCTCGATGGCGCGGTAGGCGTCGCCGATCGCGTGGGCGGCCGACGAGCAGGCCGACACCGTGGCGTAGTTCGGGCCCTTCAGCCCGAAGTGGATCGAGATCAGCCCCGCGCCGATGTCCGGGATGAACATCGGGATGAAGAAGGGGCTCACCCGCCTCGGCCCCTTGGCCAGCATCTTCTTGTGCTCGGCCTCGAAGGTGGCGATTCCGCCGATCCCCGAGCCGAAGATGACCCCGAAGCGCTCCGGAGAGGGGATCCCCTCCGGAGCGTTGGCGAAGCCCGCTGAACGGAGCGCCTCCTGCGAGGCGGCCAGCCCGAAGAGGGCGAAGCGGTCGTAGCGACGCGCCTCCTTCGGCTCGACGACCCCCGACGGGTCGAAGTCCTTCACCTCCGCGGCCACGCGGCAGGCGAACTCCTCATTCGTCTCGAAGCAGGTGACCGGACCCGTCCCGCTCCGACCCTCCAGGAGGGCGGCCCAGGTGGTCGGCACATCGTTCCCGACCGGGCTGACCACCCCGGCCCCCGTCACCACTACCCTGCGCTTCTGCATCGCGTCGTCGTCCTCTACCAGCTTCTGGGCGTTCAGCGAAGTCCTGCGGAACGGGCGATTACTCGCCGCGCTCCTCCATGTACTTGATCGCGTCGCCGACCGTCTTGAGCTGCTCGGCGTCCTCGTCCGGGATGTCGATGCCGAACTCCTCCTCGAACGCCATGACCAGCTCGACGGTGTCGAGCGAGTCGGCCCCGAGATCCTCCACGAATGCGGCCTCCGGCGTGACCTTCTCGGCCTCGACACCGAGTTCGTTGACGATGATTTCGCGGACCTTGTTCTCGGCGTCCGACATGAGTTCCCCCTGGTTGGTGATGCGTGATCAGGTACGTACGTAGAGAGATCCGACCGACGATCGATCGGATCTTACATGACCATCCCGCCGTCGACGGCGAGGATCTGGCCGGTAATGTATCGCGCTGCGGGCCCCGCGAGAAATCGAACGACCCCCGCGATGTCCTCCGGCTCGCCCAAGCGGCCGAGCGGGATCTGATTCTGGAGCGCCTCGGTCTGTGAATCGGTGAGGGAGGCGGTCATGTCCGTGCGGATGAAGCCGGGCGCGATCGCGTTGCAGCGGACCCCCCGCGGGGCCAGCTCCCGGGCGACGGACTTGGTCAGTCCGTGCAGCCCCGACTTGGAGGCGGAGTAGTTGGCCTGGCCGGCGTTCCCCATCAGCCCGACGACCGAGCTGACGTTCAGAATCACCCCGTCCCGCCGCTTCATCATCCCGCGGGTGACGGCGCGCGTCGTGTTGAAGGCGCCCTTGAGGTTGGCGTTCACGACGTCGTCCCACTCGTCGTCCTTCATCCGCATCAGGATGTTGTCGCGGGTGATCCCGGCGTTGTTCACCAGGATGTCGACGGGGCCGACCTCCGCCTCGACGGCCTTCGCCATCTCGGCGACCGCCTCCGCATCGGCCACATCACAGGCGAAGCCGCCGTGCCCTTCACCCGGGAGCGTCGACGCCGCCTCGGCTGCACGCTCCGCGTTCCGACCGACGACGGCTACGCGCGCGCCGGCCTCCGCCAGCTCGCGGGCGATGCCCAGTCCGATGCCGCGGGACCCACCGGTCACGAGCGCGACCTTGCCGTTCAGTTCCGACATGACAGGTACTCCGAAATCGTTGAGGAGGGTCGGTCAGGCGAGCGCGTCGAGCTTCTCGAGGTCGCCCGGCGCCCCCACCGAAATCGAGGTGGCTCCGCGAGCGTTCCGCCGGTTCAGCCCGGCCAGGACCGCGCCCGGCCCCAGCTCCACGAAGGCGCTCACGCCCGCCTCGGTCATCGAGGCGACGGAGGCGGCCCAGCGGACCGGAGCCGTCAGCTGCCGGATCAGGAGCTCGCGTGCCTCGTCCCCGCGATCGACGGGGCGGGCGTGGACGTTCGAGACGACCGGGATCCCCGCGTCGCGGAACTCCACCTGCTCGAGCTCCTCCCGCAGACCCTCGACCGCCGGTGCCATGAGCGGGGAGTGGAAGGCCCCCGAGACGTTGAGCTCGATCGCGCGCTTGGCGCCGGCGGCCTTGGCGCGCTCGATCCCCTCGCGGACCCCTTCGACGTCACCCGAGATGACCACCTGCCCCGCCGAATTGAAGTTGGCGGGGACGCAGACGCCCGACTCGACGGCCGCGCACACCTCCTCGACCGCCTCGTCATCCAGCCCGAGCAGCGCCGCCATCGTCCCGCCCCGCTCCTCGCCGGCCGCGAACATCAGCTCACCCCGGCGACGCACGCCGCGCAGGGCGTCCGCGAAGGTGAGCGTTCCGGCCGCCACGTGCGCCGTGAACTCCCCGAGCGAGTGTCCCGCCGCGAAGGCGACGTCGCAGAACCGCTCGCACATCACGCGATGCGCGGCGTACCCGTGCGTCAGGAGGGCCGGCTGCGCGTTCTTCGTACGCTTCAGCTCGTCCTCGTCCCCCTCCCACATCAATTCGGAGAGGGAGAACCCCAGGATGTCGTCGGCCTCTTCGAAGACCGCCCTCGCCTCCGGGAAGGTCTCCGCCAGCTCCCGCCCCATTCCGACGTGCTGGGAGCCCTGACCGGGGAAGAGAAGTGCGATGCTCATCTATTCGGACACCTGTCCAACGGTGAACTGGAATCGGGAAGGTGAAGTCGGCCCGCGAGGTGGAGGGTTCTCCGCCTAGAACTGCAGGACGACGGCCCCCCAGGTGAGTCCCGCCCCGAAGGTCGGCGCCAGGACCCGCATCCCGGGCTGGATCGATCCGTCCTCCAGCGCCTCGTCCAGCGCGACCGGGATCGAGGCAGAGCTCATGTTCCCGTACCGGTCCACATTGACGTAGACCTTCTCCATCGGGATTCCGGCGTACTTCGCCGTCGCCTGGATGATGCGGATGTTCGCCTGGTGCGGAACGAGCAGGTCCACGTCCTCCCCGGTCATCCCCGCGCGGGAGAGCGCCTCGTCGCACGCCTGCGCCATCGAGCGGACGGCGCTCTTGAAGATCTCCCGCCCGTTCATCTTGAGCAGGTGATCGCGGTTCTCCAGCGTCTGCGGGGTCATCGGGCAGATGTTGCCGCCGGCGGGCCGCCAGAGGAGCTCGCCCAGGTTGCCGTCCGAGCAGTGGAAGGAGGAGACGATCCCCGTCCCGTCGCCATTCGCCGGTGCGAGTACGACTGCGCCCGCTCCGTCTCCGAAGAGGACGCAGGTGGCTCGATCGGTCCAGTCGACGATCCCCGACATCTTCTCGGTCGCCACCACGAGAGTCGCCTTGGAGCGTCCGCTGGCGATCATGCCCTCGCCCATGGTCAGGCCGTAGAGCCACCCGGAGCAGGCCGCGGTCAGATCGAGCGCCATCGCGTTGGGGAGGCCGAGAATCGCCTGCGTGTCGCACGCGGTCGACGGCAGGAAACGGTCGGGGGTCGCGGTGGAGAGGATGACGGTATCGATCTCCTCCGGAGCGAAGCCGGACCGGTCGATCGCGACCCGAGCGGCCTCGGCCGCCATGTACGCCGCCCCCTTCTCCGGGTCCTCCTCGATCCGACGCGTCGCGATCCCGGTCCGCTCGCGGATCCACTCGTCGTTCGTGTCGACGATCTTCGCGAGGTCGTCGTTGGTGACGACGTTGTCGGGCAGATAGCGCCCGATCCCTGCGATCCTGGCGTGCAGCTCGCTCATTCCAACGCTCCTTCCTGAACGCGTGCGGAGAACTCCTCGCGCATGTCCGCGACCATGTCCTCGCGGGCGGCCTGCGCGGCGACCCGGATGGCATTCATGATCGCCTTGGGCGACGAGCCCCCGTGGCAGATGATCGACACGCCGTTCACCCCCAGCAGGGGCGCCCCGCCGTACTCGGAGTAGTCGAGGGTGCGGAGAGCGTGTTCGAGGTCGAGTTCGGTCCCGGTCGCGACCAGCTCCTTCTGAACCAGTCCGGCCACGAAGAGCGCCACGGACTCGTAGAACTTCAGGAGGACGTTCCCGACGAAGCCGTCCGCCACCAGAACGTCGCAGCGGCCCTCGATGACCACCCGGCCCTCGATGTTGCCGACGAAGTTGAGGTGTTCGTCGGCGGCGAGGAGTTCGTAGGCCTCGGACGCGAGCTCGTCACCCTTCCCCGGCTCCTCCCCGATGTTCAGGAGTCCGACCCTCGGGTTCTCCGCGCCGAGGATGTCCTTCGCGTAGACGGCTCCCAGATGCGCGAACTGCCGAAGCTGCTCCGGCTTGCAGTCGACGTTCGTCCCCGAGTCGATCAGGACGGTCGGGGAGGTCGCGGTCGGAAGAACGGTCGCCACACTCGGGCGCTCCACTCCCGGGAGCGGTCGGAGAAGGAAGAGCGACGACGCCATCACCGCGCCGGTCGAGCCCGCCGAGATGAATGCGTCGACCTCCCCCGCCCCGTGGAGCTTCAGCCCGACGACCATCGAGGAATCGGGCTTGGCGCGCAGGACCTTGGCCGCGCGATCCTCCGGAAGGACGCGCTCCGACGCGTGGTGGACGTGCAGCCGCTCGGACGGGTAGCCGGAGTGCTCCTCCAGCGCCCCCTCGATCGAGGACCGGTCGCCGACGAGGACGATCTCGACGTCCTCTCGGAGCTCGACCAGAGCACGAACGGCCCCGGCGACCTCGGTCGCAGGGGCGTCGTCCGTACCCATGGCATCCAGAGCGATGCGCACGGGGGGAGAGTTAGAAGGTCTCTACGTCGAGAACGGTCTCGCCGCGGTACGCGCCGCAACTCGGGCACACGCGGTGAGGCCGCATCGGGTCACCGCACGTGGGGCAGGTCTGAAGCGTCACGGACTCCGCCTTGTAGTGGGTCCGACGCTTCCGCTTCCGCTGCTTGGAGGTCCGCTTCTTCGGAACAGCCATGTTTCCTCACTCGCTCTTGAGCGCCCGCAGAGCATCCCACCGGGGATCGGGCTCATCCACCGTGCACGAGCACGTGTCGTCGTTTCGATTCACACCGCAGTTCGGGCAGAGCCCTTTGCACTCCGGGTCGCACTCCACGAAAGGGTCCACGTCGAGCAGCAGCTCTTCGCGGATCCCCTCCCGCAGATCCAGCTCCATCACACTCTCGGGAATCGGACGAATCTCTCCGCCCGGCTCCATCTCTCCGGCATCGGAAAAGACCAGGACCACCTCCTGATCGATCCCGGTCTCCACCGGCTTCAGGCACCTCCGGCACTCGTTCGCCAGACGCCCCCGCACCCTGCCCGTGGCGACGACCTCCCCGCTCCCCGCCGTGTGCGCACGCAGGTGCACTCCGAGCGGCTCCGCGAGGTTCAGGCCGCTCCCCTCCCAGAGAGGGTCATCGGCCGGAATCGTCGCCTCGATCTCGAGCGTTCCCTCACGTTCGAGACGGGCGAGATTGAGTGTGAGCATAGCTGGTAAAGCTATCCGAGGCCCCGAGGGGTGTCAACGCAGAACCGCGACCCGGAGGAGAGGCTCCGAGCCGCGGTTCGCGCGGCCTCCCGGTGCACGCTCGAGGAGCGTGACGGGCGGTTTCGACGGGGGCTTCGGAGGAGACCGCGGTCGACGGCCCGAGGGCCCTGTCGGGGCAGCTCCCCTCCGGACGCCCGCTCAGCCGGCGGTGGTGATCCGGTCCGACTCCGAGAAGAAGAAGGCGATCTCGCGCGCCGCATTCTCGTCCGAGTCCGAGGCGTGGATCGCGTTCCGGCCCTTCGACTCCGCGTAGAGCTTCCGGACGGTGCCATCGGCCGCCTCGGCGGGGTCGGTCGCGCCGATCGCGTCGCGCAGTGCGGGCACCGCGTCGTCGGCCTCGAGCACCATCGGGATGCACGGCCCCGAGGTCATGAACTCGACGAGTTCGCCGTAGAAGGGGCGCTCCGCGTGCACGGCGTAGAACTCGCCGGCCTGCGCCTCGGAGAGGCGGGTCATCCGGAGCGCCTTCACCGTGAAGCCCTTCTCCTCCAGGAGGGCGAGGATCTTCCCGGCCTTCCCGTTTCCGGTCGCGTCGGGCTTGATGATTGCGAGCGTCTGGCTCATATGGAAATCCGTCCTTCGATCGTGTGTGTTCGAGTGTTCAATCGTGGTCCGTCGAGGGCCCGAAGAGCGTCCGCAACACCGTGTCGCGGGTGACGAAGCCGATCAGCTCCCCCTCCCGGACGACCGGCATCTGCTCGACGTCCCGGTTCACCAACTGCGCCGCTACGTCCCGGAGAGGCTGTTCCTCCGTCACGCACAGCACCGATCTCGACATGATGTCGCGTGCCAGCCCGTCGGAGGCGGCCTCCTCGAGGCTTCCGGTCCGCGCTCTCGGGACGAGGTAACCGAGGGCATCCCCCGAGGTGATGATCCCCAGGACCTCGTACTCGTCGCCGACGACCGGGACCGCGTGGAGCCTACGGCGCGCCATGAGGTCGAGAACCTCGCGAATCGGCGTCTCGGGGTACACCCGCCACGTCACCGGTTCCAGCGCGGACTGCACGACGAAGTCCTTCGGGATCTCGACGTCCAGGAAGCCGCGCACCTCGCGGACCTCCTCGGGCGAGTCGGCGTCGAGGAGCGCCTCCCGGAGCAGGTCGGTCGATGCGATGCGACGGAGCACCGGCGCGACGCGGGCAAGAACGCTCGAGAGCCGCCTCGGAGCGACCACGAAGAAGATCAGGCGCGCCGTCGCCGGCTCCTCCCTCCCCTCTCCCGTCACCTCGACCGGGTCTCGAAGCAGGGCGACGCGGAGTTCGGCCTCCGCCACGCCCTCGATCTCGGTCCCGACCAGGACCACGTCGTCGTGGAAGCGCGCGATCTCGCCACGCGATCCGAAGGCGAGATCCCGGGCCCACTTCAGCCGGACTTCGGGATCCGCCACGGCCTCCGGCGGGCCCTCGCCCCCCGAGAGACCCTCGAGGAGGTACAGGAGCACCTCCTCGAAGGTCTGAACCTCGAGGGTTGCGAGGACGCCGTCCTCCGCCAGGAACTCTCCGATTCTCACCGGTCCGTTCCAGCTAGCCCTGCAGGGCCTCCTGAACGAGCTGCGCGATCTCGACGGGGCGCTTGGCCACGGCGATCCCGCACGACTCGAAGTACGCCATCTTCTCGGCCGCCGTCCCGCCGGCGCCGGAGACGATCGCTCCGGCGTGACCCATGGTGCGTCCGGGAGGCGCCGTCTGGCCGGCGATGAAGCCGACGACGGGCACGTCGATGTGCTCCTTCACGTAGTCGGCGGCGTCCTGCTCGTCCGAGCCGCCGATCTCGCCGATCATGACGATCGCCTTCGTCTCCGGATCGTCGCGGAAGGCCTCGAGGCAGTCGACGAACTTCGTCCCGATCAGCGGGTCCCCGCCGATCCCGACGCACGTCGTCTGACCGATCCCGGCATTCGTGAGGTGGTAGACCGCCTCGTAGGTGAGCGTCCCGGAGCGCGAGACGAGCCCGACCGGGCCCGGCGTCACGATCTGACCGGGGAGGATCCCCACCTTGGCCTGTCCGGGGGTGATGAGCCCCGGGCAGTTCGGGCCGAGGACGCGCACGCCCTTGTCCCGCGCGTAGGCGTGCGCCCGCGACATGTCGAGGACCGGGATCCCCTCGGTGATCGCGACCACGAAGTCGACGCCGGAGTCGGCGGCCTCCATGACGGCGCCCGCGGCGAAGGCCGGGGGGACGTAGATGACAGAGGTGTTCGCCTGCGTCGCGGAGACAGCCTCGTCCATCGCGTTGAAGATCGGGACCTGCTTCCCATCCGGTCCCTCGAAGGTCTGACCGCCCTTCCCCGGGGTCACCCCGGCGACGACGTTCGTCCCGTACTCCATCATCTGGCGCGCGTGGAACGAGCCGTCTCGGCCCGTGATCCCCTGAACGACCAGACGGGTGTCGTTATCGATGAAAATCGACATCTGTGTCGTTCCCCTTACGCCTGGTTCGCGAGTTCGACGGCCTTCTCCACAACCTCGTCCATCGAGGTGTAGGCTTCGAAGCCGGCATTCTTCAGGATCTCGAGCGCCTGCTCTTCATTCGTCCCGGTGAGACGGATGACGATCGGCACCTGGATGTCGATCGACTTCGTCGCCTCGACGATTCCGTTCGCCACGTCGTCGGTCCGGGTGATCCCGCCGAAGATGTTGAAGAGGATGACCTTCACGGCCGGGTCGGAGGTGATGATGCGGAGGGCGTCGATCACCTTCTGCGGGTTCGACGAGCCGCCGATGTCGAGGAAGTTGGCCGGCTCCCCGCCGTAGTACTTCACGAGGTCCATCGTGGCCATCGCGAGCCCGGCGCCGTTCACGCAGCAGCCGACGTTCCCCTCGAGCTTGATGAAGGTCAGCCCCGCCTCCCGCGCCTCGGTCTCCGCCTGCGGCTCCGCATCGGTGTCGCGGTAGGCGGCGATCTCCGGCATGCGGAAGAGGGCGTTGTCGTCGACGGAGAACTTCGCGTCGATCGCCTTGACCTCGCCGGAGGTCGTGGTGATGAGCGGGTTCACCTCGGCGAGCGAGGCGTTGGCGCTCATGAAGGCGTGGTAGAGCTGGGTCATCACCTTCGACGCCTGCTTGATCAGCCCGGGATCGTCGTAGAGGGTGTTCGCCAGCCAGTAGGCCTGATGCGGGAGGAGCCCGTAGCGCGGGTCCACGTGCAGCTTCCGGATCGCATCCGGGTTCTCCTCGGCGACCTGCTCGATGTCGACCCCGCCCTCGGCGGAGACCATGAACATCGGCATCTGCGCATTCCGGTCCATCAGCACCGCGCAGTACGCCTCGGTGTCGATGTCCTCGGCCGGGGTGACCAGGACCTTCTGGACCGTCAGGCCCTTGATCTCCATCCCGAGGATGTTCGACGCGTGCTCGCGCGCCTCCTCCGGGGTCTTGGCCAGCTTCACGCCGCCCGCCTTTCCGCGGCCTCCGGCGTGAACCTGCGCCTTCACGACGGTCATCCCGTCGTACTTGCGTGCGATCGCCTCCGCCTCTTCGGGCGTGGTGGCGACCTCTCCCAGAGGAACCGGCATCCCGGCTCCGCGGAAGATCTCCTTGGCCTGATATTCGTGGAGATCCATTCTCTCTTCGAGTGGTGTGGTTGGGGGGTGGAGCGCGTTCGAAGCTACCGGTGCTCCGGGGGGCGTTCAACGCGCACGGGGTCCGACGGAAGAGGGCTTCAGCCACCCTCCCCCGACGCGAGGGATCGCAGGAGCGACCGGAGCCGATCGAGTCGCTCGCCGAAGCCGGCGAAGTCCCCTGCGCGAAGCCGTTCCTCGGCCGCCTCCAGGAGGTCGAGCGCCTCCTGCGGCCACTGCGACGGATCGAGCGTCGCACCGACGCCGAGCGCCGGGTCGTCGGGGTCGAGCGCGCCCTCGAAGGCGACGCCCTCCTCCCTCGCCAGCGCCTGGATCGCGCCGAGGAGCGTCTCCTCCATCGCGACGCGGCGCCCGTCCGAGACGACGAAGCGGCGGAGCTCCGGGATCGCGTCCGTCTCGGCCGCGAGAAAGACCGGCTCCATGTAGACGAGGCGGTCGCCGACCGGCACCAGGTGCAGGTGCCCCGTCCAGACGCGGCTCCCGCCGGTGCGCCAGAGGGAGAACTGCTGCGAGATCGCCGGGTCCTGCTCCACGAGCGCCTCCACCTGCCGAGGGCCCGAGATCTCCTGCTCGACCGGGACGTCCCAGAGGCGAAGCTCCGGCGTGCCGTCCGGGCGGAGCCGTCCGGAGAGGATCGCCGTCAGGTTCTGCCGGCCAGCCGGGACGAAGGCGGTGGTGAGCTGGAAGGAGGGCTCGGCGTCTCCAGGCATGCGCAGCGAGCCGTACTCGGGGCGGTAGAGGACCGGGCTGGTGCTCTGCGCCAGCTCCTGCGGGGTCGCCCAGACGTCCTCCTGACCGAAGAAGACGGGCGCCTCGTCCTGGTGGTACTGCAGGAGGATCGCCGCCTGGACCCCCATCGCGACCTGGCTGTAGCGAAGGTGTCCGCGCAGGTCGTCCGGCATCTCGTCGAGGGTGCGCAGGAGCTCCGGGAAGGCGCTCTGCCAGGCGTCCAGGATCGGATCCTCGACCGGGAGCCTCCAGAAGTCGACCCGCCCGGTGACGGCATCGACCGTCACCTTCACCGAGTTGCGCATGTAGCTGATCGGCTGAAGCGGCTGGATCGCCGTGGCGGTCGAGAGCGGGAAGTACCGGGTCGCGGTGAAGCCCTCGAGAACCCAGACGACCCGCCCGTCGTCGATCACCGGGTACGCCGGCTCGGGGAAGCGAAGGAAGGGGGCGATCTCTTCCACTCGGTCGACGACGCCGCGCCGCAGCACGAGCCGCGCCTCCGGGTTCACCTCACCGGCGAAGAGGACGTTCGCCTCCCGCAGGTACCAGGCGAAGATCAGCTTCCGCAGGAAGCCGCCGACCTGGATCCCGGCGGGGAAGTCGAGGCCGGGCTGCCCCATCGAACCGTCGGGTGCCGTGAAGGCCGAGTCGGTCGCATTCACGAGCGCATACGGCTGCCGGCGCGTCCCGAAGAAGACGGCGGGGCGCTCGAGCTGCAGCCCTTCCGGCGCCGTCGGCGAGGTCACCGCCGGGATCCCGGAGAGGTGGTAGCGCGGACGCCCGTCCGGGGTCTTCTCCGTGGCAGGGATCGCCACCGCCCCGCTCCCGACGATGTAGCGCTCGCGGATGTGGAGGTTCTGCCAGTTCGGGTCCTCGATCCCGGTCGGATCGACCTCGCGCACCGAGACCGCCACCGGCTCCGGACCGTCCGGCCCCGGATAGCGGTCGAAGGCGACGTTCAGGAACTCGTAGTAGCGGAAGCGGGCGTCGACCTCGCGGAAGGTCTGCAGGAGCGCCGAGGGGCTCCAGACCGGGAGTCCGGAGAACTGCGTCGCCGCCTCGGTCCAGTCGACCGAGCCCTCGCTGGCCACCTCGTAGCGGTCCCGCTGAAGGTCGTCGAGCCCGTACCCCATCCGGGTGAAGCGCACCGCCTCCTCGATGTACTCCGTCTCGCGGGCGAGCTCGTTCGGGACCACCTGGAAGCGCTGCACGAGCGACGGGTAGAGCTGCGCCACCACCGTCGCGCCGACCAGGACGGCACCGATCCCGACGAGCGCCGGGAGGAGGCGGTTCTTCCAGGCGCCCCAGATGACCCCGACCGCCCCCAGAACGTAGAGAACGGCCTGGATGCGGAGCGCGGGGAGGCGCGCCATCGCGTCGGTGTAGCCGAAGATCCCCTGGACGTCCGAGGTCCCCGAGAGGAGGAGAAGCGAGCGCCCCAGCCCCGCGCGTGCGGCGAGCAGGAGGAGGAAGACCCCGACCACGATTCCGAGGTGACGGCGAGCGAAGTCCTCGACCGCGATCCCCTTCGGCGAGAGCTGGAGCGCCCCGGTCGCGGCGTACCCAGCCACCACCACCGTGAGGAGGAGGAAGGCGAGGATGAGGAGGAAGGTGACGAGCGCCCGCAGCAGGGGGAGGAGGAAGACGAAGTAGGAGAGGTCCGCCCCCATGAAGGGATCCGTCGCGCCCCACGCCCCCGAATTCAGGTAGAGGAGGATCGAGCGCGACACCCCCTCGGGCGCCGTCGCACCGAACCAGAGCCCGAGGAGCGCCGAGAACGCGAGGATCGATCCGTTGATCCAGGTGGGCGGCACCCGCTCGGCGATCTCGAGATTCCCGAAGCGCCGTCGGATGTGGAGCGACCCGAGTCGCCGCGCCACGAGGCGGAGATTCACGAAGAGGAGGGCGCCGACCAGGAGGCCGGCGATCAGCCGGACGCCCCAGACCCATCCCAGCGAGCGCAGGAAGACCGGGAGGTAGCCGACCTCGCGGTGCCAGAGGATGTCGACGTAGAGCTGGGCAGCGACGCGGGAGGCGGCC
>JANQLR010000088.1 GCA_028280525.1 Longimicrobiales bacterium
CGTGATCAACGGGAAGGTGGTCCCCATGAGCATCGACGGGCCCAGCAGGAGCGCGGCCGACACCCCCCAGCGCACCGCCGTCAGCCCAGTCCCGCTCCCGATCGCCGGGTAGAGCGTCCCCTCCGCGAAGGCCCGGACACCGAGGAAGAGCTCGTGGAAGAGGAGGCCGATCACGCCGATCGCGATCTCGACCACCCCGTAGACCATCAGGGGTCGTCGGATGCGCTCCGAGCGACCGCCAACCGCGAGCGCGCCGAGCGCGAGCCCTCCGAGGAAGACGGCCAGCACCAGCACCTGCCCGTACGCCCCGTGCCCGACGAGGAGCGCGAGGTAGCGTCCCCAGATCGACTCGTAGACGAGCCCGGAGATACCGGAGATGAAGAAGGCGAGGTAGAGGAGGGCCGCCACGTACGACTCGGACTTGAGGCCTGCGGATCGGAACCGCACTGATCTAGCGGCGGGGGAACGATGCGACCACCCGCAGATGGCTCAACGGGCAGACCCGACCACCCGCCGACGCACGAGCGGGCCGACGGGGAACTCCCCCGCCAGCCCGCTCGGTTTCGGGATCAGGAGAGCTCCGTCCGCTCCCCCGACCCCGGGCTCACCGGGAAGCTCAGCCGGCCTGGTTCTCCATCTCGGCGATGATCTTCTTCGCCTGCGGTGGGGGCACCAGCTCGTACCCGGCCGACTTCCGCGAGTGATGGCCACGTCCGTGGGTCATCGACCGGAGCGCGGCCGCATACTGATAGAGCTCCGCCTCCGGAACCTGCGCACGGATGATCGCTCGACCGTCCTTCGCGTCCATGCCCTGGACCTTTCCGCGGCGCTGAGAGATGTCGCCCATGACGTCGCCCATGAATTCCTCCGGAGTGGTTACGGTGATCTCGATCATCGGTTCGAGGAGCTGAGGACGGGCGTCGTTGGCCACCTTCTGGAAGGCGATCGAGCCCGCGACCTTGAAGGCGATGTCGGACGAATCGACCGAGTGATACGAACCGTCGTAGACTTCGACCTCGTAGTCGACCAGCGGGAACCCGGCGAGAACGCCCTTCTGGGCCGCCTCCTCGATTCCGCGCTCCACCGAGGGGATGTACTTCGTGGGGATCACCCCGCCCTTGATGGAGTCGATGAAGTGATGTCCGCTCCCCCGTGGCAGGGGCTTCAGGCGGATCCAGCAGTCGCCGAACTGTCCACGACCGCCCGACTGCTTCTTGAAGCGTCCCTGCCCCTCCGCGGGGCTGGAGATCGTCTCGCGGTACGCGATCTTCGGCTGCTCGGTCTCGACCGAGACGTTGTACTTCCGCTTCATGCGCTCGAGCTGGATGTCGAGGTGAAGCGCGCCGAGCCCGCTCGCGATCGTCTGGTGCAGCTCGGCGTCGAACTCGGCGTGGAAGGTGGGATCCTCCTCGTGCAGGCGCGGAAGCACCTCGCCGAGCTTGTCCTCGTCGTTCCGGGTGGCCCCGCGGATCGCCACGCGCACGTCCGGCGCCGGGAACTCGATCCCGTCCACCTCGAGCGGGCGGGTCGGCCTCGACAGCGTGTCGTTCGTGTGCGTGCCCTTCAGCTTCGCCACCACGCCGATGTCGCCGGCGTGCAGGCGATCGACCTCGATCCGCTCCTTGCCGAAGGGCACCGAGAGGTGCTGCATCTTCTCCGTCTCCCCGGTGGAGGCGTTCACGAGCGTCTCGCCGCTCGCGATCCGGCCGCTGAAGAGGCGGAAGTAGGAGAGCTCCCCGACGTGTGGCTCGGTCGTCGTCTTGAAGACGAGGGCGGCGAGCGCCTCGTCGTCGTGCGAGTGCAGCTCGATCACCTCGTCGGTGTCGGTGCGCCGCGCGGCTTCCGCTCCGGACTCCCCCGGATGCGGGAAGAGCTCGACCATCTTCTTCAGGAGGGCGCGGGTGCCGTAGCAGGTCTTCCCCGAGCCGCAGAAGAGCGGCACGAAGTCGCCGCGGGCCATCCCGAGCGCCATCGCCTCGAGCGCCTCCTCGCGGGAGAGGTGGCCGCCCTCGAGGTACTTCTCGAGGAGATCCTCGTCCGTCGTGGCCAGCGTCTCCTGGAGCTCCGTCTCCCACTCCTCGAAGCGGGCGCGGAGATCGTCGGGGATCTCGACGTGGTCGTACTCCCCGGTGCGCGTACCCTGCCGGTAGTGGTGGGCGTGCTCGGAGAAGAGGTTGATGATCCCGTGGAAGTCCTCGCCCTCGCCGATGGGCACCTCGACCGGGATGACCTTGTCGGTCAGGTGCGCCTTGATGTCCGCGTAGACCCGATCGAAGTCGGCCTGCTCGCGGTCCATCATCGAGACGAAGAGCATCCGCGGGATTCCGCGCTCCTCGCAGTACTCCCAGACCCGCTCCGTACCGACCTCCACACCGCCGGTCGCGGAGAGGACGATCAGGGCGGCGTCCGCGACGCGGACGGCGGCCAGCGCCTCACCAGTGAAGTCCAGATATCCGGGGGTGTCGAGGAGGTTGATCTTCGTATCGAGCCACTCGCAGTAGGCGGGAGTCAGCTGGATCGAGATCCCGTGGGCGACCTCTTCCGGGGCGTGCATCGTGATCGCGCCACCCTCGGTGGGGTCTGCGTGCCGTTTCGAGAGTCCGGAGACGTAGCAGAGTGCATCGATCAGCGTCGTCTTTCCCGAGCCGCCGTGGCCAAGCACCGCCACGTTCCGAATCCTCTCGGTGGGATACTCCTTCGCCGATGGCATCGGCACCTCCTTTCCGCCCTGCGGACGACTGAGACATCACGGAACCCGTAGCCTGCGCCCGCTCGGGCGACAGTTACAAGAGAATCTTCCTGCCGTGACGCGGTCGGGCCGTGGGGAGATGGCGGCGCCGGGCTGTCGGGAGATCTCCGACGAAGTCGGGACTCGTACCTCCGGCGCGGTGACTCAGCCGGCGGCGACCAGGAAGACCTGGTCCACCACGTGGACGACGCCGTTGGACGCCTCCACCGTGGCGAGAATCCGTGCTCCGTTCACGTAGATGTCCTCACCGCGGACCTCGACGTCGACGTAGTGGCCGGTGGCCTGATAGAGCCGCTCCTCGTTCCGCAGCAGCTGGGGAGTGTACTTCCCGGGGGCGGCGTGAGAGGTGACGATCCGGGCCAGGGCGCCCTTGTTCTCCGGCTTCAGGAGTTCGTCGAGGGTTCCCTCGGGGAGAGCCGCAAAGGCCGCATCCGTCGGCGCGAAGACCGTGAGGGGACCGGCGTTCACCAGGACGTTCTCGAGCTCGGCCGCCCGCACCGCGGCCACCAGCGTCGAGTGATCCGGCGAGTTCGCGGCAACGACCAGGATGTTCGGGTCCGAGTTCTCGTCCACTACGTATGCCTGCCCCCGATTGGAGGCGGCGTCGAAGCTCTCGGGTGCGGCGCTCTCGGGCTCCGGCCCGGAGCAGCCGGCGAGGATGAGAGCGACGACCATCAGGTACGGGTAGCCGGAGCGTCTCATGTCTCTGTCCTCCTTGAGATGAATGGACCGTCCTGTCCGAAGAGGGTCGGGACGGAGGGGGCGCCCCTTCCCCCCGCGCAGGGAGTCGGGGTGTTGGGAAACGGAGTGCCGAGGTAGCGTTGATCCATGCCCAGCAACGATCTCCGTCCGCGCCGCCCGCCCCGCCTCGGGGGGAGCCCGTGTTGAGCCGGACGGCGGGATACGCCCTGAACGCGGTCATCGAGATTGCGCGACGCGGGGGCGGTCGGGATCCGGTGCCGGCGAGCGGCGTCGCGGAGGAGCTCGATATCCCCTTCAGCTACCTCGCCAAGATCCTCAAGTCGCTGGCCCACGAGGGAATCCTGCGCTCCGAGCGCGGCAGAACCGGAGGGTTCAGCCTGGCTCGGCAACCGGCGGAGATTCGACTGATCGAGGTCGTCGCTCCCTTCGACGCGCTGGGGCGAGAACGAGAGTGCCTCCTCGGACGCGGCACGTGCTCGGAGCTCGGGGGGTGCCCCGTACACCGTGAGTGGTGCGAGGTCAGCGCCCCGGCCTTCCGGTTCTTCGAGGAGCGCACAGTCGCCGACCTCCTCCAGGCGGAGCGGGTGACCCGAGGGGCGCCGGGCACGGTCGACGGCTCGACGGGCGACATCGAGTCGAGGTAGCCGGTGGCGCAGAAAGGCCGTGCCCACGCTAGAAGTCCATCCGACGAAACCGCCCGCGGGCGAGGCGGTACGGAAGGACGATCCACGCGAGCAGCGATCCCGCGGCGACGGTGAAGCCGACCGCGCTCCCGAAGAAGTCCTGGAAGACGGCCCCGGTGTACCCGAGGAGCACCGACGCGTCGACGGCCATGAGCATGATGAGCCGGGCCAGATCCACCGGATTGCCGAGCATCGCGGCCAGCATCGGGCGCTCGAGCGGGTAGGCGGCGAGGGCGTGGCTCGCCCCGAGCACAAGACCATCGTACACCAGGGTCAGCCCCAACCAGACGAGGAGGGCCCCGACCAGGCCGCGCGAGGGCTCGCGGATCGAGAAGGCCACGAGGAAGCCGAGCGCGGAGAAGGCGGCGGTGAGCAGCACGCCCCCGAAGAGGACCGCGAGTGTCGCGGAGGGCGCGATCGTGGCTGCTCCGGCGCCGAGGAGCGGGACTCCCGCCCCGAGCAGGAAGGCGCCGATCAATGGAAGGGTGAGCCCGAGGTACAGACCCCGGAAGAGGTCGTCGCGACCGACCGGCTGTGAGAGGAGGAGGGCGGTGAAGGCACGGCTCTCGTAGAGGAAGACGGTGCTGACCACGACGCTCACGAGCGGCACCGTGAGGAGGGTGACGTTCACGAGCGACGGGAGCACCCGTTCGACACCGCCCCCGAGCCGGAGGAGTCCCCACGTCGACGCCAGGAAGAAGAGACCGTACCCAACCACTGCACGCGTGCGGGCCACGTCGCGGAGCTCGTACCGGGTCACCTTCTGCCAAGCCTTCATGCCGCCCCCTCCGCGTCATCCGCGGCGTGCCCGGATCCGGGCCCGCGCCGATGCCTTCGCAGGAGCGTCACCATCGCCGACTCCAGATCGGCCTCCCCCGAGTGCGACAGGAGGTCGCCCGCCTCGCCCTCGAAGAGCACCCGGCCGTCCACCAGGAAGACGACGTCGTCCGCGATCCGCTCGACCGAGCCGAGTTCGTGTGAGCTGAGGACGATCGTTCGACCGAGCGACCGCTCCTCCAGGATGCGCTCCCGCAGCGTCGCCGCCGCCACCGGATCGAGACCCGCCGTGGGTTCGTCCAGAACCAGGACCGGGGCGTGGTACCGGAGCGCGATGGCGGCGTTCAGCTTCTGAAGGGTCCCCCCCGAGAGCGCCCGCACCGGCTGGTCCAGCTCCTCCTCCAGCTCGAAGGAGGCCGACAGCGCCGCGTCCGGTTCTCCGCGGAAGCCGCGGACGTCGTCGAGCATGTCGAACAGGTCGCGACCGCTGAGGTTCTCCGGAAATCGGGGGAGCTGCGGCATGTATCCCACCTGCCCCCGGTAGGCGTACTCGTCCCCCACGATCCGCCCCGCAAACTCGACCTCGCCACCGTCGGGCCGAACCAGGCCGAGCAGCACGCCGATCAGCGTCGTCTTTCCGGCGCCGTTGGGGCCGAGAAGAGCGGTCACCCGACCCGGCCGGAGGCAGACGTCGACATCGCTCAGGACCGTTCGACGACCGTACCGCTTCGACACGCCCCGAATCCGGACCCAGACGGGGTCGGCGCCGAGGTCCCTGAGTTCGCGGGCGGTCGTCATCGGGAGCTCCAGACGGTGGCGAGCGGAGTGAGAGAGGGTGCCTCGTCCGCCAGAGCCGCCGGGGTGAGCACGGGGAGCACCGACTCCGCGACGTCCAGCAGGGCGACGAGCGGGCTCCGCTGCAGCGCCAGGAGCGGTTCGTTCTGCTCCACCATCAGGGAGAAGAGCTGCACCGGACGGAAGGGGAGATCGCCGACTCCGTCCCGGTCGCGATCGAAGCCCCTGTACCGGTCCCAGTAGTTCCCCCGGAAGGTGCTGGATGTGGACCGGGAGTTCGTTGCCACATCGAAGGAGTTGGCCACGAAGTTGTTCGCCGTGAAGGAGCTCCCGTCGGAGTTCGCGAGCACCTTCACGGCCCACCCGTTGCTCACGAAGTCGTTGCCCTCCACCGCGATGCGATTCGCGCCCTCCAGGTGGAGCGCCACGCTGTTGCCCCGGAAGCGATTCCCCTGGATGCGCGAGTCGCGGATCTCCTTGAGGAGCAGACCGAAGGACGCCCCGCCTCGATTCTGGTCGAAGTCGTTGCCTGTCATCCGGACGTGCGAGGTGTACATCACCGCCACCCCGGCGCCGTTTCGGCGAAAGGTGTTCTCCTCGTAGGTGCAGTGGTCGGAGAACATGAAGTGCAGGCCGTAGCGGAGGTTGTCTCGCGCGATGTTGCGGCGGACCCGGCCGTCCTCGACGAACTCGAAGTAGATGCCGTCCCGATGACCTTCGATCCGGTTCCCCTCCAGCGTCACGCGGGCCGAGTACCAGAGGTGAATCCCATTCCCGGCTCGGGTCTCCCGCTCGGCGTGGGCGATGAGCACGTTCTCCTCGACGCGGCAGTCGCCGGCGTTGGCGAGGTAGATCCCGAAGAAGGCGTCCTCGATTCGGTTCCCCCGCACCGTGCAGAAACGCGCCTTCTCCACCCGGATCGCCGCCCGATCGTCGGTGAAGGAGATCCCGGTGCGTCGGAGCGTCATCCCCTCCACGGTCACCGAGTCCCCCTCGATCACGAGGATCTCGTGCGCGCCCTCACCGTCGAGGATCGCTCCCGGCTCGCCACGCAGCGTCACCGGCCTCCGCAGGTGGATCGGCGACTCGCGATAGACTCCGGCCGCGACGACCACGGTGTCGTGCCGCCCGACGGCCTCCACCGCCCGCTCGATGGAGGTGAAGTCCTCGCCGGGCCCGACCCGAATCCGCTGCCCTGCTGCGGGGGTCGAGACGCCGAGACCGATCGCGGCCACGGCGGCGAATCCGACGAAGGGTCGAAAGCCGATCATCGCGCTACCTCCCGTCCGGGTGGGATCCGACGGCGTCCGACGGGGCCGCCCGCGACGCGTGCGCCGGCAGCGGGTGGGAGTGCGGGGGCACCGGCGTGGATTCTGCGAGCGCGAGAACGCCTTCCCAATCCAGGGCGTCGCCTCCGTACTCCTCCCGCGCACGGTCCCGGTCCTCCCTGCGCTCGAAGGAGGTAAGGCCGAGCCCCATCGGGGACTTCAGCGCGTCGCTGCGGAGGAAGAAGGCGTCCTCGGCCCGGATCAGGCTGCCCGGACGCTCGAAGTCCGTGACCCACGCCGAGTGGACCTCGAGCGGTTCGAATTCCAGGAGGAAGGCCGCCAGGCACTCGACCGAGTCGAAGGGATACACGCGGCCCCGCACGGTAAGCAGCTCCGCGCCGTAGCGGTCGTCCGTGAGG
>JANQLR010000118.1 GCA_028280525.1 Longimicrobiales bacterium
GCCATTCCTTCTTCCGCCTACGACGGACGCGAATCAGCGACATGGGCTCGGATCCTCTGTTCGATGTCGAGGGTGACGCGCAGCGCATCCCTCCCCTCGGCGACGTCGACCGCGGGGCGCCCGTCGCCCCGGATCGCGTCGCGGAAGTTCTCCAGCTCCTTTCGCAGCGGCTCGGCGCCGTCGCCCTTCAGTGCTACCCGCTCGACCAGCGCGGCGAGCCCTCCGGCGGGGGGCGGCGGAACGCCTCCCTCGCCTCCGGTGAGGTAGGGCAGCTCCTCCTTCAGTCGGAGGAACTCTCCCGTCCCCCCCGCGAGGTCGAGCGACAGGTAGCCCGTCGGCTGAAAGATCCGGAGCTTCCGCAGCCGCTCCATCGACACGCGCGACGCGGTGAGGTTCGCCACCGCCCCGTTCTCGAAAGTGATGCGCGCGTTCGCGATGTCGACGTTCGGCGTCAGTACCGGGATCCCCGAGGCGGCGATGTCCGCGATCGGCGAGCCCACCAGCCGCCGCACCAGGTCGACGTCGTGGATCATCAGGTCGAGGACGACCGCGACGTCGGTCGAGCGGGGCGAGAAGGGCGCCATCCGGTGCGACTCGATGAAGCGCGGCCCGTTCAGATACGGCGCGGCGGCCCGCAGCGCCTGGTTGAAGCGCTCGACGTGCCCCACCTGGACCACGAGTTCGCTCTCCTCCGCCGCGGCCACGATCCGGTCGGCCGCCTCCGCGTCCGGGGCGAGCGGCTTCTCGATCAGGAGGTGCACTCCCGCGGCGATCCCCGCGAGGGCCACCTCCTCGTGCGCGATCGTCGGGACGGCCACCACGACCGCGTCCGCGGCCTCCAGGAGCCCCGACAGGTCGTCGAAGGGGGCGATCGCCAGCTCCTCGGCGACCTCGGCCCGGCGGGCCTCCGACGCGTCGTGGAAGCCGACCATCTCGACCCCCTCCACGTCGCGGAGGATCCGGGCGTGGTGGAAGCCGAGCGATCCGGTGCCGACCACCCCCATCCGAATCACGAGGTGACCCCCCGCTCCGAATCGCGGATGAAGTCGAGGAAGGTGAGGACCTCCGGGAGCGGCTCCACCTCGGCGTAGGCGCGGTCGAGCCCCTGGCGGATCGTGACGCCCTTCGTGTTGAAGACGAGGCGGTACGCCGTCTTGAGCGCGGCGCGGGCCTCGGCGGAGAAGCCGCGGCGCTCGAGCCCGACCGAGTTCAGCCCATAGAGCTGCGCCGGGCTCCCGGCGGCGCGGGTGAAGGGCGGGACGTCCTGGGGAATCCGCGACCCTCCGCCCACGAAGGCGTGCGTGCCGATGCGCACGAACTGGTGGATCGGGGTGACGCCCCCGACGATCGCGTGATCGTCGATTTCGACGTGCCCCGCCATGTTCACCGCATTCGAGAGGATCACCCCGTTGCCCAGGATGCAGTCGTGGGCGACGTGGGTGTACGCCATCAGGAGGCAGTCGTCTCCGACGACCGTCTCCCCGCTCGCGTGGGTGCCGCGGTTGAGCGTCGCGAATTCCCGGATCGTGGTGCGGTTTCCGACCCGGAGCCACGTCTCCTCTCCGCCGTACTTGAGGTCCTGCGGGTCGGTGCCGAGGACCGCGCTCTTCGCGATCGTGCACCGCTCCCCGACCTCGGTCAGCCGCTCGATCAGGGCGTTCGGCCCGACCGTCGTGCCCGCTCCGATCCGGACCTGCGGCCCGACGATCGCCCACGGGCCGATCTCGACCCCGTCGCCGAGTTCCGCACCCGGGTCGACGATCGCCGTCGGGTGAATGCGGGGCGCCGTGCCGACCGCGTCTCGCCCGCCGCTCACTTGTCCATCACCCGCGCCATCAGCTCCGCCTCGGCCACAACTCGGCCGTCCACGCGTCCCACGCCCTTCATCCGGCAGATCCCCCGCCGGAACTGCAGGAGCTCCAGTTCGAAGACCAGCTGGTCCCCCGGGGTCACCGGACGACGCCACTTCACGTTATCGAGCGACATGAAGTAGACGACCTTCGTCTCCGGGTCGTCCACGTGATCCATCAGCAGGAGGCCGCCGACCTGCGCCATCGCCTCCACGATCAGGACCCCCGGCATGATCGGATGCCCCGGGTAGTGCCCCATGAAGAAGGGCTCATTGATCGTCACGTTTTTGATGCCGACGATTCGCTTCCCGCTCTCGTAGCCGATGATCCGGTCGACCAGGAGCATCGGATACCGGTGCGGGAGGTACTGCATGATCTTGGTGACGTCGACGATCGCGCCGCCCGAGATGAAGGCGTGTTCCTTCAGCGCCCGCGCCAGGGCGACGTTCCCGCGGTGGCTCGGCCGATCCGCGACGATGTGCCCCTCGATCCGCGCGCCGGTCAGGGCGAGGTCTCCGACGAGATCCCCGACCTTGTGGCGGACGAACTCGTCCGGGAAGCGGAGACCGTCGGGATTCAGGACCCCCTCCTCCGCCAGGACCACGGTGTTCTCGAGCGAGGAGGCCTGAGCGAGCCCCTTCGAGCGCAGCGCCTCGGCGTCCCGCTCGAACCCGAAGGTCCGTGCGGAGGCGATCTCGGTCGGGAAGGCGCCGTCGCCGAAGTCGAAGGAGCCGTACTGCCGTCCGATCGCCGGGTGGTCGAAGTCGATCGTGGCGGAGACCCGGAAGCCCGGGTGCGGCACGGCGGCGTAGGTGACCCCCTTCCCCTCGTCGAGGTGCACCGGGGTGTTCACACGGATGACCCGCGCCTCGGCCTCCTGCTCGACCGTCCCCGCCTCTCGCACCGCCTCCGCGAAGTCGCGGAAGGACCCGTCCCGGATGGGAGGCTCCGGACCGTCGATCTCGACGACGGCGTTGTCGACCAGGCTCGCGTGGAGGCCCGCCATCAGGTGCTCCACGGTCTGGACCGTGGCCTCCCCGTCCCCGAGCGTGGTCCCCAGTTCGGTCCCGACGACGTGATCGAGGTCGGCCGGGATCTCCGGTGCTCCCTCCAGGTCGACGCGACGGAAGACGATCCCGCTCCCGGGATCCGCGGGCTTGAGCGTGAGTCGGCTCTCGGATCCGGAGTGGACGCCCACCCCGTCGAGGGAGGTCTCGCGCGCAAGGGTGCGCTGACGCGGTGCGGACATGACGCGGTGATGAGGGAGACGGATCCCGGACACCCGGGGGGCAACTCGGAAAGCTAACGGCGACCCGCCGCGGGATTGAACCCCTGGATCACCCCGGAGCGACCCTTCCAGACCGCCCCACCACCCCCGCCGGGACCCGCACGGCCCGTCGCCGGAGCCGCCCCGGTGCGGGACGGCGATGCGTCACTCCCGAGGTGCGTCTCCCGCCTGAACCGCGGCCCGCAGCTCCTCGAGTTCTCGCTCCAGCCTGCGGACCTTCCGAATCAGGTCGGGGAGCTTCCCCTGCGCGGCGTAGATTCGCATGTGCTCCTTCTGGTCGCGCGCCGGATACCCCATCAGGGTGGAGCCGGGAGGGACGTCGCTGATCGGCGTGCCGCGCGGAGAGAGCCGACTCCCCTTCCCGATCGTCAGGTGTCCGGTGGAGGCCGCCTGGCCGCCCATCTGGACGTAGTCCTCGATGGTGGTGGAGCCGGAGATCCCGCACTGGGCCGCCATGACCACGTGGTCCCCGATCCGGGTGTTGTGCCCGATCTGGATCAGGTTGTCGAGCTTGGTGCCGTCGCCGAGGCGCGTGTCTCCGATCGAGCCGCGGTCCACGACGGTGTTCGCACCGATCTCGACCCCGTCGCCCGCCTTCACCCGCCCGACCTGCGGCACCTTCCGGTACCGACCTCCCTCGAAGACGTAGCCGAAGCCGTCGACGCCGACGCGCGCGCCCGAGTGAAGGACGACGTCGTCGCCCAGGAAGGTGTTCGGGTAGAGGACGACGTGGGGGTGCAGATGCCCCCGCTCTCCGATCCGTGCACCCCGCCCGACGACGCAGTGCGCGCCGATGCGGGTCCCGGCGCCGATCTCGGCCCCCTCTTCGAGCACGGCGTACGGCCCGACGGAGACCTCGGGGCCGATCTCGACCCCCCGCTCGATCACCGCGGTGGGGTGCACCCCCGGGGCGTAGCTCGGGGTCGGGTCGAGGGCCTCGAGGAGGGGGAGCATCGCCGCGTGCGGGTCCTCGACCACCACCCGCGGTCGGGAATCCGACTCCAGATGCGATTCGAGCGACGCGGCAACGAGGAGCGCTCCAGCCCGCGAGTCCTCGACCTCTCGGATGTAGCGGGGATCCGCGACGAGCCCGAGCTCGTCCGAACCCGCATCGCGGAGGGGGGCCACGCCCCGAACGCGGCGCTCGGGGTCCCCGACGACCCGGCCGCCGGAGGCCTGCGCGATCTCGCGAAGGACGAAGACCGTCATCAGGGCCTGTTCACGCCAGGGGGATCCCCGCTGCCGAGGCCGTTTCGTCGGCTGGCCAGGAAGAGTGAGGGACGCATGGCACCGCCATGTGACCGAGGGATGACGCCGCCAGCGGGCGAAACGGCCCGGCCCGGGAGGGTTGCGGCTGAAATCGCGCCCGTCGGCGTTGCTCGTCGCTCATTTGACGCTGCCAAACCTCGCTCCTCCCGTCTGGATGGGCACGATTTCAGTCGCAACAGCGAGGATCCCCCTGGCGTGAACAGGCCCTGGTCGCGCCCCCGGTGGGTCAGCGTGCTCCGCCGCCGCCCGCGCCGTCGCCCTGGAGCCGGCGCAGGATCTCCTGCGTGAGGTCGAGCTCCGGGTCGGCCGCGATCACCGAACCGGCCGCGATGTCGAAGATGAGGTGATACCCCTCCTCGACCCGGACCTCTTCGATGACCCGCCCGATCTCGTCCATGACGGGCTGGATCAGCGCGGTCCGGCGCTGCTCCGCCTGAACCTCCATCTGCTGCGCGCGCTGCTCGAGCTCCTGCTGCTTCTCCAGGATCGACTGCTGCCGCTGCTGGCGCGCCGTCTCCGACATCGTCAGCTGCTGCTGCTCGTACTGCTGGACCAGCTGATCGATCTCGTCCGCCATCGGCTGCAGCGAGGCCCGCATCGACGCGACCTCCTCCTCGAACTGCTGCTGCGCGGCGCCGGCTCCGGGCGCCTCCGACAGGATCTGCGCGCTGTTGATGTAGCCCACCTTGAGCGGGGCCGTCTGCGCGGCCATCGGGGCGGCGACGAGGAGCGCGGACGCGAGGGCGCCCATCCAGATCTTCCGAATCATCTGTCCATCGTGGTGGGGACCGTCCGGCGGTCCGTGAGTACGTCGAGCCGGGTTACATCCCGGGGCCCATGCGGAAGTGCAGCTGCCAGCCCGGAATCGGGCGGTCGAACCCGTACGCGTAGTCCAGTCCGACCGGGCCGAA
>JANQLR010000251.1 GCA_028280525.1 Longimicrobiales bacterium
ACCCACCTCCACTTCGATCACGCCGGCGGCAACACCGTCCGGCGCGACGACGGCGAGGTCGTGCCCGCCTTCCCGAACGCCCGCTACGTGGTGCAGCGGGGGGAGTACGACTTCGGAGCCAGCCCCAACGAGCGGGTCCGGGCGAGCTACCTGGCGCCGAACCTGCGCCCCGTCACCGAGGCGGGCCTCTGGGACTTCATCGAGGGAGATGTGGAGGTCACCGCGGGGATCTCCGTCCGGGTGACGCCCGGCCACACCCCCTTTCACCAGTCGGTCGTGCTGGACGGGGGGAGCGAGCGCGCCCTCTTCCTCGCGGACCTCTGCCCGACGGCGGCGCACGTCCCTCTCCCCTGGATCATGGGGTACGACGTGGAGCCGCTGGTGACGCTGGAGACGAAGCGGGCGATCTGGCGGGAGGCGCGGGAGGAGGAGTGGCTCCTCGTCTTCGAGCACGACGCCACGACCCCGTGGGGGCGGCTCGACCCCGATTCCGATCGACTCGTGCCGGAGGATTCGGCCACCGAGGCCGGGTGACCGCGTCCCCGGATTTGGGTAGTTTCGTGTGCTCCGGAAGCCGTCGTGCTTCGGGGCTTCGAACCCACACGACAACTCGACTCCGGAATCGATGAGCGCAGCGACCACGCCCGTGATCGTCAGCGCCGCTCGGACGCCCATCGGGCGCTTCCTCGGCGGCCTCTCCTCCCTCTCCGCCCCCCGTCTCGGGGCCCTCGCCATCGACGCCGCCGTCTCCCGCGCGGGGATCGACGCCGCAGAGGTCGACGAGGTCATCATGGGCCACGTCGTGCAGGCCGGCGCCGGGCAGGCTCCCGCCCGCCAGGCGGCCATTCACGGCGGGATCCCCGCGACCGTGCCGGCGATCACCGTCAACAAGGTCTGCGGCTCGGGGCTCCAGGCGGTGATGATGGCGGCGCAGGGGATCAAAGCCGGCGACTACCAGCTCGTCGTCGCCGGCGGGATGGAGTCGATGTCGAGCGCCCCCTTCCTCGTCCGCGGGATGCGGACCGGGGTCAAGTTCGGCAACCGGCCGATGGAGGACGGGCTGATCGGCGACGGACTCTGGTGCTCCTTCGGCGACTGCCACATGGGAGGGCACGCCGAGCACACGGCCGACGAGGCGGGCGTGACCCGTGAGGACGCGGACGCCTTCTCGCTGCGCTCGCACCAGAAGGCGGTCGCCGCGATCGAGGGCGGCAAGTTCGAGCGGGAGATCGTCCCGGTCACGATCTCGGGCCGGAGGGGCGACACCATCGTCGACACCGACGAGTCCCCCCGCGCCGACACCTCGATGGAGGCGCTCGGCCGCCTGCGACCGGCCTTCCCGAAGGACGCTCCGGACCACATCGAGGAGCTGGTCGTGACGGCCGGCAACGCCCCGGGTCTGAACGATGGTGCCGCGGCGGTCGTCGTCTGCTCCCAGGCGTACGCGGAGGCGCACGGCCTCGAGATCCGCGCCGTCATCGACGCCTACGCCTCCGGCGGCACCGAGCCGCGCGACCTCTTCTTCGCCCCGATCGTCGCCGTAAACCGCCTGATGGAGCGGGCGGGCTCGACGATCGGCGACTACGACCTCTTCGAGGTCAACGAGGCCTTCGCCGTCCAGGCCATCGCCGACATGCGCGCCCTCGACATGCCCGAGGAGAAGGTCAACATCTACGGTGGTGCGGTCGCCCTCGGGCACCCTATCGGCGCCTCGGGCGCCCGGATCCTCGCGACCCTCCTCTCCGGAATGGAGGACCGGGACGTGCCGCGCGGGATGGCCACCCTCTGCCTCGGTGGTGGGAACGCCGTCGCCCTCTCGGTCACGCGGGAGTTCTGAGGATGCCGGTTCAGCGGATGACCGTCATCGGCGGCGGTCAGATGGGGAACGGGATCGCGCACGTCGCCGCGGCGGCCGGACTCGACGTCGTCCTGGTGGACGTGGACGAGGAGGCGCTCGACCGCGGACTCGCGACGATCGCCAGGAATCTCGATCGTCAGCTCGCCAAGGAGCGGATCACCGAGGAGGAGCGCGAGGCGACGCTCACCCGGATCACCGGGACGACCTCGGTCGAGGTCGGGGTGGAGGAGGCCGAGCTCGTCGTCGAGGCCGTGCCGGAGATCGAATCGCTCAAGTTCGATCTCTTCCGGACGCTCGACGCGGCCGCCCCCGAGGGGTGCATCCTCGCCTCGAACACCTCGTCGATCTCGATCACGAAGATCGCGGCGGTCACCGGGCGCCCGGAGCAGGTCATCGGGATGCACTTCATGAACCCGGTGCCGGTGATGAAGCTCGTCGAGGTGATCCGGGGTCTGGCGACCTCCGACGAGGTGACGGAGACGGTCGTCGAGCTGTCGAGGGCGCTCGGGAAGACGCCGGTCGAGGTGAACGACTTCCCCGGCTTCGTCTCGAACCGCGTCCTGATGCCGATGATCAACGAGGCGGTCTTCGCCCTGATGGAGGGCGTCGCGGAGCCCGAGGCGATCGACACCGTCATGAAGCTCGGGATGAACCACCCGATGGGCCCGCTTGCGCTGGCCGACCTGATCGGGCTCGACACCTGCCTCAACATCCTCGAGGTGCTGCACGCGGAGCTGGGCGACGACCGCTACCGACCCTGCCCGCTCCTCAGGAAGTACGTGGCGGCAGGGTGGTACGGCCGGAAGAGTGGCCGCGGATTCTACGGGTACGAGGGGTGAGGGGATGACGCTGACTGCAGAACAGGCCGAGATCCTCGGCCTCGCCACCGACTTCGCCGACGCCGAGATCGCGCCCCACGCCGAGGCGTGGGACGCCGCGCGCGCACTCGATCCCGCGCTCTTCCCCGGCCTCGCCGAGATGGGCTTCACCGGGATGGTGACGCCGGAAGCGTACG
>JANQLR010000163.1 GCA_028280525.1 Longimicrobiales bacterium
CTACTTCCCCCTGGTGATGCAGCAGCAGGTCTCGCCGGGATACGACTGGTGGGAGACCCGGGGGTCGAACATGCTCAACGTCGTCGCCCGGATCCGGGACGACCGCACCTTCGAGCAGGCGCAGCAGGTGGTGGACGCGACGATCGCCGGCCTCGCGACCGAGTACCCGGGCAGCTACGACGAGCAGATCGGGACGAAGATGGTCTGGCAGCGGGAGGCGGGAATCCACCCCACGATGTCCCAGGCGCAGAACGCCATGAGCGGGGTGATCATGGCGGTCGTCGGTCTCCTCCTCCTCATCGCCTGTCTCAACGTCGCGAACCTCTTCCTGGTCCGGGCGCGGGAACGTCGCCGGGAGATCGGCATCCGTCTCAGCATCGGAGCGGGTCGCGGTCGCATCGTCCGGCAGCTCCTCACGGAGAGCCTCCTCTTCGCCCTCGTCGGGGGCGCGGTCGGGATCGCGCTGGCTCAGCTCGCGATCCGCGGGATGAACTCGATTCGTCCTCCGATGGATGGGCCGTGGCAGTTCGGGATCGAGCTGAACGGCACCGTCCTCCTCTTCACCCTCGCCATCACCCTCGGGACGGGCATCCTCTTCGGTCTGGCGCCGGCGCTGCAGGCCGCGAATCCGGGGACGGTCACCGCGCTCAAGGGAGAGGGCGACGCCCCCGGTCGAGGGTCCCGCCTCGTCAGCGCCCTCGTGGTGGGGCAGATGGCGCTCTCCCTCACCCTCCTCGTCTCTTCGGGACTCTTCCTTCGCTCCCTTCAGGGCGCGATGGAGGTCGATCCGGGCTTCGCCGATCCCGGCAGCCTCGTCGTGGCCTCGGTGGACCCCGCGCTGTCGGGGTACGGCCCCGACGGGAGCGCCGCCTTCTTCGATCGACTGACCGAGGAGGTCCGGTCGATCCCGGGCGTTCGGGACGCGGGGCTGACCGACGTCGTCCCCCTCACACTGAACTCCCAGGACCGGGGGGTCGGCATCCCCGGGTACGAGTTCGCCGAGGGCGAGCTCCGATCGCTCCGCTACGCGCGCGTCCGCGAGGGCTATCTGGAAGCGATGGGCGTCCCGCTGATCGAGGGCCGCACCCTCGCCCGCGCCGACGACGCGGAGGGGGCACCGGTGATCGTGGTGAACCGTCGCTTCGCCGAACGCTTCTGGCCGGGCGAGTCCGCGCTCGGGCGGATCGTCGAGACCGCGGGCGCCGAACGAGAGGTCGTCGGCGTCGTCGAGACCGGGAAGTACGCGAGCCTGGGCGAACGACCGACCGAGTTCATGTACCTGCCGCAGCGCGAGCTCGGCGGCACCGCGCTGACGCTCGTCGTCCGCACCGACGGCGATCCGGAGGCGACGCTCGCCTCGCTGCGCCGGACCGTGCAGGAGCTGGACCCCCGGCTCCCCCTCTACGATGTGCGCACGATGCGGAACCACATGGGCTTCACCCTCCTGCCGGCGCGACTCGCTGCCGCATCGCTCGGTCTCTTCGGCGTCCTGGGGCTGGTGCTCGCCGCCATCGGCATCTACGGGGTGATGGCCTACTCCGTCGCACAGCGCAGACGGGAGCTGGGCATCCGCGTGGCACTCGGTGCCGACCGGGCCCGCGTCCTCTCGCACGTCCTCGGTCAGGGGATGCGGCTGACCGGGATCGGCGTCCTCCTCGGTCTCGCCTTCGCGGCGGGAGCGGGCCAGCTGGTTCAGGGGATGCTGTACGGCGTCTCCGGCGCCGACCCGGTGACCTTCGTCGGCGTTCCGGTCCTGCTCAGCCTCGTCGCCCTGGTGGCGGTGTGGCTCCCGGCGCGCCGAGCGGCGAGCGTGGATCCGATGCGGGCGCTGAAGTCCGAGTGACGAGAAGAGCAACGAGAAGGGGTGCGTTGCCTCAGCCGCGGCGCACCCATCTCTCCGCCTGATCCGCGTCCCGGAAGACGGAGATCTCGAAGGGGGCCCCGCCGAACCACGTCGTCCCGACGCGGGAGAGCCCGTAGGTGAGCGGATCCGCGACCACGAGTCCGTACCGCCACCCCTCCCCCCAGCGGTCCACGCGGCTGCGAAGTTCCGCGAGGAGCGGCCCTACCCCGGTGGGCGGGATGTCGAGCTTCGCGTCGCGCAGGTCGTGCAGGACGTTCATCCCCGGGCGGTAGCCGGGATCGGCCACCACGCCGTCCAGCGCGGCGAGCCACTCGTCGGCGGTGAAGGTGCCGCGAAACCGCACCCGGACGAGGTTTTCGTCGGGGCGGAGATCCACGTCGGTCTCAGGCTCGGTCGCGTCGGCCACGGGGTCGCGGGACGGGGCGGAAACGAGACGGTGCACCGGAGTGCGCACCCCCTCTCGACGGAGTATCGGTCGTTCGCCGCGGCTCCGACAGACGCCGCTGTCAGGCCACGTCGAAGTCCGGATCGACCTCGGCGCGCCAACTCCGCAGCCCTCCCCGGAGGTGCTGGATCCGAGTGCGCCCCGCGTCGAGGAGGTGCAGCGCTGCGGCGTGACTGCGCGCCCCGACCGAACAGACCAGAACCAGACTCCGGTCGGGCAGCTCGGCGACGCGGGACGGGAGCTCCTCGAGCGGCATGTGCACCGCCCCGAACTCGCCGAGGTTGGCGATCTCCCACTCCCAGCGCTCGCGCACGTCGACGACGGTCGGCGCCCGCTCGGCCGCGAGTGCGTCCCGCAGCTGCACGGCGTCGATCGACTCCACCCGGTCGTCGGCCGCCACCCCCACCGGCCGCCCGTCCGCGTCGACGCCGCAGAAGAACTCGTAGTCGATGAGCTCGGTGACGGAGGGGTCGTCCCCGCACACCGGGCATTCGGGGTCGCGACGAAGCTCGACCTCGCGCCAGCGCATCTCGAGCGCGTCGAGGAGGAGGAGGCGACCCGCGAGCGACCGGCCTTCCGGGATGTCGATGAGCGCCTTGAGCGCCTCGAGCGCCTGCGTCGCGCCGACGATGCCCGGGAGGGCCCCGAACACGCCGGCCTCGGCACAGTTCTGCACCTGTGCGGCCGGGGGCGGCTCGCGGAAGAGGCAGCGGTAGCACGGCCCGTCCTCGGTCGCGAAGAGGGAGACCTGCCCCTCCCACTGCAGAACCGCCCCGTAGACCAGGGGGACGCCCTCGAGGACGCAGGCGTCGTTGACGAGGTAGCGGGTGGGGAAGTTGTCCGAGCCGTCCACGACCAGATCGTACCCGCGGACGATCTCCCGGGCGTTCTCCCGCGTGAGGCGGCCGGGGTGTGGAACGACCCGCACCTCGGGGTTGAGCGAGCGGAGACCGTCCCGTGCCGAGTCGAGCTTCGGGCGACCGACGTCGGCGGTGCCGTGCAGGACCTGACGCTGGAGGTTGGTGAGGTCGACGACGTCGAACTCGACCAGGCCGATCGTTCCCACCCCCGCCGCGGCGAGGTACATGAGCGCCGGCGAGCCGAGTCCCCCGGCGCCGACCACGAGCACCCGGCCCTCGTGCAGCCGCGCCTGACCCCGCGCGCCCACGTGCTTCAGGACGAGGTGCCGGGCGTAGCGCAGGGCGTCGCGGGGTGCGGGGGAATCCACGTCCGGTGGCCTCAGTTGCCCGAGTCGGCGGATGGGAGGGCGACGGGGGTCCCCTTCGCGCCGCCGTTTGCGACTTCGAGGAAGGCGTCGGAGTGCGCGACGAACTCCTGGCGTCGTGCCGCGTGCTCCGGGACCTCCGCAACGACGTCGGAGAGCTGAAGCGCGAGGGCGTAGAAGTGCCAGGGGATGTTGAGCGTGGCCCGGTCGAACCAGATGTCGCGGTCGCGGAGTCCGCGGTAGGAGTAGACCTCGTCGAAGAGGTGCAGCGTCTTCTCCAGGTTGAACCACTCGCCCCCGTACGGGGCCGACCCCTGCGCGAGCCCCGGCACCTCCTGCTCCAGCGGGCGAACGTGCAGCTTCGACACGATCCCCTCGCGAACCGAGAACTCGTTCAGCGCCATGTCCAGCATGAGCCCGGAGGTCCCGGAGAAGTAGGCCGGCCGTTCGTCCGCCGAGTCGATGATGAAGCGGAGGGCGAGGACCGAGGCGCGGTCCAGATCGAGCCCGGCCGGGAAGACGAGGTTCAGCTCCGGGAAGGGGAGCGTCTGGTCCTGGTCCAGGACACCGCCCCGGATCCCGTCCATCTGTTCGTGCGTGAGCGAGGTGACCGACCGGGTCGGGAAGGGCGCCTCCTCGTGCCACCCTCCGCCCTGGGACGGATCGAAGCGCCTCTGGTTCTCGGGGCGGGTCATCTCCTCGATCTGCTTCGGGTACCAGTCGGTGAAGAGGTACTGGCCCACCACGACCGTCACGTCCTGGCGGATGCCCTCGACCTCCTGCAGGTACCAGAGCGGGAAGGTGTCGTTGTCGCCGTTCGTGAAGAGGATCGCGTACGGCTCGACGCTCATCAGGAGGTTGTACGCCCAGTCGCGCGCGGCGTAGTCCCCGGCCCGGCTCGCCCATCCCCAGTTCAGCCCGAGCGGGAAGAGGGCCACGAGGAGGATCGGCGAGGCGACCCAGACGGGCTTGTCGGGCAGGAAGCGGTCGCGAAGGGTCACCCAGGTCCAGACGAGGCCGAGCCCCGCGAGCATCCCCCAGATCGAGAAGCCGGCGATGAAGAAGTAGTCGCGCTCGCGAACCTCGTGCAGCTCGCGCGGGGCGACCTCCGGGTTCAGAGAGAAGCCGTACTTGAAGTTCAGGTAGAAGACGAGGCCGACGGTCAGGAGTCCGGTCAGCGTCACCATGTAGACCCCGAAATCCCTCCGCGTCGCCCAGACGCGCCACAGCCCCGTGGCGCCGAGGAGGAGGAAGAGGAGGGAGACGGGGGTGCGTGCACCCCACGGGAGCTCCGACGCCTCCATCCCGCGGCCCCACTGCCAGTCGAAGTACTGCCACCAGTTGTTGAGCTGGTCGGCGAAGGGCGCCATCCGCTCGCTGACCGGCGGCTTGGAGTACTGCTTCCGGGCGAGGTTGTAGGCGAGCTTGTCGCACCCGGCCGAGCCGTTCGTCCACACTGCGACCAGCGCCGGTGCGAGCGCCTCGCACGTCGGGTCGCCCTCGTTGATGACCGGATCGAGCTCCGCCCGGACCGGGAGGAACATGTTGAAGCTCAGCCCGATCAGGATCAGCGGAACCGTGCGCACCCAGACGGTCCGCTTCGCGAAGACGCTCGGGGTGAAGATCGCCAGCGCCAGGAGGAAGGCGGGGGCCGGAAGCACCGACATCAGGTGGTTCGTCGAGCCGAGCACCATGAGGTAGCCGGCGAGGAGGAGGAGTCGCTCGGCACCCTCCTCGTCTCTGCGGTCGAACCAGCGGAGGGTGAGCCAGGTGACCGCCCCGATGACCGCCATCGAGAGGGTGTAGACCTTCTCGTTGACGTTCGACTGGTTCCAGACGGTGTACGCCGTCGCCGAGAGGAGGACGCAGACGGCGGCGCCCACGAGGGCGACGACGCGCTCCCGGGTCATCGATACCAGGAGTCGGTGCGAGACGAGGTACCAGAAGAAGGCCGTGGCCGCGCTGGTGGTCGCCGCGAGCAGATTCACCCGGACCGCCACCGGGAGCCCGGTGAATTCGAGCAGGAGGATCCAGAAGCGCCCGAAGACCACGAAGAAGGAGTTCCCCGGCGGGTGCGGGATCCCCAGGATGTGCGCGGTGGCGATGTACTCGCTCGCGTCCCAGAGCGCCGTCGTCGGAGCGAGCGTCACCACGTACAGGCCGAAGACGGCGAGCGCCGCGAGGCCGGCCCACAGCCAGGGCGGGTCGGTTGAGATGGAGGTCGCCTGCGGACTCGTGTCGGTCATGTCGATCGGATCGATCCGTCGGGATGCGGGGTGGTTCGGCGCCGGGACAATCCCCGGAAGATGCCCCTTCCCCGCGGGGTGGGGAACCGGCCCCGTGCCGGGGCGCGCCCGCGCCGCCATCTTCCGCGCATGGCTCTCCCCTCGCTGCGGGAGCTCCTGCGGCGGACCGGGATCGCCCTCCTCGTTGCGCTCGCGGGCGGCTCCCTCCTCTACGTCGGCCTCGTCACCCGCCTCTATCGCCTGGGCGGGCTCTCCCGCGGCGACTGGGTTCCGTGGTATACCCAGGCCGATCCGCGAGGGTCGCTCTGGACGCTCGTCGGGGTCGGAGTCGTCGTCGCCGCCGTCGCGGCCGCCCCCGGGGTGGTCCGGGCCCGATCGAACACCCGCGCGCTCCTCCGCCTCCTCCCGCTCGCCCTCCTCGTCTGGGTCGGCGTCGCCCTGTCGGACGGGGCGAAGACCGGAGAGCGCCGGAGTGGCCTCGTCCCGGCGAACGGGATCTCGTACCCCTTCGAGCGAACCGCCCACGAGTACATCGGCGACGTGCCGAAGGTCGACCGCTACGGAGTGCGCGGGCTGCTGCGGGCGTGGCCGACGGCCGAGGTGCAGAACACACTGGCGTGGCACTCGCGGACCCACCCTCCCGGGGCGGTCCTCCTCCTCGCGGCGATCGACCCGATCGGGTGGGGCGGCGCCACCGCCTCCGGTCTGGCCGTGCTCCTGCTGGGCGCCCTCGGACTCCTCCCCGCCCTCGCCTTCGCCCGCCTGCACCTGGGAGAGGTCGCAGCACGGTGGGCGACGCTCCTCTTCGCCCTGGCGCCGAACACGGTGCTCTTCTTCGCGACCTCGATGGAGACGGTCTTCACCGCGCTGGCGGTGACCGCGCTCTGGGCGATGTCCGCGGCGATCCGGGTGAGATCGGTCGGGGCTTCGATCGCCGCCAACGCCGCGGCCGGGGCCGCCCTCGCCCTCTCCACCTTCTTCACCTACGCCTCGATCCTGGTCGTGCTCACCGTCGCCGCCTTCGAAGGGGTCCGACTTGCGAGGAGCGGGGCCGCCCGTGCGACGACGCCGGAATGGTCGGGGACGATCGGGCGACTCGCGCTGCAGCTCGCGGGATTCGTCGCCTTCGTCCTGGCGCTGAAGGCACTCGGCTGGGACGCGATCGCCTCGGTCCGGGTAGCGCTCGCCGCGGACGCCCAGGTGATGGGGACCGGGGGCGGCTTCGTCGAGTGGCTCGCGGTCGGGGGCGCCAACCTGCTGGCGTGGGGGATCGGTCTCGGGCTCGCGACGCTCGCGATCGGGGGGTGGGTCCTCGACCCCGACCGGAAGGGGGAGGCCTCGCGCGCCGCCGAGCGGATCCCCGACGCCACGTCCGCATCTACCGCCGAGCGCGTCCCCGACGCCGCGCTCGCCGCCGCCGTCGTCCCCCTCGTCGCCGCCTTCTCCACCCTCTTCACCCTGGAGGTGGAGCGGATCTGGATCGTCCTGAACCTCCCCGCCCTCGTCGGGATCCTCGCCCTGGTCGAGGCCGCGCGGTCCCGCGGTCCATCTCAGCTTGAGGCGGAGCGAGGCGGGTCGAGCGAGGTCCGATCGCGGGATGCCCTCCTCCGCGGCTGGGTCGCGCTCCTCCTCGTCCAGACGCTCCTGATCGAGATCCTCGGCGAGACTCGCTGGTAGCGTCCGGCGCGACGCGACCGAGCCCCGTCACCGTTCGGGGACGCGGGACACACGCTCTCCCTCGCCGTGTCGCCCCGTCTTCGGTAGAGTCGAAAGATGAAGGTTCCGTACGTTCGCGCCCTCCGATACGGGCGGCGCTGGCTCACCGGAGGGCCCGAGGTTCAGGTCTCCGAGGAGCTTCTCCCCTCCGATGGCGCTCCCCTCGAGGCGTCCGTCTACCGTCCCGCCGCGTCGCGCACACCGCGCCCGGGGTGGGTCGTCCTGCACGGCATCACCCGTCCCGGGCGCTTCCACGACTCGCTGGTCCGCTTCGCCTCGAGTCTGGCGGCGAGCGGCGCCGTCGTCGTCGTGCCGGAGGTGCGCGAATGGGTCGACCTGCGGCTCTCCCCCGAGCGAACGCTCCCGGTCGTCGCCTCGGGTCTCGACCGGCTCGAATCCGACGCGGGGGTCTGCGGTCCGATGGGGCTCGCCGGGTTCTCCTTCGGCTCGCCGCAGGTCATCCGCGCCTCGGTTCACCCGGGGTTCGCGGGGCGGTTGGGGGTGGTTGCAGCCTTCGGCGGATACGCGGATCTGCGAAGCACCCTCCGCTTCCAGCTGACCGGGTGGCACGAGTGGCGCGGTCGGGCCCGCCACCTTCGACCCGACCCCTACGGTCGATGGATCGTGGTCGGCAACTACCTCACCTCGATCCCCGGGTACGAGTCGGCGGATCGCGTGGCGTCCGCCCTCCTGGAGCTCGCCGCGCGGGCGGGGGATCTCCAGATCGATTCGTGGGATCCTCGGATGGACCCGACCAAGGGCGAGCTGCGAGCGGGGCTGGACGCGGAGGAACGCGCGCTCTTCGACCGCTTCGCGCCGGACGCGGCGGGCGCGACGGACCCCCGGCCGGAGGACGACGAGGACGCCCGGTGGGTCGAGCGACTGGTCGAGGCCGCACGGCGGGTGGACCCGGATCTCGAACTCCCGACGGCCCCGCTTCGTCCCACCGCCCCGGTCCACCTCCTGCACGGGGAGTCGGACCACCTCATCCCCGTCTCCGAGGCGGAACGGCTTCAGCGACAGCTCGCCCCGGACTCGGTCCGGCTGACCGTCACCCGCCTCTTCGCGCACTCCACCGAGGACGGCGCATCGGGCGGTACGGTCGACCGCTGGCGGGAGAACCTCCGCTTCCTGAAGAGCCTCGACCAGCTGCTCCGGGGGGTCTGAGACCGGCTGCCGCGACCGCGTCGGGGCGTGGTCAGCCCTGGCGGGCCCGGAGCGCGGCGCGCACGGCGGCCCGCACCTCGGCGTCCTTGTCCTCCAGCGCCTCGTCCAGTAGTTGCTTCGCGCGGGGGGTCGCCATTCCGGCGAGGCCCTGGTACGCCGCGACGCGGATCGCCGCTGGCGGGCGCCCGAAGAAGGAGCCGACCGCGCGCTTCTCGAGGGCGTTCACCGCAGAGGGGTCCCCGAGCTGTCCGAGCGCCCGGGCGACCTCGACCACGACGTCCTCCTCCGACTCCGACTCGAGCATCTCGATCAGGCGTCG
>JANQLR010000166.1 GCA_028280525.1 Longimicrobiales bacterium
CTGGCGATCGTCCCCTTCGGCTTCGTTGCCGCTGCGGCGGGGCACATGATCATGGGCGTCTCGCTGTCGCTCCTCTCCTTCTTCGGGATGCTCGCCCTGACCGGGGTCATCGTGAACGACTCCCTGGTCATGATCACCCGCTACAACCAGGCGCGGGAGGCGGGTGAGGGGGTCGCGGAGGCGCTTCGGATCGCCGGGACGACCCGGTTCCGCGCGATCTTCCTGACGACTGCGACGACCGTGATCGGTCTCCTTCCGCTCCTCAGCGAGACCTCCGAGCAGGCGCAGTATCTGATCCCCGCCGCGGTGTCGCTCGCCTTCGGGGAGCTGTTCGGGACCGCGCTGATGCTGATCCTGGTCCCGGTTCTGATCGCGATCGCGGAGGACGCCATCGCGATCGTGGGATCCCGACCCGACGAGGCGTCGACCCGCCGGCAACTGCCGGCCTACGGCACGGAGGTGGCGGGGTGAAGGGCCGGGACCTGACCGTCGGCACCCTGCTGACGGCGTACGCTCGACGGATCTCGCTGACCTGGCTGATGATCCTCTGCGAGACGGTCCTGGCCGCGCTCATCCCTCTCTTCATCGGCTTCGCGATCGACGGTCTCCTCGCAGCCGAGCACGACGCGTTCTGGAAGCTGGCGGTGCTGATGGGCGGTCTCATCGCCGTCGCCGTCTCGCGCCGGATCTACGACACGCGGGTGTACGGCACCATCCGCGTCGACCTCGGGAAGGCGCAGACCGAACGGTCCACGGGCCTCCCGGTGTCGACGCTGAACGCCCGGATCGGGATGGGCCGGGAGCTGGTCGACTTCCTGGAGGAGACGCTCCCGCTGGCGGTGGGCTCGGCGGTGCACCTCGTGATCGCAGTCGCGATCCTGGCCGCCTTCTCACCGGTTCTGGCGCTGGCCGCGGGTGCAGCCGCCGCGGGAATGGTCCTCGTCTACACGCTCTTCCACCGCCGCTTCTACCGACTGAACGGCGAACTCAATCAGGAGACGGAGCGGCAGGTCGACATCCTCGGAGAGGGCAGGGTGCGGGCCGCGGTCGCACACTTCCTCCGCATCCGGCGACTCGAGGTCCGACTCTCCGATGCGGAGGCGGTGCTCTACGGCGCCGTCTTCGTCGTCCTGCTGGCGCTGATCCTCTTCAATCTCTGGTTCGCGACCACCGCGCTGACCGTCTCCACCGGCACCGTCTTCTCGATCGTCAGCTACTCGTGGGAGTTCGTCGAGAGCGCGCTCGCACTCCCGATGACCCTGCAGAGCTGGACCCGGCTGTCGGAGATCGCACGGCGCCTGAATTCGCGGGACGCGCTCGCCGCGGCAGAGTCGTAGCCGCCTTGCGCCCGCACCCGAGCGCCGGTCGATGGGGCGCCCTCCGCCCACCCGCCTCCTAGACCCGCGGCAGCTCCTCGACCGTCCGCGCCGTCCGTACCTCGCCGGTGTTCAGCGTGCTCGCCGGTTCGAAGAGGAGGATGTGGCACTCCCCCTCCGCAACCGGTCGGTGCTCCACGCCGCGGGGCACGATGCAGAGCTGACCCGGTCCGAGTTCGCGCACACCCGCACGAAACTCGAGCCGCATCCGGCCGTGCACGACGAGGAAGAGCTCGTCCTCGTCGGCGTGGTGGTGCCAGTCGAAGGTGCCCTCGATCCGGGCGAGCTTCACCAGCTGGCCGTTGAGCTCCCCGGCGACGTGCGGGCGCCAGAGCCCCTCCACGCGGGAGAAGGCGGCTGAGAGGTCGAGGACGCGGGGGAGGTCGGGGGGGTCGGTCACACCGTGGCCAGCTTCCGCGCCGGCAGCTGGCGGATCGGCTCACCGGGCACCCACTTGGTCACGTACCCCGCGACGGCGGAGGCGGCCACCGAGTACGGGCTGACCAGGTAGAGCTGACCCGGCCCGGAGCGCCCGGGGAAGTTCCGATTCTGCGAGCTCACGGAGATCTGGTCGGGCCGAGCGGTCACCCCCGGCCCGGCGTTGATGCAGGCGCCGCACCCGGGCTCGATCCACTCTGCGCCCATCTCGGTGAAGAGGTCGAGGTAGCCCCGCTCCCGGCAGTACTCGCGCACCTCGATCGAGCCGCACTGAATGAAGCACTCGACATCCGGGTGGACCTTGAGCCCCTGCGCCTTCGCCTCCTGGAAGACGCGGGCGTACATGTCCATGTCCTCCTTCTTCCCTGCGGTGCAGGAGCCGGCGTACGCGATCTCGATGCGGACCGGGTCGGCCTCGAGCTCGTCGATGTAGACGCCGTTCCCGGGGTCGCCGGGGAGGGCGGCCATCGGCTCGATCGTCGAGGCGTCG
>JANQLR010000218.1 GCA_028280525.1 Longimicrobiales bacterium
TGACGCCGGGAACCTACCCGAACGGGGGGGGAGCGTCAACGAGAATGGACGCCCCGAAAGCCCCCTCCGAACTCGCCGCTCGGGCAACGGGGAACGGCCCGAATTCCGCGGTCCTTCCGGCGGCGATCCGAGGCGTTCAGCCGCCCGTTTGCGAGAGCGCCTGAAGCCCGCCGGAGCCCGCGTCGCTCCCCTGCTCCAGCCAGTGCCGCTCCGGCTTCACCCGAAGCGTGTGTCGGATGAAGGGTACGATCGACTCGCCCGCCCGCAGCGGGGTCCGCAGATCGGTCTGGAGGTCGCCGAAGAGGCAGGGGCGCAGCTGACCGTCGGCGGTCAGCCGCATCCGGTTGCACCGGTCGCAGAAGTTGTGGCTCATCGGGGTGATCACCCCGATCGAGCCGGGTGCGCCGGGGAAGCGGTAGTAGCGCGCCGGGCCGTTCCCGGTGGGTCCCTCGGCGGGTTCGAGCTCCCCGATCCGGCGGATCCGGGCGAGCGCCTCGTCGCAGGAGAGCGTCGCCTCGGCGGAGACGCCGAGGTTGGCCCCGGTCGGCATCACCTCGATGAAGCGCACGTGCCAGGGCCGCTCCCTGGTGATCGCCGCGAAGTCCTCCACCTCGTCGTCGTTCTGACCGGCCATCAGGACGACGTTCAGCTTGAGCGGGGCAAAGCCGACCCGCTCCGCGGCGTCGAGCCCCGCCATGATCTTCGAGAAGGACCCGGGTCGACGAGCGATCGCATCGACCCGATCCTCGCGGAGCGAATCGAGGGAGATGTTCACCCGGTCGACCCCGGCCTCGCGCAGCGACTCCGCGTGATCGGCCAGGAGGACCGCATTCGTCGAAAGGGAGATGTCGCGGATGCCGGGGACGCGGTCGATCATCTCGACGAGTCGGTGCAGATCCCGGCGGACGAGCGGCTCGCCCCCGGTCAGCCGCACCCGCTCGAGCCCCATCGGCGCCATCGTGCGCACGATCTCGGCGATCTCCTCGTAGCTGAGGAGTTCGTCGCGCCTCAGCCAGGGGAGTCCCTCCTCCGGCATGCAGTAGACGCAGCGCAGGTTGCACTTGTCGGTGACCGAGATGCGCAGGTAGCGGATCGTCCGGCCGAAGCCGTCCGTCATCGGGCTCCCGGCGTCGGACCCGGCGCGCGCCAGCTCCCCGGGGGACGGGGCGCCGGAGACGGTCGGGTGGAGGGGGAGCGCCGTCCGGCTCACGATCCGGGCTCCAGCTCGACGCCGGCGACCCACGCCGAGTCGCCCTCCCGGTAGTGCTCGTGCTTCCAGACGGGGAGGCGCTTCTTGATCTCCTCGATGACGTACCGTGAGGCGGTGTACGCCGCGTCGCGGTGGGGGGAGGAGACGGCGATCGCCACGGAGACCTCGCCGATCTCGAGCTCCCCGATACGGTGCACGACGGCGATGCGGTCGGAGCCGATCCGCTCCGCCGCCTCCTCCGCGATCTCGGCCAGGACGGGCTCGGCCATCTCCGCGTACGCCTCGTAGCGCATCCCGGAGACGGAGCGCCCGTCGGCGTGATCGCGGACGACGCCCAGGAAGAGGAGGACCGCCCCGTCCCGGGACTCCCCCACACGTCCGAGAATCTCGGTCGAATCGATCGGGTCGACGGCGATCGCGGTGTACATCAGCCCCCGGCCACCGGCGGGAGAAGGGCGAGTTCGTCCCCGGCGGCGAGGACCGCCTCCGGCCGGACCACGATGCGGTTCTGCGCCGTCGCGGGCCGCTCCGGGAGCGCCGTGAAGGGCTCGCCCATCGCCCGCAGCCGGTCGATCGCCGCGCCGACGGTACTCCCCGCGGGGAGCTCCAGGTCGAGCTGGTCGCGCCCCGCGAGGTCGCGGTAGCGGGCGAAGAAGAGGATGCGAACGGTCATGTGTCGGCGGGTGAGAGCGATGCGCGGACGCTATCCGCTCCCGGGAACCGCCGTCAACCGCCCGGCGGGCTTCCCGGGACGCGGTCGAGCCCTCCGTCCATGAAGGGCCTCCGCGGCATCGAAGTTCCATCCCCACCCCCGCCCCCGCGGCGGGCGCGGTCCCGGATCTCGCGGATTCGGCGGCCGAGATCCTCCCGGAAGAGGATGAAGGCCACCACCTGACGCGCCTGCAGCACCTCCTCCAGACGACGAATCTCGAGCTGAGCGAGCTCCGCCTCCTCCTGCATGATGGCGACGATCTCGGCGAGGAGTTCCTGCGCCCGCGCCTCCTCGATGTCGCCGCCGAGCGTCCGCAGCTCCGCCTGGACCCGCGCCTCGCGCACCGCCAGTTCGCGGCGGGTGTCCTCCATCTCCGAGGTGATTTCGCGCAGGGCGAACCGCTGCTCCTCCGTCAGCTGGAGCCGCTGCGCCATCATCTCCTGAAAGCGCTCGCGCAGCTGCCGCTCCATCTGCGTCCGGGGCGGACGCTGCCGTCCCTGCTGCGCCGCGAGCTCCACCGGCGCCCACGCGGTGAGGAGCGCGGCGAGGGCGACCAGGAACCACCGGTGGGCCGTCGTGATCCTCCGCATCATCCTTCGAACTCCTCGAGGAGGAGGGCGAGCTCCTCGTCGGTCAGAGACTCGATCGCGGGAGCGCCGGCGATGAGGCCGTCCGCGGAGGCCCACACCGTCGCGATCGGCTCGTCGATCGCCGGCTCGCCGGAGACCGGAAGGCTCGCATCCGACTCCTCCATCCGGTCGACCAGCAGGGGCGTTCCGAGGGCGAGGACGAAGACGGCCGCGGCGCCGAGCGCCCACGACGGGACCGATCGCGGGCGGCGGGCGCCCGGGGTTCCGGTCGCCCCGCCGCTCTCCACGGTGAGGGGGATCGGACGCGTACCCGCGGACTCGGCGAGTTCGGCGCGCGCGGCGGCGTGAATCCGCTCCTCCAGGCCGACCGGTACCTGCGCCGGTCCCGCGTCGCGGAGCGCCCGCAGGAGCTCCGCCTCCGCGCGGCAGTCGGGGCACCCCTCCAGATGACGCTCGATCGATGCCGTCTCCACCGGATCGAGCCGGTTCGCCACCCAGTCGGGCAGCCGGTCCAGGATCGTGTCGCAGCTCATCGTTCCACCTCGCTCATCCACATCCGGAGCTTCTTCACCCCGTGATGATAGTTCACCCGGGCCGCCCCCTCGGACGACCCGATCAGCTCCCCGATCTCCCGAAACCCCAGCCCTTCGTCGAGGCGGAGTTCCACCGCGAGCCGCTGCTTCTGCGGGAGCCTGCGCAGCTCCCTGCGCAGCCGCTCACCCTCCGTCCGGGCCACGACCTGGTCGTCCAGAGCGGGTGCCGAGTCCGCCACGGGCACGCTCTCGTCGAAGGAGGACTCCCGACGACGGTTCTTCTTCCTCAGCGCACCCTTCGCCTCGTTCGAGACGATCGTCAGGAGCCAGGTCCGGAACCTGGCGTCCCCGCGAAAACGGTCGAGCGCCCGCACCATCTTCACGAAGGCGTCCTGGGCGACGTCCGCGGCGAGGTCCTCGTCCCGGACGATGCCGAGCGCGAGTCGGAATGCGGTCGCGTGGTGCCGCCGGATCAGGAGATCGAGCGCGCGCTCGTCCCCCTCTCGTGCCGACGCCACGAGGCGCTCGTCGGACTCATCCCGGATCATCGTCGCTGCCGTCTCCACGACCGGGAGACGCGCGGAGCGCTGGGAACGTTAAAGCGGGGCGCCGGGGCTCAGCCCTCGGCCCGTTCCTCGAAGCGGCGGGCGACGCGGGAGCGGAGGTGCTTGGAGGGCTTGAAGACGGGGACGGCGCGAGCGGGGACCTCGACGGCGTCTCCGGTGCGCGGGTTCCGCGCCATGCGGGTCTTCCGCTCGCGGACCTTGAAGGTGCCGAATCCGCGGATCTCGATGTGTTCGCCGTTGGCCAGCGCTCGCTTCACCGCGTTCAGGAAGCCGTCGACGACGAGGGCACAGTCCTTCTTCGTTACGCCGGGACCGATCGCCTCGGTCACCTGCTCGACAAGATCCGCCTTGGTCATCGACGCCCCCACGCTATGGTCGACACTCCCTCCCCTATGCGACGCTACCGACGGGCGCGCCTCCGAGTCAAGGTTCTTTCAATGGCGGGAGTTGTTGGGACTTCAGGACTTCCGGGCCTCGAGCAGCGCGATGAAGCGGTCGAAGAGATAGCGGGAGTCGTGCGGTCCCGGGGCGGATTCCGGATGATACTGGACGCAGAAGACGGGGCGATCGACGTGCTCGACGCCCTCCACCGTACCGTCGTAGAGGTTGAGGTGCGTGAGCCGGAGCTCGGGCGCTCCGACGATCGTGCCATCCTCCTCCGCGCGCACCGCGAAGCCGTGGTTCTGGGAGGTGATTTCGACCGTCCCGTCCCGCAGGTGCTTGACCGGGTGGTTCCCCCCGTGGTGGCCGAAGGGGAGCTTGTACGTCTCCGCGCCGAAGGCCCGGGAGATGAGCTGGTGCCCGAGGCAGATCCCGAAGACCGGCACCCCCTCGGCGGAGAGGGTTCGGATCGCCTCCGCCGCCTGCCCGACCATCGCGGGGTCGCCCGGGCCGTTGGAGACGAAGATCCCGTCCGGGTCGAGCGCCCGGATCTGGTCGAGCGTCGTCTCGGCCGGGATGACGGTGACCCGGCAGCCACGCTCGGCCAGGAGCTTCGGCGAGTGTGCCTTCACCCCGAAGTCGAAGGAGAGGACGTGGAAGCGCTCCGCGCCGAGCGCAGCGACCTCGTACGCCTCGCGCGTCGACACCCCGGTGGCCAGATCGAGTCCCTCCATCACCGGGTGCGCCCGGATCCGCTCGAGCACCTCGGCCTCGGGGGTCTCCGCTGGCGCGATCGCGCCCCGCATCGCTCCCTGGCTCCGGATGTGCCGGGTCAGGGCGCGGGTGTCGATCTCCGCGATTCCGGTGATGCCGTGCTCCGAGAGGTAGGCGTCGAGCCCCTGCTCGGAGCGCCAGTTCGAGGGGGCGCGGGCCGCCTCGCGCACCACGAAGCCGGAGACCTTCGGGGTCGGCGACTCGCGGTCCTCGTCGTTGACACCGTAGTTCCCGATCATCGGGTACGTCATCGTGACGAGCTGCCCCGAGTAGGAGGGGTCGGTGAGGACCTCCTGGTACCCGGTCATGCAGGTGTTGAAGACGACCTCGCCGAGGGCGGGTCCGGGGGCACCGAGGGCGACGCCGTCGAAGCGACGGCCGTCTTCGAGGAGGAGGTAGGCGGCGGCCAGCGGAGGCTCCGGGATGGGGTCGGCGTCGGGGTTTTCGGAAGGTAGACGGGCGGTCGGGGGCGTCAACCGCGGGGCCCAGGGCGAGCCGGGACGGGCCGGGGCGGCGGGCGTTGCGCCCGGTCCGTCGTCGAGAGCGCGGGGCCGCCTCGCGGGCCGGGCACTGGACCTCTCCGGTGGGCTCCGGCAGCTTCCGTCGCGGGCGATGTCGCCGCCCCGGGCGCTGCGCCCTCGTCACGCAGGGCCCGCACCGTCGCCTCGGGCGACCCGCCGGATCGCCGGACCCCGAGCACCCCCACCCTCCCCCGTCCCACCCCATGTCCGACCGCCCCTTCGTCCAGATCCACGCCGACGAGTCCTGCCTCGGCAACCAGAACAAGGGTCGCGCGCGCCCGGGGGGCGCCGGGGCCCTCGTGGAGACGTGGCGCGGCGGACAGTGGATCCGGCGGGACCTCTTCCTCTCCGAGCCGGACACCACGAACAACCGGATGGCGATCCGGAGCGCCCTCGACACCCTCGGAGCGCTGACGAGGCCGTGCCGGGTCCTCTTCGTCTCGGACTCCACCTATCTGGTGAAGGGCGCGTCGGAGTGGATGCCGGGGTGGAAGCGCCGGGGGTGGAAGCGAAAGGCCGGCCCGATCGAGAATCTCGAGCTCTGGCAGGCGCTCGACCGGATCCTGCCCCGCCACGAGGTCGAGTGGCGGTGGGTGAAGGGGCACGCCGGTCACCCCCGGAACGAGTACGCGAACGACCTCGCGGTGGAGGCCGCGAAGTCGCAGGCGGCCTCGGGGGGGCTGGTCGAGTCGGGCTTCCAGCGGTGGCTCGACGAGCAGCGCGAATCGAAGGGGCGCTACCTGGACTTCATGGAGTTCACCGCGCCGGACACCGGCGCGTGAATCTCGCGCGCGCCACGGTCGTCGGCGGACCGCAACGCTAGCGGAACGCCGCGATGATGTCCTCGAGGATCACCGTCATCGTGGCGCGCTCGTACCGGTCGGCCCCTCCGTCCGAACGGACCCCGCGCCAGTTGCTCGTCGCGACCACGACCAGCTCCAGCTCCGGGACGACGACCACGTACTGACCCCCGTAGCCCCACGCGAAGAAGAAGGGCTCCGGAGCGGACGGAACGACCCACCAGAGCATCCCGTACGTGACGCCCTGCAGCGACCCGTCGCCGAACCGCCACCCGAAGCGCTCGACGGTGGAGAGCTCCGCCCAGCCCGGTGGGAGGATCTGCCGGCCACCGCTCCTGCCCTCCTGAAGGAAGAGCTGGCCGAAGCGCGCCAGATCGCGCGGGCGCAGATCGAGGCCGGCACCCCCGTTGACCCGTCCACCTGGAAGCGGCTCCCACCGGGCCGCCGCAACGCCGATGGGACCGAAGAGGACCTCGTCCGCGTAGGCCGGAAGGGGGCGCCCGACGGCTTCCTCCAGGACGACGCCGAGCAGGTGCACCGCCGCCGAGTTGTACTCGAAGGAGGAGCCCGGCTCGTCCGCCAGAGGGCGATCCAGCAGGTGGGCGAGATGCTCCCCGGAGAGAATCCAGTCGTTGTACTCGCGGGGACCGTCCTCGTCCCAGGCGAAGCCGCCCGTCATGGTCAGGAGGTGCCGGACGGTGATCGCACCCTTCCCCGGGTCCAGCTCTCCGACGACCGGTGCGAGGTAGGCGGAGATCGGGTCGTCCAGGCTCTCCAGGTGACCCTCTTCCACCGCGATCCCCGCGAGCGCCGACACGACGCTCTTCGTGATGGACCGCACGTCGTTCAGGCTGTCGCTGCGGTTGCCCGCGAAGTACTCCTCGAGCACCAGACGACCGTTCTTCACGGCGAGAAGGCTGAGGAGCCGGTGATTGGCTCGGGCGTTCTTAACGCCACGGTCGACGGCGTCCGGCGAACCACCCACCTGGGCCACGGTGGCCGTCCGCCACGGAGCCACCAGGTCGACCTCCTCGAATCCGATCGTCTCCGGCGTCACCGCGCTGTCCGAGCAGGCGCCGAGGATCAGTGCGCTCAGGAGGGCGAGTGGTCTGGCGTGGGTGGACATGGGGGCGATCGGGCGCGGGGTCACGGGACTCTCGAATCCCGTCGCTCACTCCTACGGGACTCGGTCCGGCGGGTTACGGCACGCCGGAGTCGACGCCGCTCCGGTGCCGCCCCGTACCGAGCTAGGATCGAGAGCCGACGTGCGACGTGCGGGGCGCGACGGCGTCGTGGATGCTGCGGCCGTCCGCTCCCCCGTCCGGGTCAGCGACCCGCCGCCCGCTCCATCTCCCGCTCCATCTCCCGCTCGAAGCTCCGCGCGAACGCCTCCGCGACCCGCCCCCGCACCTCGTCCATCGGCACCGACCGCCCCACCTCCCGCTCCAGCGAGGTCACCGTTCGGTCCTGGATCCCGCACGGCACGATCGTCTCGAAGAAGGAGAGGTCGGTCGAGACGTTGAGGGCGAAGCCGTGGCTCGTGATCCACCCGCTCGACACCCGCACCCCGAGCGCGGCGATCTTCCCGCCCGGAGTCCACACGCCGGTCAGCCCCTCCTCGCGACGGGCGGGCACCTCGTAGCGGGCGAGCAGGTCGATCAGGACGCACTCGAGGTCGCGGAGGTACCGGTGCAGATCCTTCCGGTCCGGTTTGAGGTCGAGGATCGGGTAGCCGACGAGCTGCCCCGGGCCGTGGTAGGTGACGTCGCCCCCCCGCCCCGCCTCGAAGAGTTCGATGCCCCGCCCGGCGCGTTCGGCCTCGCCGGCCAGGATGTGGGCCTCGTCCGTCCCCGTCCCCTTGGTGATGACGTGCGGGTGCTCGAGCAGGATCAGGGTGTCCGGGATCTCCCCCGCGCGACGGGCGCGCACCATCTCCGCCTGCAACTCGAGGCCGGCGCCGTACGGGACGACACCGGCCTCGAGGACCCGCAGAGTTCGCGACGCGTCGATCAGGCGTCCTCGGGGAAGTTCTCCATGTACTCCTTCAGCTCGGCCAGGAAGCGGGCCGCGTCGGCGCCGTCGACCAGCCGGTGGTCGTAGCCGAGGGAGAAGTAGGAGCGCTTCCGGATCGCGATCGTGTCCTCGCCGGCGGCGTCCTGAACGACGACCACCCGCTTCTCGATCGAACCGGTGCCGAGGATCGCGGCGGTCCCCTTCGGGATGACGGGCATCCCGACCATCGTCCCGAGCACGCCCGGGTTGGTGATCGAGAAGGTCGCGCCCTGGATCTCGGAGGGCTGCAGCTTCCGGCCGCGCGCCCGGTCGGCCAGATCGATGATCCGCTTGCCCACCCCGACGAGCCCGAGGTCGTCGGTGTCGTGGATGACCGGCACGATCAGGCCGGGGTCGAGGTCGACCGCGATCCCGATGTTCACATTTCCGCGCTTGATGATCGTGTTCCCGGAGACCGTGCCGTTGACGGTCGGGTACTTCCGGATGATCCGCGACACGGCGTACGCGACGAAGGCGGTGTAGCTGACGCGGGCGCCCTTCGCCGCCCACTCGGCCTTCTTCGCACGGCGGATCCGGTCGATCGCGCTGAAGTCGATCTCGATGAAGGAGTGGACGTGCGGCGCGACGCGCTTCGCGACGACCATGTGCTCCGCCGTGAGACGACGGATCTTGTCCATCGGCTCGACGGTGTCCGCGGCCCGCACCGGGAACTCGGGGTGCTGCACCTTCGAGTAGAACTGCTTCCAGAAGGCGTCCAGGTCCATCGGGCCGGAGGCGACCGGCGCGGCGGCCGGAGCCGGAGCCGCCGGAGCAGGCGCGGCGACCGGAGCGGCCGGTGCCGGCGCGGCGGGGGCGGGCGCCCCCTTCTCGATGTAGTCGAGGATGTCGCTCTTCGTCACGCGGCCGGCGTGGCCCGTTCCGGCGACGGCGGCGATGTCGATCCCGTGCTCCTCGGCGATCTTGCGAACCACCGGCGTCGAGCGGGTACGGAGCCGCTCCTCCTCGGAGAGTTCACCGCCGGACGGGGCCGCGGGAGCCGCCGGGGCCGACGCGGCAGCCGGAGCCGGAGCCGGAGCAGGGGCGGCGGCAGGGGCCGCGGCCGGAGCGGGGGCCGCGGCCGGAGCCGACGCCGCGGCGTCCGGGGCACCCCCCTCGGGATCGATCCAGGCGACGATCGTCCCGACCTCGACCGTCTCGCCCTCCTGCACCTCGATCGCCACGAGGGTGCCGCCCTGCGGGGCGGGGATCTCGGCGTCCACCTTGTCGGTCGAGATCTCGAGGATCGGCTCGTCGCGCTGGACGGTGTCCCCGAGGGCCTTCAACCACTTCGAAACCGTCCCCTCGGCGATGGATTCGCCCATCTGGGGCATGGGTACTTCGATCCGAGCCACGCTCGTCACTCCAGAGTGTCGTTGTCGGGGCCGTCCCGGCCGCCCGGCGGGGGGACGACAGAACATGGAGTTTACCGAAGGCGCTCCCGAACACAAGACGTTCCGGGGCCCTGCGAACGGTCAGTACTTCGCCAGGTAACGGGCCGCCGTGACGATGTCCTCGACCCCCGGCAGGAAGACGTCTTCCAGCGCGCCGGAGTAGGGTACGGGCGCGTCGATCGCGGTCACACGGAGCATCGGCCCGTCGAGCCACTCGAAGGCCTGTTCGCTCACCCGCATCGCGATCTCGCCGGCGATCCCCCCGGTCCGGGTGTCCTCGTGCACCACGAGCAGCTTTCCCGTCTTCCGCACGGTCTCCACGATCGCCTCGTCGTCCATCGGCAGGAGGGTGCGGAGGTCGACGATCTCGACCTCGATCTTCTCCTCCGCCAGACGCTCCGCCGCCTCGACGCTCCGGTGGACCATCGCCCCGTAGGTGACGATCGAGAGCGCGTCGCCCTCGCGCACGGTGCGCGCCGACCCGAGGGGGACCACGTAGTCCTCGTCGGGGAGGACCTCGCGAAGGCCCGGCGCCCGGTAGAGGCCCTTGTGCTCCTCGAAGAGAACCGGGGCGTCGTCGCGGATCGCCGCCTTGAGCAGCCCCTTCGCATCGTACGCCGTCGACGGGTAGACGATCTTCAGCCCCGGCGTGTGAAAGAAGGCCATCTCGATGTTCTGCGAGTGGAAGGGCCCGCCGCGGTTCCCCCCGCCGACCGGTCCGCGCACCACCATCGGGAGCGGACCGGCCCCCCGGTACTCCGACGTCGCGATGTAGTTGGTCAGGACGTCGTAGGCGGGGGAGATGAAGTCCATGAACTGCATCTCGACCACCGGACGCAGCCCCATGTGCGCCGCACCCGCGGCCGCCCCGGTGAAGCCCCCCTCGGAGATCGGCGTGTCGACGACGCGCTGCGGACCGAAGTGCTCCAGGAAGCCCCGGGTGACCTTGAAGGCGCCTCCGTAGACGCCGATGTCCTCGCCGAGGAGGAAGACGTCGGGATCGCGGGCCATCTCCTCCCAGAGCGCCTCCGCGATGGCCTCCAGGAAGGTGACGGGCTCCCCGGCGCGGGTCCGGCTGACCTGCTCGGGGATCGACGCATTCGGCTCGGTCATCGAGGGCGGAGCTCCGCGGTGCGGTACCAGGGGATCGAGGGGGGGGTGCCGGAGGCGATGGGTCCGCGGACCGCATCGAGGTCGTCGCGGCGGTCTGCGAGAAGGTCGTCCCGGAGTGTGCGATACTCGGCGGTCCGGCGCGAGACCTCCTCCACGAAGTCGGCCTCGTCCACCCCGAGACGGTCGTGCAGCGGCGGCGAGGCGTCCGACTCCGCGAGTTCGACCATCTGCGTCCCCCGCCTCGATCGGGCGCGCTCGACCGACTCCGCGACGGCGTCGAGGATCGCGGCGGGATCCGATCCCGGGACCGAGGTCACGGGGACGCCGTAGGCGGGTCCCTTCCGGACCAGGCTTCGGAGCGCGGTGTGCCTCGCGGAGTCTCCGACGTCGTTCCGGACGACGAGGACGAGGGGCGCCCGGGAGACGGCGGCGAAGTTCAGCCCCTCGTGCCAGTCGCCCGAGGAGGTCCCTCCGACCTCGTCGAAGTGCACCACGACTCGGGGCTCGTCCCGCATCCGGAGTGCGAGTGCGGCGCCCGCGGCGACCTCGACCCCCTTCCCGGGGAGCGTAATCGGGCCGAGGAGCCCACGTGAGCTCTCGGTCGGAAGGTCGCCCGCATCCCGCCCGGCGGCGGGGGCGCGCGCGTCGCCCAGGAGCTGAAGGAGGAGGGCTTCGGCGGAGAGCCCGAAGAGGAGGCCGACCGAGGGGACCGGCTCCCGATGCGTCCAGAGGTCTCCGGTCCCGTCCTCGCGCCGGTCGAGCGCGAGCGCGGCCGGGACGGCGCGGAGGCAGCGCGCCGCCGGATCCAGCTCGGGCCGGGCGGGACGAGGCTCCCCGGATCGGCGGGGGCGGAGGTCGATCGTGGCCGCCGCGAAGGCGAGCGCGTGGATCAGCCGGTCGGAGAGGCGCACCTCCCGTCCCGACTCAGCCCTCGTCGTTCCCGCCCGCCTCGTCGCCCCCGGACTCGCCGGCGGGCTGGGCGGCGTCCCCACCCGCGTCCCCACCGACATCATCGAGCCCCGGCAGGACCGGGGCCGGAGCGGCGTTCTGCGGCAGATCGGGGCGGATCACCGACGACGCCTGCCCCTGCTGGCGCCCGGAGAGGATCGAGAGCCACAGCGCGAGCACCATGAAGGCGGTCCCGGACGACCAGGTCGCACGGGTCAACACGGTGGTCGCCTGACGCCCGCCCATGACTCCGTCGGTCGCCGCCGCTCCCCCGCCCATCGCGGCGAGTCCCCCGCCCTTCCCGGCCTGGAGGAGGATGATGACGGCCAGGAAGAGGCCGTCGAGAACGAGGAGTGCGAGGAGGAAGCCGTACATGGTCCGTCGGGGGGTGCGGGGGTCTACAGATGTGAAAGCTCGCGGAAATGCCGACCACGAGTCAACGGGACCGGAGGCGCACCGCGGGTGCTGGGCGATGGAACCGGGCCGCCTCGAAGGTCCGACCGGGAGGTCAGCCCCGAAGCGCCTCTGCGGGCGCAAGACGTCCTGCCCTGGCCGCCGGGATCCACGCGGCAAGCGTTGCGACGGTCAGGAGGAGGAGTGCCGGGACCAGATACGCGGTCGGGCTCAACGTCGTGACGCCGAAGAGCATCGACTCCAGCAGTCGTGCACCGGCCAGCGCCAGAAGGCATCCGACTGCGATCCCGGCGCCCGCGAGCCCGACGCCGGATCCCACGATCCCCCGGATGACCCGGGCCGGCTCGGCCCCGAGAGCCATGTGGACGCCCATCTCCCGACGACCCCTCGCCACGTGCTCCGCCAGGACGGCGTAGATCCCGATCGCACCGAGACCGGTCGCAAGGACGGACAGGAGCACGACGAGCCCCATGACGATCCAGGAGATCGCGTACGCGCTCCGGACCACCTCCGTCATCGACTCGATCGATCGGATCGCGACGAGCGGGTCCGCTTCGGCGATCGCCTCGCGCAGCAGGGGGGCCATCTGTTCGAAGGGGCGCTCCACCCGGACCACCAGGTTGAGATCCCGGATGGGCTGCTCCGCGACCGCCGTGTAGATCGCGGGCCCAGGGGGCTCGCTCACGCTCCCGGATCGGATGTCCGGCACCACGCCGACGACGGGGAGGAAGGTGGTCCACGCGTGGGGATCGATGGCGATCCGCTGCCCGATCGCGTTGCCCTGCGGCCAGAGGAGCGCGGCCAGCGACTCGTTGACCACGACGGAGGAGGGCGCGCTGCCCCGATCGTCCGCATTCAGCACGCGTCCGCGCACCGCGCGTACGCCCATCGCCTCGAAGAAACCACCGTCGACGAGGTGCATGGGCACCTTCACCGCCTGCGCTGGATCCGTCGGTCGCGACTCCAGGTTGAGCGGCGTTTCGGGTGCGAGTCTGCGCAGGGGGAGATACCCCGTGATGCCCACGCTTCGTACGCCTCCCGCCTCCCGGGTCGAGCCGAGCAGGCGGTCGTAGAAGTCGCGTGCCGCCGCCGGGGACTCGATTCGGTCCTCCACCGGCGACAGCTCGACGGCGACGAGACCCTCGTCCTCGAAACCGAGTGGCACGGCCCGAAGGTTGGCCACCGTCTGGACCAGGAGGGTGGCGGAGACGAGCAGGAGGGTCGCGAGAGCCGCCTGCACCGCGACGAGGCTCTGCTGCAGGCGGGCCCCTCGAAGGGCGCTCCCCCGGATGCCCTGAACACCGTGGAGGAGGAAGCTCCCGATCGGGACCCCGCTCAGCACGACCCAAGCGACCCCACCGGCGACCAGGACGAAGGAGAGGACGCGGGGATCTGCGATCGGAGTCGCCGCCACGATCGCTTCGCCCACGAAGAGCGCGGCAATCCGGGGCCCGCCCGCCGCGGCTCCCCCGATCGCCACCGCGCACGCCAGCGCCGTGAGAACCGCGCCCTCCACGAGCAGCTGAGAGACGATGCGGCCCCTCCCCGCCCCGATCGAGGCACGCACGGCCAGTTCGCGCTGTCGTCCCACGGCGCGACCGAGGAGCAGGTTGCCGACGTTGAGCGCGGTCACCAGGAGGAGAAGCCCGGTTCCACCGAGCAGTAGGAGGAGCGGAGTGGACACGAGGCGGCGCTGGGTCTCGTCGGCCGGCGCCACCCGCTCGATCCCGTCGGACCATCCTGCCGGATAGAAGCCCGGCCACATGTCGGAGAGGCGATCGTTGAAGGCCGCGAGTTCTTCCGCCGCGTCCTCGGGACCCGCCCCATCCCCGAGGACGCCGACCACCGTCAGATTCTGGGCCCGGAAGTAGTCGTCGTCCCGGGGATCGAGGACGAGCGGCGTCCACAGCTCCGCCCGTCCTCCCGGTGCGCGCCCTCCGCGGCCCTGGATCCCCACCACGGTGTGCGGAACGCCGCTGAGCTCGATTCGCCGCCCGACGATCTCCGGATCGCCGCCGAAGACGTCGCGCCACAGCCGTTCACCGAGCACGACGACCGGCTCCACTCCGAACCAGGCGTCGTCCCGGACCAGTGCCCGTCCGAGGCGAGGCTGGACCTGCAACTCCGCGAAGAGCTCGGGCGTGATGCGAACACCGTTCACCGAGCGGCTTCCACCGTCCGGCAGTGCGAGTGCCCACGCAGCTTCGACCCACCCCCCGACCGAGCGGTAGACCGCGGCATCTTCGCGGTACATCTCCATCTGGCCGAAGGAGAAGGGGCCCTCCGGCTGCAAGGTGAAGCTCCGGTCCGGGGCCGCCCACCACGACGCGTTCCGGAAGGTCCCGTCCACCACGGAGTAGACCGCCACATTCGTTCCGAGGCCCAGCCCGAGCACCGCCACGACGCCGAGCGCGAATCCGGGGTGTCGCAGGACCAGCCGCAGCGACCAGCGAAGGTCCATCGCGAGCGCCGAATTCGCCGACGCGCTCCCCTCCCCCGTCCCGGTGAAGAGGCGGTAGAGCACGAGAGACGCGGTCTGTCCCAGGTACCAGAGGTGCGCGCGGGCCGGGGAGGTGACGGCCCTGCGGTCGAAGCCCTCGGCGAGGTCCCCGAGAGTCCCCTCCCCGGACAGGCCCTTCGGCAGGACGACTTCGAGGAGACGTTCGAGGAGCCGGATGGGGCGATGACCACTCATCCGTCCAGCGCCCCTTCGATCCCGTCCCAGAGCGCGAGGAGTCGGTGACGCGCCCGGGAGAGTGCGAGGCGCCCCTCGGGCGTCAGACGGATGTATCGACGAGGCCGACCACCCCGCCCCGATGCGGTCTCGCCGACCTCGGATCGTACCAGCCCTTTCCGCTGGAGACGATCGAGGGTGGTGTAGAGCGCACCGCTCGACGGCGAGCGCCCCGCGACCTCCGCCATCTCCTCGCCGATGGCGAGCCCGTAGGCGTCCTCTCCGAGACGAAGGACCGAGAGGAGGACCATCTGCTCGAACTCGCCCAGATACGTCTCCGTCATCGGACGCAGGTCCGGAGTTCCTGATGGACGTAGGAGAGCGCGAGGACGCAGTCCAGCGCGATGACGCCGCCCACCATGACGAAGGGCTCCCCGCTCGGTGAGAACCTCCGGATCACCGAGAGCTCCTCTACCCGGGCCGGCAGATCGGTCCAGGCGGCCCCTCCGATCCGGAGCTCGGGGGCTCGCTCCTCCACGATCCCGCCCATCTCGCCGACCGCCTCGTTCCCGTAGAGGCGGGGCGCTCCGATCTCGAGCATCGCGGGCGTCGGCGTGCCCGAGAGCTCCACCTGCAGCGAGATCGCCACCCCGTGGTAGATCCGAAGTCGCACCGGGTCCGAGAGCTCGTACCCGTCCCACTCGACGGGGCGGCCGATCGGCGCGAAGAGCATCCGGCCGGCGGGGGCGTCCAGGAGAAGGTCCCAGCGGTTGAGCGTGTTCGGAGCGATCAGGCCGTCGAAGGTCTCCCCCTCGAAGTGGAAGTTCTCGTCCGAGCCCTCCACCACGTCCGTCATGTCGATCGACAGGGTCGGTGAGCCGCCGATGTACAACGGCCCCGCCCCCCGAACCCTCTCGGCACCTCGCTCCGAGAGTACGCTCATCGCATTCCCCGTGGAGACCAGGAAGCGGAACGCCTCCCCGCTCTCCGACTCGACCGGGACCCAGAGACGTCCGTCGTGGATGTGGAGAGGCACCGTGACCGCTGACGACTGCGCATCGACGGCATCGGCTGAGCCCATTACGAGCGCCGCCACCGCGAGCCGCCGCCCCACCTCGAAGATCCGCTTCGCCATCCTCCCCCCCGTCACTCGCCGATCAACGTCACATTGTGAGAATACACATCCTCACAATGTAGGCATACGCTCGACTCCGAAAGGGGGGCCCCTCGAGCGACCGCCAGGCGACCGGTCGGGGAGCGGTTCGGCGGGCGCTCGCCGCTACCCCGCAGCCTCCGCGATCGCCCGGAAGGACGCCGGGTCGAGGGAGGCGCCGCCGACGAGTACCCCGTCGACCTCCGGCGCGGCCAGAAGCTCCGCGGCATTCCCCGGCTTCACGCTCCCGCCGTAGAGGATCGGGACGGCCTGCGCCGCGCCCCCGCCGAGCCGCTCCACGAGGCGCGTGCGCAGCGTGCGGTGGGCCGCGGTGGCGTCGTCGGGGGTCGCGGTCTCCCCGGTGCCGATCGCCCAGACCGGCTCGTACGCGATCCGCCACCGCGTCTCCGCACTCACCATCCCGAGGACGGCATCGATCTGGCGGGTGATGACCTCGTCGACCCGCCCGGCCTTCCGCTCGTCGAGCGTTTCGCCGACGCAGACGACGGGGGTCAGCCCGGCCCGGAGCGCGGCCGAGACCTTCCGGCCGACCTCCTCGTCCGTCTCCCCGAAGAGGTGCCGGCGCTCGGAGTGCCCGATGAGCGCGTGCGACGCACCGGCGGCCGCGGCCTGCTCGGCCGAGATCTCCCCGGTGAAGGCGCCCGAGCTCTCCCAGTGGATGTTCTGCACGCCGACCTCGATCCCCCGCCCCGCAACCGCCCGGGCGAGCGCCCCGAAGGCGAGCGCCGTCGGGAAGAGGAGGAGTTCTGCGCCGAGCCCCTGCGGCTCGAAGGCGGCGGCGAAGGCCTCGGCCTCCGTCGCGGTGACGTTCATCTTCCAGTTGCCGGCGACGACCTGCTTCACGCGACCTCCTCCGCATCGGAGAGTGCCGCGACCCCCGGAAGGGTGGCCCCGGCGAGGAATTCGAGGGAGGCGCCGCCTCCCGTGCTGATGTGGCTGACCCGGTCCGTCACGCCGGCGACCTCCGCGGCGGCGGCCGAATCGCCGCCCCCGAGCACCGAGACGGCACCGGCCTCCGTGGCGATCGCCACGGCCTGCGCGACCCCGACCGTCCCCTGCCGGTAGGGCTCGAGTTCGAAGACGCCCATCGGTCCGTTCCAGACGATCGTGCGCGCCTCCCGCAGGATCTCGCCGTAGATGGCGACGCTGCGCGGGCCGATGTCCCCGATCTTCTCGCCAGGACCGACCTCGGTCCGCTCGGCGGCGCGGACTTCGGCCTCGGGGGCGATCTCGGCTCCGACGCGGACGTCGACGGGGAGGACGAGGCGATCGGCTGCCCGGTCCATCAACTCCTTCGCCATCTCGACGCGGTCCGGCTCGACGAGCGAATCGCCGACCTCCAGCCCGAGCGCGAGGAGGAAGGTGTTCGCCATCGCGCCGCCGATCAGGAGTCGGTCGACGCGGGGGAGGAGCGCCTCCACGACGTCGATCTTCCCGGAGATCTTCGCCCCGCCGAGGACGGCGACGAAGGGCCGCTCCGGCGCATCCAGGGCGTCCCCGAGGAAGGAGAGCTCCTTCTCCAGCAGGAGACCGGCAACGGCGTGCCCGCCCCGCTCGCGGACGACCCGGGCGACTCCCTCGGTGGAGGCGTGCGCCCGGTGCGCCGTCCCGAAGGCGTCGTGGACGAAGAGGTCGCCGTACCCGGCCAGCTCCGCGGCGAGTTCGGGATCGTTCGCGGTCTCGCCCGGAAGGAACCGGGTGTTCTCCAGGAGGAGGATCTCCCCCTCCTCCAGCGCAGCGACCTCGGCCGCCACCGCCTCGCCGACCGTCCCCGAGGCCATCCGAACCGGACGGCCGAGGCCACGCTCCAGCTCCGGCGCGACCGGCGCCAGCGAGAAGGCCGGGTTGGGCTCCCCCTTCGGCCGTCCGAGGTGCGAGGTCAGAACGACCTTCGCCCCCGCCTCGACCAGGAGGCGAAGCGTCGGCAGCGAGGCCCGGATGCGGGTGTCGTCGGCGACGCGGGCCCCGTCGAGCGGGACGTTCAGGTCGGCGCGAACGAGAGCGGTGCGACCCCGGAGGGTCGCAGGGTCGAGCGCAGAGAGCAGGGCGTTCTTCATGGGTCCCGAGTCGGGCGTGGGAGGTGCGACGCGCCGCAAGCTACCGACCCGCCGATCCCCCCACAACGCGCCTCAGAATCCCAGTTCGAACCCCTCCCGGTCGGCTCCGGTCTGCGTCGCCCGGCCGGCCGCGGATTCCCCGCGCACGAGCCCCTCCACGCGGGTCACGAGGGTGCGTTCGTCGTCGAGCGTGATCGCGACCCGGAGGGTGTATCGCCCGGCCGGGAGCGGGGAAATTTCGACCTCGGCGTACTCGACCACCGGGTCGGTCGCGGAGGGGAGGCGCACCCACTCCCGCCCGAAGCCCGTCTGCCCCGCCGGGCGGCTCCGGAGCGGAAGCAGCGTCCCGTCCGCTGCGATCGCGTCGACGTCGACCCGGTAGGGCAGGTCGACGTCGGGGAGGTCGTAGAGCTCGACCAGGATCGCGGCGGTCTCCCCATCCAGGGCGGGGCGCGTCCACGGACGGGCGCGGGCCCGAATCGACTCGAGGTCGTCGTCCCCGGGGGCCAGCGGCTCGATCAGGAGCGCCTCGGAGATCCCCGGACTCGACCAGTCCACCCCGGCGTGCGCCATCACCCGCGTCCCGACGGCCATCCCGATCCGGGGATTCCACAGCTCCATCACGACCCGCGTGATCCCCGGTCCCGCCGGGGCGAGCGCCCGGACCTCCGGGTCGGTCGCGGGGATCACCGACCGCACCTCGTCCACGACCTCCCCCTCCGGCCCGAGGAAGAAGAGCCCGAACGCGAGCGAGTCGGCATGGGAGGAGACGATCTCCGCGGGCACGGCGGCGTGGATCTCGAGCTCGGTGGCGCCCTCCATCCGTCCGCGGAACCGCGTCACCATCGCCGGGAGGGCGTAGCTCTCCCGGGCGAGCGAGCCGTACCGGTGCGGCAGAACGGTCCGCAGATCGGCCAGGTACGCCTCCGCCTCCGGGGCGAGGGCGCCGTTGGCGGTCCAGCCGGGACGGTGGAAGACGAGATCGGGCCCGTCCCCGTAGTCCCAGAACTCGGTGCGGATCCCGGAGCCCTGCCCGAAGGCGCGGATCTTCGCCGGCCGACCGTAGCGGACCCAGACGCGGGCGGCATCCGCCTCCAGGGAGCCGAAGCGCAGCTCGGCGTAGGCGGTCCGGGCGTAGTGCTCGACCTCCCGCTCGTTCACCTCGGTGTGCAGGATGGGGTCGAGGGCGGCCCAGTAGAAGCGGCCATTCGGGTCGTCGCCGAGCGGGCGCAGCAGCACGGGGTCGCGGAGGCGACGAGCCTCCTCCGGATCCATCGCCGCGAAGCCGCGCTCGAAGTGTTCGAGTGCCTCCTCGGACCGACCGAGCCGATGCAGGGCCACGCCGGTCATCAGCCGGCTCCACGGGTGGCCGTCCGTCGCGTGCGCAAAGCGGCGGGCTCCGTTGAGGAGCGCCTGCCACGCCTCTTCGTCGGCGAGCGCCAGTAGGATCTCCCGGTTCGCCTCGACGTGAGCGGGCCACGCTTCCACGGCGCGCTGGAAGGAGGCGAGCATCGCGGTCACCTCGGGCGCTCCCTCCCCGCCGTGGGGGCGGAAGTCGCTCTCGAGCGCCTCCTGCAGCACCCGTGGGCAGGCGAAGTTCCAGGCGAGGAGTTCCTCGGCGTCGACGGCGCCGACGCCGGTCGCGGCGACCGGGCAGTCGGCGGCGGCCAGCGCCTCCGCCGGGAGGGTGCCGAGTCCGCGCCAGCCGAGCCACGACTCCCGCGTCACCCGCCCCTGCTCCCACGCGAGCTCGGCGACGAGCCGGGCCGAGATCGGCCGGACGCCCTTCTCGGCACGCTCGAGTCCGTGCTGGAAGAGGAGACGCGCGTCGTAGCGGAGCCCCTGCTTCCGTCGGATGCGGGCGAGAGCGAGGTACGGTGCCGGGTTGTCCGGGTCGGCGCGCACCGCGCGCTCGAGCGCCCGCGACGCCTCGGTCCGCCACTCCACCGGGTTGGTCCCCGGCGGCGGCTCCCCTTCGAGGAGTCCCTCCATCGGTCCCAGGCGGGAGAGCGTCTCCCGATCGACCTCGACCCGCAGAACACCGTCGAGCAGCTCCCGCGCCTCGACCTCGATCGGGGGCGTGACCGCGATCCCGGGCGAGGAGGAGAGCCCCGCATCGAGCAGGGGGGCGGAGGGCTCGTCGGTCGCCGCAGGCGGCGGCCCGATCGCGATCGACTCCGGCGGGCGGAAGGTCAGGGCGAACTCCACCCACGTCCCGTCCGGGCGACCGTCGCGCGTGAGGGGGAGGAAGCGCAGCTCCCGGGCGGCGCGGAGCCCCGCCTGATCGAGTTCGTCGGTGCCGGACGAGCCGGAGAGCTGGACGTGGTCGACCGCGCCGGTCGAATCAACCCAGAGCGCCAGGTCGACCGTGCCGCCGATTCCGGCGAGCTGCAGATGCCGCGGGTAGTGGCGTCGGGCGACCTTCACGTCGGCGTCGCGATCGAGGAGCTGCGGGATCGTCATCAGCCCGGAGACGGTCGGCACGAAGGGCGGAAGCGCCGGGGACTGGACGCGCCCCCCCCCGAGGAGGGCGGGAGTCACCGGCTCGAGCTCCCTCGCCGGGGCCTCGTCGGCCTCGGGAAGCTCCACGACCACGCCCTGGGGCTCGGCCAGCACCTCGAGGACCCGCTGCAGACCGTCCACGAGGGAGGCGCGCGCCGGGGGCACCGAGAGGCCCAGCACCGAAATCGTGACCGCCGCCGCTGCCGCGGCGTGGCGGAGCCAGCCGGAGGGGGGCCGCGATCGCCGTCGCGCCCACTCCGCCTCGAGCTCCGCCTGAAGCTCCGGCGCGAAGGAGGGCCGTTCGGCCATCTCCAGCTCGCGAAGCTCCTGGTCGAGCTCGGCCAGATCCGGGGGGAGCCCCGGGATCGGATCGAGGTTCGTGTCGTCCATCATCTATATCGACCGTTACCGGTTCTCATTCGAGGAGTCGACCGCCTCCTTCAACCGCTTCAGCGCGCGGTGAAGGCGGACGGCGACGGCGTTGCTGCTGATACCGAGCGTTTCCGCGATCTCTCCATTCGACAGCCCCCCGCCGTAGCGGAGGGAGAGGATCTGCTGGTCCGCCTTCCGCAGCGTCCGGCTCCCGTTCAGGAGCGACTGCAGCCGTTCCTCGCGCAGGACGCGCTCGTCCTGGGAGGGGGTATCCGAGATCAGGTCGGGAACCCGATCGAGAGAGACGTGAAGGGATCCCCGGCGTCGCAGTGCGCGCAGGTGATCCGTCACGGCGTTCCGCGCGATGCGCAGAAGCCAGGTTCGGGGAGACGCCAGGGAGGCGTCGTACCGATCGAAGGCCCGGAGCGCCTTCATGAACACGTCCGAGGTGATGTCCTCCGCCACGTCGCGGGTTGCGACACGGAAGCGGACGTATCGGTAGACCGTCTCGCGGTGCGCCTCGTACCAGGCGGAGAAGTCGGCAGGGAGCCGGCGTTCGCCGCCCTCGTCCACCGGGGCGGAGGACCGCTCGGGGGTCGCGGTGGCCGGTTCGAGTTCGGGCGCGGAGCGAGGTGAGAATTCGGTCATGTTCTCCTCTACGCCTCCCCGGGCGCCCATGTTACAGAACGACGAACGGGGCGCGGAGTCCCCTCCGCGCCCCGCTCTCTTCAGGATGTCGTGCGCTCCCCTCTACGTCGGGTGCGCACCGGCCCGGCGACCCGGACCTCGACTCCCATCACCCCCTGCACCTCCGGTCCGAGTACCAGCTCGGTGGCGCAGTGCGTGCACCGGGTCCGCGTCTCCGCCTCCCCGGCCACGGCCTCGTCCACGTGCCCGCAGACCGGGCAGCGGAAGGAGTGACGGTGGTCGGTCATGCCTGTCCTCTCCGTTCGAGGGTCAGAGGCGCTCCCCCATGAAGCGCGCGAGGTCGACGCAGCGCGAGGAGTAGCCCCACTCGTTGTCGTACCAGCTGAGCACCTTCACCATGCGACCGTTCTGCACCGACGTCGAGAGCGCGTCGACCGTCGACGAGCGCGGGTCGCTCGTGTAGTCGATCGAGACGAGCGGCTCCTCGGAGTATCCGAGGATCCCGGCCATCGACCCCTGGGAGGCGGCCTTGAAGGCGGCGTTCACCTCCTCCACGGTGACCTCGCGGTCGAGTTCGGCCACCAGGTCCACGAGCGAGACGTCCGCGGTCGGAACCCGGATCGCCATGCCGTCGATCTTCCCCTCGACCTCGGGGAGGACGAGGGCGGTCGCCTTGGCCGCTCCGGTGGTGGTCGGAATCATGGACATGGCCGCGGCGCGAGCCCGGCGAAGATCCGAGTGCGGACGGTCCAGGATCGCCTGGTCGTTGGTGTAGGCGTGGATCGTGGTCATCAGACCGCGACGGAAGCCGAACTCGTTGACGAGGACCTTCACCACCGGCGCGAGGCAGTTCGTCGTGCAGCTCGCATTGGAGACGACGTGGTGGTTCTCCGGGTCGTAGGCATCGTCGTTGACGCCGAGAACGAGGGTGACGTCCTCGTTCTTGCCCGGGGCGGAGATGATGACCTTCCTGCACCCGGCGTCGATGTGCTTGGCCGCCGAGTCGCGGTCCCGGAAGAATCCGGTCGACTCGATGACGACATCGACCTCCAGCTCCTTCCACGGCAGGTTCGCCGGGTCGCGCTCGGAGAAGACGCGGATCTCGTCGCCGTCGACGCGGAGACCGTTGTCGGTCACCTCGACGGTGCCGGGGTAGCGCCCGTGCACGGAGTCGTAGCGCAGAAGGTGCGCGAGCGTCTCGTTGTCGGTGAGGTCGTTGACCGCGACGAAGTCGAGGTCGGTAACGCCGGCCTGCTTGGCCGAGCGGAGGACGTTGCGGCCGATGCGGCCGAAGCCGTTGATCGCGACGCGAGTGGCCATGAGATGCTATCTCCGGATGAACGTCAGGACGCCCGAGCCGGTGCCCCGGGCCGCCGCGGAACCGCTCTCGCGAAGGTCAGGATTCGCACGGAGGACGCACCCGAATCCAGCAGGACTCGGGAGGCCTCGACCGCGGTGGCGCCGGTGGTGAGGACGTCGTCGACGAGGATGACGTGTCGACCCCGGATTCGGGTCGTTCGACCGGCCCGGGGACGGAAAGCGCCCCCGACGTTAGCCGCGCGTGCATCGGGGAGCAACCCGACCTGACGGGCCCCCGCCACGGGGCGTTCGAGGGCGTCGACCAGGGGGATCTCGAGCCCCTCCGCGACCCCCTTCGCGATCTCCTCCGCGGGGTTGAATCCGCGTCGGCGGAGGCGGTCCGGGGGAGAGGGCACGGCGGTCAGAACCGTCCCGTCGGGCCGGGGACCGGCGGCTCGCGCGAGACGTCGCCCGAGGAGAGGGGCGATCTCCCGCCAGCCGTCGTACTTGAGCGCCTCGACGAGGCGGGAGGCGGGGGCCGCCCACGCGGTGGCGGAGCGCGCCGTCACCCCGGGGGGCCACGACGTGCACAGCTCGCAGTGCTCCGCGCCTGGGGTCGCCCCCGGGGCGCCGCAACGGGCACAGGTCGGCGAGGGGAGCGGGGTCAGCCGGGTGGCGCAGCGAGGACAGATCGGGGCACCCTCTCGTCCCCGTCCGGCGGAGCCACCGCACCCGAGGCAGCGGAGCGGAAGGAGGAGATCGATCACCCCACGTCGGCGTCGCCCTCCCGCTCCGGGAGCGCCCGTCGCATGGCATCGAGCGGCGCATCGACGCCCCACCACCGCTCGAAAGCGGCCGCGCCCTGCTGCACGAGCATCTCCCGTCCGTCCGTGGCGCGCACGCCCATCGACTCGGCCGCCCGCACGAGGGCGGTCGGTTCGGCGCCGTAGACCATGTCCACGACGGCGCCGACCTCCTCGAGGCGATCGAGCTCGAAGGGGGTCGGGTCGTCCGGGTGGAGGCCCAGCCGCGTGGCGTTCACCACCAGGTCGAACCGCTCGCCGTCGAGCTCCGCCGGATCGGGGACGACGCGGACCCGCTCCCCGCCGATCCGACGCGAGACGTTGCGCGCCCGCTCGACCGATCGATTGAGGAGCCGGATCTCGTCCACCCCGTCGTCCAGAAGGGCGACCAGGCCGGCGCGGGCGGCGCCCCCGGCCCCCAGGAGGAGGACTCGGGCATTCGTCGGCGCCTCGCCCAGGAAGTCGCGGAGCGCCCGGGAGAAGCCGTCGACGTCGGTGTTGTCACCGACGATGCGGTCGTCCTCGAGCCAGAAGGTGTTGCACGCGCCCGTCCGGCGGACGGCCGGCAGGCGCTCGTCGACGACGGTCGATGCCTTCTCCTTGTGCGGAAGGGTGACGTTCCCGCCTCCCCCCGCGCGACACAGCCCCCGGATGAAGCCCGGGAGATCCTCCTCGACGGCGCGGAGCGCCACGTACACCCCGTCCACGCCGGCCGCCAGGATCGCCGCGTTCTGGATCCGAGGGGAGAGCGAGTGCTCGACCGGATCGCCCAGGAGGGCGAAGACGCGCGAGGCGGCCGAGATCGAGGTCACGGCGAGAGGAGGGGTTCGAGGCGATCGAGGACGTCGTGAACGAGGGCGTCGATGGCGCGATACGCCTCCTCGTAGACCTCGTCGGATCCGCCGAAGGGATCGGGGACCGGCGGCCCGTCGAGGACATCGCCGGAGGCGCCGTTGCGCGCGAAGGCGGAGATCAGCGCGCTCCGGCCCTCGCCCCCCAGTTCGATCGCCCGCACCACGTGGCCGGGGGACATCCCGAGGAGGAGGTCCGCCGTCTCCGCCACGCCCTCCGTCAGACGGGTGGCGGCGTGCGAACTCAGGTCGAGCCCGTGCCGCTCCGCGGCGCGGAGGGAGCCATCGGACGCGCCGTCCCCGGGAAAGGCCGCGACTCCGGCCGACCCGATCTCGAGTCCGCTCCACCCCCGGCGCGAGACCTCCGCCCGCGCGATCGCCTCGGCGAGCGGGGAGCGGCAGGTGTTCCCGGTGCAGATGAAGAGGAGGCGAAATGCGCTCGGAGCGTCCGTCATCGGGTCGCCTCGCGGCGAGAGAGGAAGAAGGCGGCGAGGGGGAGGTCCCCGGGGTGCGTCACCTTCAGATTCTCGCGCTCTCCCTCGACCATGACCACGGTCCCCCCCGCCGCCTCGACCAGGGAGGCGTCGTCGGTGGCCCGGGCGCGCGCCTCGGGGTCGCCGAGGGCGGTGCGCAGGAGGCGCGCGGGAAAGCCCTGCGGGGTCTGCGCGTGCCAGACCCGGGCCCGCTCCGGCGTCGCCACGATCCGTACCTCGTCATCCACCTGCTTCAGTGTGTCGGTCGCGGGGATGCCGACGACCGCCCCGACCCCCTCTCCCGCCCTCCGGATACAGCGGTCGATCGACTCCGGCGAGACGAGGGGTCGGGCGGCGTCGTGCACCAGGATCACCTCGACCGACTCCGGGAGCGCCCGCACGGCCGCCGCGACCGAGTCGGAGCGGGTCTTCCCACCGGCCACGACCCGGATCCGGTCGTCGAGGGAGGTCAGCCAGCGAGGAGCGGCGTCGACCTCGTCCGGGGCCACGGCGACCCGCACCGCGACGACCCGCTCATCCGCGAGGAAGGGTCGGAGAGCGTGCACCAGGACGGGCTCCCCCGCCAGCTCGAGCCACGGCTTGCGGGCGCCGCCCATCCGGCGACCGAGGCCCGCGGCGGGGATCGCGACCCCGACTCGCGGGGCACCCCCGGCGGAGCCGGAGCCTGCGGGCCCCGGTGAAGCGTCCGCGCGGCTCACCTGCCGAAGCCTCCCCCTCCACCCTTGCCGAAGCCCCCGCCATTCCCGCTCCCGCCGACGTTGATCGGACCGGCGTCGCGGGAGGCGGAGTCGAAGCGCGTGTACATCTTGTGGAAGAAGAGCGGCACGGTTCCCACGGGCCCGTTTCGCTGCTTCGAGACGATCAGCTCGGCGTGGCCCTCGATCGAGTTTCCATCGTTGTCGGTCGGCCCAAAGTAGTACTCGGGCCGGTACAGAAACATGACGAGATCGGCATCCTGCTCGATCGAACCGGACTCGCGCAGGTCGCTGAGCATCGGCCGCTTGTCGTGCCGGGACTCGACGGCGCGGGAGAGCTGCGAGAGGGCGATGACGGGGACACGGAGCTCTCGGGCGAGCGCCTTGAGCCCCCGGGACATCTGCGAGACCTCCTGCACACGGCTCTCCGAGCGGCCGTCGGAGCCCATCAGCTGCAGGTAGTCGATCACGATCATCCCGAGCTGGCCGCCCTCCGCCTCGATCTCCGCCTTCAGCCGTCGCGACTTCCCCCGCATCTCCAGCACGGAGAGCCCGGGGGTGTCGTCGATCCAGATCGGGGCCGTGTTCATGTGGCCTGCCGCGGAGGCGAGCCGCTTGTGGTCCTCGGCCGTCATCCCGCCGCGGCGCAGGAGCTGGGCGTCGATCCGGGCCTCCGCCGAGAGGAAGCGCTTGAGGAGCTGCTCCTTCCCCATCTCGAGGGAGAAGATCGCGACCGCGGTCTTGTGATCGATCGCCGCCGTCGCGGCCACGTTCAGCACCCACGACGTCTTCCCCATCGAGGGCCGGGCGGCCACGATCACCAGATCACCCGGCTGCAGCCCGGTCGTCATCGTGTCCAGGCTCGGGAAGCCGGTGGGGATCCCGGTGACGGCGGACTGCTGCTCCTGCAGCTTCTCGATCTCCTCGAAGGTCGGCCACAGGAGGTCCTTCACCCGGACGAAGCCCTCGCGGTCCTGATCCTGGGCGACCTGGAAGATCTTCGACTCGGCGTGGTCGATCAGCTCGTCGACCTGCCGCTCTCCCTGCTCGTACGCGTCCTGGATGATTTCCTGCGCCGAGTCGATCAGCCGGCGGAGGAGGGCCTTCTCGCGAACGATCTTGGCGTGGTACTCGATGTTCGCCGCCGTGGGGACGGCGTCCATGATCTCGGCGACGTAGTCGAGTCCGCCGACCGATTCCAGCTCCTCGTTCCGCTGCAGGTCGTCCTGCAGGGTGACCACGTCGACCACGCCTCCGGAGCGGACGATCCGAACCATCGCCCGGAAGAGCCGCCGGTGCGCCTCGCGATAGAACATCGAGGCGTCGACCACCTCCATGGCGCGGTCGATCGCCTGGGTGTCGAGGAGCATGCCGCCCAGGACCGAGACCTCGGCCTCGGGCGAGTACGGCGGGCGGCGGTCGTAGCCCGGGATTCCCAGCGAGGTGGGCGAAACGTCGTCCGGTGCCCTCATGAGGCGTCCCCGGACGAGGAGGCTCCGGACATGACGTCACGGAGGAGCTGGAGGTCGTCCCAGGTGGGGCGCGCCCAGCTCGAATTCCGGAGGAGTGCAGCGGGGTGGTACGTCACGACGAGCGGGATCCCCTCGTAGGCGTAGACCTGGCCCCGGAGCTTCCCGAGCGCCTGGTCGCGACCGGTCAGAAGCTGCGCCGCGAAGGTGCCGACGGCAAGGAGCGCACGGGGCTGCACGAGGGCGAGCTGACGGTGCAGGAAGGGGGAGCAGGTGCGGATCTCCGCCGCCTCCGGATTCCGGTTCCCCGGGGGCCTGCACTTGAGGACGTTGCAGATGTAGACCGAGTCGCGGCGGGAGAGGTCGATGCTCGCGAGCATCAGGTCCAGGAGCTTCCCGGCGGCGCCCACGAAGGGGAGCCCCGTCCGGTCCTCGTTCGCTCCGGGTGCCTCGCCGACCACGACCAGATCGGCGTTGGGATTTCCGTCCGAGAAGACGACGTTCTGCCGGGTGGCCGCCAGGCCGCATCGCGTGCACCCCATCGCCAGCTCGCGCAGGGCGTCGTAGTCGAGGCCGTCGGTCTCGGGGGGGATGAGGGAGGGTTCGGTCGAGGCCGGGGCGGGTGCGGCGGCGGGTGGGTCTGCCGCGCCGGGGGGCGTCGGGCGCTCGAGCGGGGGGGCGTCGGGCCGTGACGGTACCGGCGGTCCCTCAGCGGCCCCGGGCTTCGGCGTCGGCTCCGGACGACCGCGGGGAGTCGTGGGAGCGGGGGACGGCGCCGGGCGGATGGGCTCTGCCGACCGCTCGGACCCGCCCTCGGTGGACGCGCTTCCCACGCCGGTGAGGATACCGGACGCCGGGCGCGCCTCGGCGGCCCCCTCGGGAGCCAGCGCCCGGGCCGCTTCGAGGAGCTGCTCCCGCTCGGCCTCGTCGAGGAAGAGGCCCCCGGCGCCGAGCTCTGCGCGCTGTCGGAGGAGGAGGGCGAGCCGGGCCGGATCGACCCCGCTCACGAGCGCTCG
>JANQLR010000239.1 GCA_028280525.1 Longimicrobiales bacterium
TCCGTCGTCCTCCCCGCCCAACTCCGCCGCCTCGCCCGCGTCGAGGGCGACGTCCGGGTGCGCGTACGGAGCGAGCCGACCGTCGGCGACGTACTGGACGCGCTCGAGGCGATGCACCCCTCGCTCAGGGGCACGATCCGTGATCCACGCACCGGCGAACGGCGCGCGTACGTGCGCTACTTCGCCTGCGGGCGGGACGTGTCGCGCGATCCACCGGAGACGCCGCTCGCAACGGAGATCGTCGAGGGGCGCGAGGTCTTCCGGGTTCTCGGGGCGATCTCGGGCGGGTAGGCGACGGCCCCCTCTCGAAGCGGACTCACTCCGACCGCAGCGCCCGCACCCCCGACATGCGGGCAGCGCGCACCGCCGGGAGCGAGCCGGCGAGCGCCGCGACCGTCACCAGCGTCGCGATCATGGCCGTGAAGGTGAGCGGATCACCCGGCGCCACCCCGTAGAGCAGGCTCTGCAGGAGACGGGTCGCGAGGAGGGAGCCGGCGATCCCGAGGACGATCCCGACCCCCGTGAGCGTCATCGTCCGGGAGAAGACCGACCCGACCACGCTGCCCGACGTCGCGCCGAGCGCCATGCGGATCCCGATCTCGGAGCGCCGCTCGGCGATCCCGTAGGCGAGCACCCCGTAGATCCCCAGTCCGGCGAGGATCAGCGCCGACACCCCGAAGGCGATCAGGATCTGGAGGAGGAAGCGCCGCGCCGAGACCGAGCGCGCGACCCGCTCCTCCATGGTGAAGAACTCCTGCATCGGCATGCCCGGGTCGATCTCCGCCGCCGCCGCGATGACGGCGGCCGCAGTCTCCGGGGTCGGACGACGCGTCCGCACGATCATCTCGATCGAGGGCCAGTCCGACTGCTGGGCCATCGGGAAGTAGACCTGCGTGCCGGCTGCGGCCTCCGGGGAGACGTGGAGCACGTCCTCGACCACGCCGACGATCTCCCAGATGCCGCTCCAGGAATCGAGCTGCTGTCCGAGGGCGGCCTCGGCGCTCCCGAAGTACCTCTCGGCCCCACTCTCGTTGACGACGATCGACTGCGGGGCGTCGGGCGTGTCCCACTCCGCCAGGTGGCGCCCCGCCACGAGCCCGATCCCCATCGTTTCGAAGTACCCGGGGTCGCCGACGTGGGTGAAGAAGCCCATCGGATCCTCGGTCTCCCGGCCCACGATCCGCAGCCCCCACGAGCGGTTCCGGCCGAGGGGGAGCCCGTCGATCATCCCGACCGACTCGACACCGGGGATCTGCTCGACCCGGTTCGAGATCGTGTTGAAGTAGGCGACCCACTCCTCGTTGGTGTCGTAGCTGCCGGTGGGATTGAGCTGCCACGCGACCGTCCCCTCCGGCTCGAATCCGAGGTCGACGGTGGTCACCTCGGCGAAGGAGCGGATCAACAGTCCTCCGGCCACCAGCAGGATCGAGGCGAGGGCGATCTCCGCGATCACCAGGCTCTCCCGCAGCCGTCGAGCCCCGCGCGTGGCGCTCGCGTTCCGGCTCCCCGAGCGGAGCGCGGTCGCCTCCTCCCCCTCGGACACCTGGAGCGCCGGCACGAGGCCCACCACCAGCCCGGTCAGAACGGCCACGGCGACGGAGAAGGCCAGGACCGTCCCGTCGACCCGGACCTGGTCGAGGAGGGGGACGCGGATTCCCGCCGTCGACGACACGACCCGCGTCGCCCCGAAGGCGATGGCGGCTCCCAGCGTCGATCCGGCGAGGGCGATGAGGGTCGACTCGGCCAGCATCTGCCGGATCAGCCGCCCGCGCGACGCACCCAGCGCCTTGCGAACCGCGACCTCCCGCACGCGACCGGGAGCCCGGGCCAGGAGCATGTTCGAAGCGTTGACGATGACGATCAGGAGGACCGCGGCGGCGGCGGCGGCGAGGAGCGTCAGCGCGCCGCGGAAGGGGGCGGCAATCATCTCGTTCAGCGGGGTCACGTGCGCCCCGAGACCCCACCGGTCGGGCTGCTCGGCCTCGAGCCCGGCGATGATCGACTCGAGCTCGGCCTGGGCGGCCTCCGGGGTCACTCCGGGGCGGAGTCGACCGACCATGTGGAGCATGTTGCCCCAGTTGTTGGTCATGTCGGAGATCTCGAAGACCGTCAGGAAGTCGACGTCGCGCGCCGGGACGAAGACCGAGGCGAAGTCGAAGCTCGCGGGGAGGACCCCGGCGATCTCGGTGGCGCGGTCGTTCAGCGTGACCGTGCGTCCGACGACGCTCGGGTCCGAGCCGAAGCGCTGCTGCCAGAAGCCGTGGGTCAGGATGATCGGCCGATCGCCGTCCCAGGTGGCCTCGTCGTCGGTGAAGTCGCGCCCGAGCCCCGGCTCGACCTGCAGCACCCGCAGGAAGTCGTGGGCGACGCCGTAGCCGGCGAGCTGTTCGACACGCCCGTCGACCTCGAGCGTGTAGGCGCCCTGGCCGGAGAAGGCGTTGAAGCCGGTCAGACCGTCGAAGGAGGAGGCGAGTTCGCGGAAGTCGCGAAGATTGCCGGTCCTCGAGGTGACCATGGACAGGTCTTCCCGGTCGCCGTCGTTCAACGCGACCCAGACGAGTTCGTCCGGGTTCCCGACCGGGAGGGGCGCGAGGGCGAGCGGCTTCAGGACGCTGAAGACCGCCGCGGTCGCCCCGATGCCGAGACCAATGATCGACGCCGTCAGGACGACGAAGCCCGGGGCACGGCGGAGGGAACGGAACGCGTAGCCGACGTCCTGCAGGAGGGCGCGGGGGGTGAGGAACTCGGACACGGTGGCGGTCCCGGAGAGGAGGGTGGAGTGAAGCCGGAGGTCGATGGCGAGGGCGATCGTCTGCCGAGCGTACCAGCGGCGCGCGGCGGCGCGGCCGAGGCGTTCGTGACGTTCGACGAAGTCCTCGTGCAGGTCGCCCAGGATCGCCTCGCGGGCGGCGTGCCCGCGGAGGGCTCGCCGGAGCAGCGCGCTCCAGCGATGGGGAGGCGTCGGTGTCACCGGGGCTCCAGCGCGGTCCCGAGTCCGGAGAAGAAGGTGTCGAGGATGTCGCGCGCCTCGCGGACCGCGGCGCGCCCCTCCTCGGTCACGGTGAGCCGGCGCATCGGGTGGCCGCCCCGCGCCGGCGTCTCGCTCGGCTCGAGCTCCCACTCGAGGAAGCCCTTGTCGGTGAGCCGGTCCAGGGTGCGGTAGAGCGCGCCACGGGTGACCCGCCGGCCGGCATTCTCCTCCAGATCGTCGCGCACGCGGTTGGCGTACGGCGCGGCGCGCTGACGGAGGATGGCGAGGAGGACGAGGAGTTCGAACTCACCGAGTCGGGCCATGGGACGGCTGCTCGTTCGCGAGGAATACGAAGTAGACTATGTATGAGTATACAATTTATTCCTCGGGTGCAAGGACGGTGACGGGAGGCGGGCGCCGTCCGCGAGCAACGGTCCATGGCTA
>JANQLR010000278.1 GCA_028280525.1 Longimicrobiales bacterium
GGGCCTCGATCGCCTCCTCCCGCTCGTGGTCGAAGTCGATCGCGGCGCGCGGGGCGTCGAGGAGGGCGGGGTAGCGGCGCAGCTGGTAGGGGACGTCCGCGTAGACGAAGCGGTCGGCGCGCAGACCGGACTCGAGGCGGCCCGGGTGATGCGCGCGCGACCACTCGAGGAGCTTCGCCAGATAGATGAGCTGGTGGTCGCCCCAGTAGCCGATGTTCGCCCACGGCTCGTCGGGGGCGGGGCGCTCCCAGTCGAAGCCGTCGCGGGTGACGCGGTAGGGGTTGTAGCCGTCCGCCGTCGTCGCATTGAGGAACTTGCCCGTGACCCCGTCGAGGTACTCGGGGAAGGAGAGGCAGAGCGCCTCCCAGTTCTGGAAGATGTCCCGCCAGTTCCCCTCGTAGGCGAGGATCCGCTCCCCGTCGTCTCCACGCAGCTCGATCGAGAATCGGTTCCAGGGACGGCTCGGATCGCCATGCCGACGGGAGAAGGAGATCGGCAGGTACTCGACGACGAGGCGCTCCAGGTCGACGTCGCCCTGCGCAGCCGCCCACTCGCGCAGCCCGGGGAGGTCGACCTCGCTCCCGAGCGCGCGGATCGCGGCCTCGTGGCGGGCGTGCAGGGGCCGGTGGAAGCCGTGCAGGAAGTCGAGCAGATCGTCCACGTCGATCCGATACCCGGACTCGAAGGTCCCGCCGCGCATGACGTTGAAGAGAACGTTCGCGAAGTGGTGGACGGAGATGAGGGTGTCGGCCGTGTGCTGAAGCCCGTCGGCCGAGGCGACGATGTGCGCGAGCAGGCGCCCTCCCTCCGCGACGTCCTCCCGGAGCGCCGATTCCGCTGCTGCCCGGTCGGTGAGGAGACGCCGGAGCTCGACCACCTGGGACGGGCCCTGATCCACATCCAGCGCGATCGACCACTCCCGCCGCTCCCCGGCGCCGAGCCGGAGGTCGTGGCGTACGAAGTAGGCACCGCGACGGCCGAGGATGCGGGTCTCCGCCTCGACCTCCCCCCCTCGGCGGAAGTGCTCGAGCTGCTCGGAGGAGAGAAGGCGGGGTGCGGAGGGATCGACGGTCGACCACCCAACGGTCGCCCGGAGCGCCTCGGCCGGCTCGGTGCTGTCCCCGGGGATCGAGCTGAGCGCCCAGGTGGCGACTCCGGTCGCGGGGTGGAGCTGCGCATCCTTGTAGGCGTCGCCGAGGACGGAGAAGCGGCTCTGGAAGGCCTCGGCGATCCCGGAGGGGAGGAGGTTCTGCACCCCGTCGAGGATCTCGACCTTGACGGGGGCGTCCCCCCGGTTCTCGAGCGTCGAGCGCTTCTCGAAGCCGAAGCGCTCCGTGGCGCTCCATCCGGTCCGGAAGAGGAGCCCGAGGTCGTGATTCACCTCCTCGAAGATCAGCGAGGTTCCGTGGACGTGCTTGTAGAGGTTCCGCGACGTCCGATACAGGCCGAGGCCGCATGCGGAGAAGGGCTCCCAGAGGAGTCGGTCGTCGCCGCGGACGACCCGCAGCACCGTCCGCGACCCCGTGTGGGTCGACGACTCGTGGATCCGGTCGACCGGGTCGTACGGGAAGAGGGCGTGGTCGGCGTTCCGTCGCCCGGCGGTCAGCCCCCCGGTGCTCGAGACGAAGAGCCAGTGGTCGGAGGCGCTGACCACGCTCACGAAGAAGGGGGTCATCCGATCGGGGTTGCCGATCCGGTAGACCGGTTCGCCGTCGAGCTCGGTGAGTTCCCCGCTCACCGGGTCTTCGGAATGGTGGAGCGGGAGGGAGCGGATCGAGAGGGGGCGGTCGGTCATGGGGGCGAATCGATGAACGGTCGAGGGCGGTCCGACCCCGGTTCCGGCGCGATGGCCGCAGGGGTGGATGAACCCGAATTCAGGCGAATCTGCGTCGGCGGGGGTCGTGGGGACACCACCACTCCCCGATCTCCTCTTCCTGGCCTGCGCGGGGGTCGGGTCGCATCCTTCGGCCGACCCGCTCCTTCCCCCCCGTCCGACGCTCCCGTGTTCGATCCTGCACTTCGAGAGCTCATCACCTCCCGGCGTACCTTCCTCTCGGTCGTCGGCGGGGCGCTGCTGACCGCGTGTCGATCGTCGACGGGCCCCCGTACGCTTCTCGCGGACTCGAACGAACCCGTCCTCGTGATCGGGGCGGGCGTCGCGGGGCTGACGGCGGCGAAGGCGCTCCACGACCGCGGACACCGGGTCGTCGTCCTCGAGGCGCGCGACCGCATCGGGGGGCGGACCTTCACCACCCGAGTCGGGACGGCGACGGTCGACCTCGGAGCGGCATGGTACCACGGCGTCGACGGCAACCCGGTCGCCGAGTTCGCGGACGAACTGGGGATCGAGCGGAGGCTCCAGGAGCTCGACTGGGAGCTCCTCTTCGACGAGGTGCTCGGTCGGACCATCGGCGACGAGGAGTGGGAGGCGATCGCGGCGACGCTGGCGCAGGTGGGCGGGCCGTTCACTCGAAGTCGGGGCGTGAGCATCGCCGAGGCGCTGGACCGGGCCTTCGCCGACCTCGGGCAGGGAATCGGTCCGCGCGGCGCCCGCTTCGAGCTGGAGGCGATCTACGGCTCGTACGGGGGGCCCCTCGACCGGCTCGGCACCACCGCCGCCTTCGACGGCGAGGACCGGAGCTTCGGCGGGGGAGATCAGGTGCCCGACGGAGGCTACGTCCGGGTCGTCGAGGCGCTCGCCGCGGGGCTCGACATCCGACTCGGGGTGCCGGTCGAGCGGGTCGAGCAGGGCGAGGATGGCGTGCGCATCGTGGCGGGCGGCCGGGAGTTCCGCGGCTCGCACGGGATCGTGACCGTCCCGCTCGGCGTCCTGCAGGGCGGCGCGATCGAGTTCGATCCGCCCCTCTCGGAGCCCCGCCGCGAGGCGATCGAACGACTGGGGATGGGCTCCTTCGAGAAGGTCGTCGCGGTCTTCGACGAGCCGTTCTGGCGCCCCGAGGTCGTCACCGGCTTCGGGTACCTCACCGGCTTCGGGCCCGATCGGGTCTTCCCCGACTGGGTCGACATGACGGAGTTCGCCGGCGCCCCGACGCTCGTCTGCATGTACGCCGGTCGTGCGGCGGAGCGGGCACAGGCCTCCGCGCCGGCCGAGCGCATCGCCGAGGAGGGGGTCGCGGTGCTGCGCCGCATCTTCGGGGAGCGCTTCCGGGCCCCGACCGCCGTCCACGCCACCGGGTGGACTGTCGATCCCTTCGCGAGAGGCTCCTACTCCTACATCCCGGTCGGGGTGGACGCGGATGCGCAGCGGGCCCTCGGTGGCCGGGAGGGGGAGCGGCTCCTCTTCGCCGGGGAGGCCACCTCCGTCGAGGCCTACCAGACGGTGACCGGTGCCTTCCTCTCCGGGCTGCGCGAGGCGCGGAGGCTCGACCGCGGCGCGGTGATCCGCGCGGGGTGAGGGGCCGTCATCCCCCGGCCCGCACCCGCTGGTACCGGACGATGTAGTCGACGTCGAACCCGTCCCGCTCGATCCCGTAGACGAGGTTTCCCTTGGCGTGGAGGACCCGCAGCCCGGGGGGAGTACGCAGGAGGCCGAGGTCTCGACCGGCCGGGTCGATCACCCGCCACTCGCGGGAGCCGTCGTCGAGCGGTCGCCAGAGGCGGACCCAGCTCTCGCCGTCCTCGGTGATGAAGAGCTCGTCGACGGCGGGTCGGGTAGGGGGGACCCAGGCGCCTTCACGGACCCCGTCGTCGACCTCGGCGCGGGGCAGCCCGAGCCCTTCCACGAGGAACTCCGCCAGCCGCTCCGAGGTGGCCGCGATGGCGGAATCCGCCACGGATGCGGGCAGGACCTCCGGCACGTATTCGAAGGTGGCTTCCTTCAACGTCGCCCCCCGCATGTCGACCCGGATGAGCGACCACCGACCCACCTCTTCCTCCTGCGCCGGGACCCGTCGCTCGACCCAGGTGAGGTGCTCGGGGGTCGCCTCGATGAGCGGCCGTTCCCTGATCGGCTGCTGCGTGTAGCTGTCCTCACCACCCACGACGAAGGTGAGGACGTCGTGCCGCTCCCACCGCTGGATCCAGAGGGTGTCGGGGACCGTCCCGTCCGCGGCCAATCGGGCGTGCGTCGTCCGCTGCTGTTCCCCGGACGCGAGCGACCGTGAGAAGGCGGGGTTCACGGCGTAGAAGCCCCCGATCCGCGACGGGAGCTCCGCCTGCACCGGTGCTCTGTTGGGGTCCATCCCCCGCTCGCCGAGCTCCGGTCGTGCGGACACCGTGCCCAGCAGCTCGCCATCGCCGTCGAAGAAGGTCGCCCGCGACGCCCGTCCGCGGTCGAAGACCCAGATGGTGTCCCCGAACCGGCCCATGGAGAAGGCTCGCGTGAACTCGCCGGGTCCCTCGCCCTCGCGGCCGAAGCTCCCTGCCGCCTCGCCCTCGGCACTCCACCGCCGGACCGTCTGCTCCTGTCCGTGCAGCGTCAGGATCGTCCCGTCCTCCAGCGTCGTCATCGCGGAGACCGGCCCGAAGGCGTAGTCGGGGTCGTCGATCGAGCCGATGCGGAGCTCGGGGCCCTGCAGCGTCCAGAGCGGTTCGTCCTCTAGGGCCGGCGCGTCGGCGTCCGATCCCGAGCCGCCGCAGGCGGTGATCAGCGCGGTCAGGGCAAGCGGCGCGGCACCTCGGGCGAAGACCCGGCCGCAGCGCAGGAGGAAGCGGGCGGGGAGGGGAGCGGGCATGGCATCACCAGCAGGGGCGGTCTCGGGGTCGTGGTGGGGGACGATCCACCTCGCCGTCACCCACTCACGGTATGTGCGCCGATCGCCGTGCGCGAATACTGCGTGGCAACGGAGTCGAGCGTGGGCCCGATGCGCCGACCGCGTTCCAGCCACCTCGCCCCCGCCTACCTCGCTCCCATGTCCGCGTTCGCCTCCGACAGGAGGCGGGCGGTCTCGATCCGTCCGTGCCGGTGGAGCGACCACGCGGTCGCCGTCGCGGCGGAGACGGCGAGGGCGAGGGTCGCGGCGGCCAGCGACATCGGATCGAGCAGCTCGATGCCGTACAGGAAGGCCCGGAGTCGGGACCCCGCCAGGACGGTGAGGCCGACGCCGAGCACCATTCCGGCAGCGGTGGCCACCGCCGTGGCCCGGACGGCCGGGAGGGAGCGGCGAAGGAAGGTCGCTCCGAGGGCGGCGCGAATGCCCATCTCCCGACGCCGGCGGGTGAGTTCGAAGGCCGTCACGCCCGCGACGCCGGTGGCGGCCAGCAGCGCCGCGAACAGCCCGAAGACGCCAAAGAGGATCGCACCCAGGTGCTGCGGCATGAGCGCCCGCGTCACCTGGGCGCGAAGGGGTCTGGGGTCGACCGCCGGAAGGCCGGGCATCCCGGCGGCGAGCGCCCTCTGGAGTCGGCCGAGCGCCGCGGCCGGATCCCCCTCGACCCTCGCAACCAGGTGAGCCGTTCCGTTGAAGCTGAGCCCTCCGTACGCCCGGGCGTCCATCCACAGAAAGGGCGGGGCCGGGTCCGCGACCGAGGTGGCACGGGTGTCCTCGGCGACCCCGACGATCCGGACCGAGTCCCGCTCGAAGGCGAAGACCTTCAGGTAGCGCCCGATCGGCGACCTGCCGGGGAAGAGGATCTCTGCCGCGGCCCGGTTCACGACGGCGGTCCGCTCGTCGTCTCCACCCGTGTCGAGAGGGTCGCCCTCGACGATGCGGATCTCCAGCGTCTCGTGGAAGGCGCCGGCCACCGCGTTGACGTTCACGCGCGGACGGTCCCGCGTCTCCGCCTCGCCGAGCGGGATGAGCGGCGAGTCGAAGGGGGAGGGGGAGAGGGGAAGGTGACTCGCCAGCGCAAAGGCACGGACTCCGGGCACCGCCTCGACCACCGCACTCATGCGCTGGATCGTCTCCCTCGACCGGTCCATGCCGTGCGCGCGGGGAGAGACGGTGAGGGCCACGACCCCGTCCGGCTCGAACCCGAGGGGGGTCCGGACCCCGGCGTCGAAGCTGCGAACGAAGAGCGCGGCCGCCACGACGAGGGCCGTCGAGAGCGCCACCTGCGCGGTCACGAATCCCGTCCCGGCCGCCCTCCGCGAGCGGCCCCGCATCTGGTCGCTCGGATCCCGGCGCGTCCCGAGCCAGGCCGGCACCAGCCCGCTCATGACGACGACCCACCCCGCGGCGACCGTCAGCAGGCCGAGGGTCCAGACGTCGAGTTCGAGCGGAAGCCGACCCAGAGAGACTCCGCCGGGAAGGGTGAAGCGGCGCAGCGCCGCCAGGACCCCCTGTGCCAGGAGCAGCCCCACCCCACCGGCACCCACGACCATCGGGACGACGTCGAGCGCAACCTGACGCACGACCCGGCCCCGGCTGGCGCCGAGGGCACGGCGGACGCCGATCTCCCCAGCCCGGCTCCGCAGGTGCGCGAGCCGGAGCTGCATCGCGTTGAGCGTCCCGACCACGAGGGTGAAGAACGAGAGCCCGGTGACCAGCGCCAGGAAGCCGAAGAGCCGTTCCTGATCCCCTCCGAGGGCCGTCTCCCGAAGCGGATCGGCGACGAAGGGGGGCGGCGGTTCGGCCACCTCGGGTCGGCCGTCCGGACCCAGCGCCTCCACCAGCCGCGCCCGCACCGTGGCCAGCCGCGCGGACACCGTCTCCGGCGCGACATCGGCATCGAGTCTCGCGATCGGGTAGACCCAGGTGAAGAACCGGGTCTCGAGTACGTTGGGCGAGGCGTAGAGTCCCGAACCCAGCGCGCGGATCGATCCGATCGGGAACCAGAGCTGTTCGTCCCGGTCCAGGCGAAGCCCGCGAAACCCCTCCGGGGCCACGCCGAGGATCCGGGCCGAGCCGGCCCCGACCTCGATGACCCGGCCCACGACGTCGGGATCGGCACCGAAGCGGGAGGCCCAGAGGTCGTGTCCGAGGACGACGACCGCTTCACCGCCGGGCGTGTCGTCCGCCGGATCGATCAGACGTCCGACCGCCGGTCGCAGACCGAGGACGCCGAACCATCCGCCCGAGACGGCGGCCGCATCCACCTCGGCCCGGCGCTCCCCCACGGCCACCCCGAGCTCCATGCTCCGCCACCCGGCCATCTCGACGCCGGGGCCGACTCCCGCCCGGTAGTCCAGGAAGGCCGGGTAGGAGACGGGGAAGGGAGAGCCCGCGGAGGTCAGCTCGTGGATCGAGACGACGCGGTCGATCTCCTGCACCGGGACGGGTCGCAGGAAGATGCCGTCGACCAGGGAGAGGACCAGGGCCGATCCGCCGAGCCCGATCCCGAGCGCCAGCGTGCACGCCACGGTGTAGCCGGGGCGCCGGAGCAGGCCCCGCACGCCGATGCGCACATCCTGCACCCATCCCCCGATCCACTCTCCGATCCGCATCCCGCCCCCCCGTCCTCGTTTCCGTTCCGCCGATTCGAGCCCGCGTCCGAGCCACTCGTTCGCCTTCTGCCGGGCCGCTTCCTCGCTCCAGCCCTCCCCCCGGAGCCGCTCCTCGAGAAGCTCGCGGTGGTGCCGCATCTCGCCGGCGGTCTCCGCTCGCCTCGCCGGTCGGAAGAGCGGCGTCCGGCGGCTTCGGTCCGACCGGGGTCGGGGGGGAAGCGGGTCGTCCGGTCGCATGTGATCAGCCCGCGGCGGGGTCGGTCCGTACGAAGCGCGACATCAGCGACGCGTACGAGTGCCACCGCGCCCGCTCCGACTCCAACGCCTCCCTCCCGGAGGCCGTGAGCTCGTAGTACCGGGCCCTTCGGCCCTTCTCCGAGACGCCCCACTCCGACGTCAGCCACCCCCGGTCCCGCATGCGGTAGAGGGCGGGGTAGAGCGCGCCCTCGTCGACGGAGAACTCCCCGTCGCTGAGTTCGCGGAGCCACTCCTGAATGGCGAATCCGTGAAGCGCCTCGCCCGTGGAGAGGGCCTCCAGAACCAGGAGATCGAGGGTGCCGCGGAGGAGTTCCAAGGGACCGTCCGGTGGTGTTGGCTTAGAGTTTCTAGGGCAAGAATGTTCCCCTATGGTTCATAAGGCAAGGGGGCGGTCGGTGAGTGACGAATCCCAGAAGGGGCGCACGGCCTCTCGGGTGGGGAGGCGGGTGTCCCCTCAGCCGGCCTCGATCCGGTCGACTCTCGCTCGCGCGTCCTCGAGGATGTCCGCGAACTCCGGGTGCTCCCGCAGCGGCTCCAGGAAGCGATCGTGCCACTCCAGGAAGGGGAGGCAGAGCATCCCCAGCCGGACCGCAGACCTCAGCGCCTCGAGCCCGCCCTCGACGTCGCCGGCGAGGGCGCGGCAGTGTGTCAGAACCCGGGCGAACATCTCGCTCCCCCGGGCGGCCTGTTCGAGCGCCGGGGTGATCCGGGCCCTCGCCGCCTCGGCGTCGCCGGCGAGCCCGGCCGCGAAGGAAGAGGCCCAGGAGGCGAACGGCGTCCCGGGGTGGCGCTCGCCCGCCGTCTCGAAGACCTCGATTGCCTCCGCGGTGCGATCGGCGTAGGCGAGCGCCCACCCCCAGAAGAGGGGCGCCACGGGGTTGTCCGGGTCCATGTCCAGCATCTCCCGATACGGCTCGAGGGCGTCGTCGAAGCGCCCCTCCATGAGCGCCACGAAGCCGGGCATGCACCGGTTGAGGGGGGTCAGCGGATCCAGTCGGATCGCCCTCCGGAAGAGCTCGTCCGCCTCGCCGGTCCTTCCGACGCGGGCCAGGATGTAGCCGTTTGCGACGATGACGTCCGGGTCGGAGCGCAGCCGTTCGAGCGCGCGGCGGCCCGCCCGGACCGCCCTCGCCATCTCCCCCCGATTCATCGCCGCGAAGGCGCGGAGGAAGTTGCCTCGCCCCGAGTCGGGGTCGAGTTCGAAGGTCCGGTCGGCGAAGTCGTCGACCCGATCGAGTGCCTCCGGCCCGCCCGCGAGCCCCGCATCGACCGAAATCGCCTCGACGTGGCCGAGGGTGGAGTACAGGAGGGCGTTCGGTCCGACGATCTCGAGCGCGGCGTGGAGGTGACGCCGGGCGCGCTCCAGCCCCTCGGGGGAGAAGCGCCACGCCTCGTGGCGCGCGCGGAGGTACGACTCCCACGCGCGCAGGTCCTCGAGCGGGCGGCGCTCCAGCTCCGCGCGATCCGGGGCCGAGAGCTCGAGCGGGAGCGCCTCCGCCACCCCCAGCGCGACCCGCTCCTGGATGTCGAAGATCTCCGAGACCCGACCCTGGAAGCTGTCGGTCCAGAGGTAGTGGTCCTCCGCCGTGTCCAGGAGGCGGACGCTCACCCGCACCGTGTCGCCCACTCGCCGGACTCCGCCCTCCAGGAGGTAGCGAACGCCGAGCTCGCGGGCGATCCGGTCGGAGGAGAGGAGGCGCCCCTTCATCCGCATCGAGGTCGCCCGTCCGGTCACGCGGAGGCCCTCGATCCGAGCCAGCCGGTCGAGGATCTCCTCCATGACGCCATCGACGAACCACTGGTCCTCCGCGCCCAGGCCGATGTCGGCGAAGGGGAGGACGGCGACTCGCGGTCGGTCGGGGGCCGCCCCCGCGGCGTCGACCTCGCGGCGGATCCGGCGGAGCTCTCCGGCGATGGCGCCGGCGTCGGGAGGGCGGTGCGACGGGTCGTCGGCGCGGCAGGTCGTCGCGAGCCCACCCAGCTTCCGGGCGAGTTCGCCGCCCGACGGGTCGGCCTTCTCCGCGCTCCCGCGGTCGGCGGCGAGGAGCTCGTCCAGGAGGGCCCCGAACGACCAGACGTCGTTCTCCGGCGCCGGCGGCGCACCGGCGAGCTGCTCCGGACTGATGTACGCCCTCGTGCCTGCAATCGGTGCCGCGCTCCCCCGGAGCGCCGCGATCCCGAAGTCGAGGATCTTCACCCGACCGTCCGTCGCCACGATCACGTTCGACGGCTTGATGTCGCGGTGCACGACCCCGGCGCGGTGTGCGTGGGCGAGTCCGTCGGCGAGCTGGATCACCCACCCGAGGACCGCCGGCGTCGAGATCGGCTCCCGCGCGGCCCGTTCGGCGAGCGTCTCCCCTTCGTAGTACGCCATCGCGATGAAGAGCTGGCCCGCCTCGACGGCGCCGGAGTCCGGTCCCGTGACCCCGATCTGGTGGACGACCCCGATCGCGGGGTGGTCCAGGGAGGAGGCCGCCCGTGCCTCGGCGAGGAGGCGGTCGCGGGCGGCGACGTCCCGTCTGCGATCCGCGGGGAGAAACTTGAGCGCGACGATGCGGTCGAGGTGGCGGTCGCGTGCCCGGTGGACGACGCCCATCCCGCCGCGCCCGACCACCTCGAGCAGCTCCCACTGATCCCCGAGATCGGCGCCCTCCGCGTCCTGCCGGAAGACCTCGTCGAGCATCTCGGGGAGGGTGCTCGCCGCCAGCCCGTCGAGCCAGGATTCGTCGCGGTCGTCGAGGGCGAGCAGGCGATCCAGCTCGGCGCGCTCCTCCGCCGTGAGTTCCAGGGCGGCGAGCTGGGCGGCGCGCGCCTCGGGGGCCAGTTCGACGAGCCGGCCGAAGAGCTCGACGATCGAGGGTGAGGCGCCGCCCGTCATCCTTCGTTCCCGCCGGTCAGTTCTCCCTGCAGCCACGCCTGGGCGAAGCGCCACTCCCGCTTCACCGTCCGCGGCGAGATCTCCAGGGCGTCCGCCGTCTCCTGCACCGAGAGCCCCCCGAAGAAGCGGCACTCGACGATCCGCGCCGCGCGCGGGTGGTCCGCCTCGAGCCGAGTCAGCGCCTCGTCCAGGTCGTCGAGGCGCCCCCCGGCGACCGAGCGGGAGGCGTGGTCGACGAGCGATTCCTGAAGGGTGACCGGCTGCCGATCACCCCCTCGCTTCTGCGCCCTCCGATCGCGCGCGTGATTGCAGAGGATCTGCCGCATGGCGCGGGAGGCGAGGGCGAAGAAGTGTCCCCGCGAGCGGAGCGTCACCCGGTCGGGGCGGACGAGCTTGAGCCACGCCTCGTGGACGAGTGCCGTCGTGTTCAGCGTGTCGTCGCCCGTCCACCGACTCCGTTGCCGTCGAGCGAGGAGCTGGAGTTCGTCGTAGACGCGGTCGAAGACGGCGTCCCACGCGGACCGATCGCCCTCGCCCGCGCGGTCGAGCAGGCGGGTGAGTTCAGCGGTGCTCATGCCCGACACATCGCCCCGTCCGGGGGGGCACGCAATACCCTCCCACGGGTGACGCGGCGTCCGGCGCGACCCGCCGTGGCCCCCGTAGCGGCGAATTCGTGTGAGGGGGGCGGAGGACCTCGACCGTCGGGGTCCCGACGCCCAACTCGAGACCGACCATGAAGCCCATTCGTCGCGCCACCCTCGCCCCGCTCGCCCTCCTCGCCCTCGTCCTCCCGACCACCGCCTGCGGCGACGATGACCCGATCGCCCTCTCGATGGCGCCCGTCGCGCTCCAGACGCTCTCCGTCTCCGGGACTGCCACCCACTACTTCAGCACCGCGATCCGCCACTCGGAGACGCCGGTGGAGGGCGGCGTGGTCCAACGCTCGACCGACATCATCGAACTGCGGGGCTCGATCGAGGGATTCGTCCTCTACCACCCGACCACCGAGATCGACTTCGCGACCCGGACGATGGTGAACACCGGGGCGCAGGTCTTCAGCGGGTCGATTGGCGGCGGGGAGCCGGTTCTCCTCTACGACGACACCTTCCGCTTCGAGGTCGACCTCACGAGTGGGGCGACCACGGGGGAGATCCACCTCCGTCGCAGCGAGTCGTCGCCGCACCCGGAGCTCTGGTGGGAGTGCGACCTCGACGCCGTCGGCACCGGGATGACGCCCGCGGGCGACGCGCTCGCCGAGTACTCGGGGACGTGCACGCAGTTCGGGAGCCCGCCCGCGACCCTCTGAGCCCCGCTCCGCCGTGCCGCCCGTCAGCTCCGCGTCAGCGTCAAGACGGCTCCACGAACGACCTCGCCATCCGGACCCGAGAGGAAGCCGACCACGCGGGCGATCTCCTCCGGCGCGAGCCACGCCGAGCGGTCCGCGTCCGGCATGGCGGCGCGGTTCCCGGGGGTGTCGATGATGTCCGGGGCGATCGCATTGACGCGGATCCCGTCTCCTCCCGCCTCCTCGGCGAGGGTACGGGTCAGCGAGACGACGGCGGACTTGGTCGCGCCGTAGGCGGCCATCCCCTTCGATCCCGCCCCGAGCCCCGCCGGGGAGGCGACGGTGACGATCGACCCGCCACCCCCTTCGCGGAGGAGCGGCACGACGGCCCGCGCCGAACGCCAGAGGGTCCCGAGGTTCATCTGCACGAGCCGCTCCCACACCTCGTCCCCCGTCTCCTCGACCGAGCCCATCGCGAAGCCACCGACGAGGAGTGCCGCCGTTCGGAGGGTCCCCGCCGCGCCGATCGCCTCGGAGATGGCGGAGATCCCCTCTTCGGTCGCCACATCGGCCTCGACGAGGCGAAGTCCCGCCTCCGGGACGCCGTGATCGTGCAGGTACTCCCGAAGCCGGGGGAGCTCCCGCTCCGCGACCCAGGGGACGACGACCACCTCGCCACGCCCGAGGAGGTGCGCGACCACGGCGCGGCCGAGGCCTCCGGTACCACCGGTGACGAGGGAGACGGGCACGGACATGGACGGTCGGGGAGGGGGGGATCGGGAGGTCGCGTCGACGCGCCGTCGAACCCGTTGTCCCGGATCGGGTTCCCTTGATCGGCCCCCCGGCGGCGACGACTTTCCCCCTCGGACCGATCGGTCCCCCCGCGCCCCTCCGATTCGCCGCGTTCGCGAACGAGCCGACATGCAGCCGACCCTCCTCTTCGACGTCGCCCCGGACACGCACGACACCCCCCTCCTCGTCCTCCCCGTCTTCGGGTCCGGAACGGAGGTCGAGTTCGCCGGGGGGGCGGAGTGGATTCCGGCGGCGGCCCGTGCCGATGCCCGCCCGACGGCGGGTGCCTCGGTGCTCACGCACCCGGAGGCCGAGGGACCGACCCGCGTGGCGATGATCGGGGTCGGGGCCTCGTCGTCCGGGGTCGATGCGGAGAAGCTGCGTCGCTTCGCCGGTGCCGCGGTCCGGCTCGCGGAGGGGCGGCGCCTGACCGAGGTGACGATTCACCTCCCGGAGACCGCGATGGAGCCGGGCGCGGCCCACCGCGCAATCGCCGAGGGGCTCGTCCTCGCGGCCTGGTCCTTCCGCGAGCTGAAGTCGGGGCACGGGGAAGAGTCGTCGCCGGTCCGGGTCCGGAGCGCCACCATCCTCGGCTACGGGGACCCCGAGGTCGCGGAGGAGGCGGTGCGGATCGGCACGATCGTGGCCGAGGCGGAGAATGCGGCCCGCACCTTCCAGATGCGCCCCGGGAACGTCGCCACGCCGACCCACCTGGCCGAAGAGGCGCGCCGGATCGCCCACGAAACCGGAATGTCGGTTCGGATCCTGGGACCCGACGAGATGCGGGAGGAGCGAATGGGCGCCCTCCTCGCCGTCGCGCAGGGTTCGGCGCAGGAGCCGCGCATGATGGTGCTCCGCCACGACGGCGGGACGCCGGGCGAGAAGCCGCTCGTGCTGGTGGGGAAGGGGCTGACCTTCGATGCGGGCGGGATCTCGATCAAGCCGGCCAAGGGCATGGAGGAGATGAAGTTCGACATGTCGGGCGGAGCCGCCGTGCTCGGCGCGATGCAGGGGATCGCCCGACTCGGTCTCCCCCGGAACGTGATCGGCGTCGTCCCCTCGTCGGAGAACCTCGTCGGCGCGGCCGCGATGAAGCCCGGCGACGTGGTCACGACCCGTTCCGGGATCACCGTCGAGGTCATCAACACCGACGCCGAGGGACGGCTGATCCTCTGCGACGCCCTCGACTACGCGGTTACCGAGCTGAAGCCGGAGGCGATCGTCGACTGCGCGACGCTGACCGGCGCCGTCGTGATCGGGCTGGGCCATCAGGCGATCGGGGTCATGGGGACGTCGCAGGCCGTGGTCGACGAGGTGCTCGCCGCGGGCGAGGGGAGCGGAGAGCGCGGGTGGCAGCTCCCGCTCTGGGACGCCTACCGGAAGCAACTCGACAGCCCCGCCGCCGATCTCCAGAACGTGGGCGGGCGGCCAGCGGGAACGATCACCGCGGGGCTCTTCCTCCGTCAGTTCGTCAAGGAGGTCCCGTGGGCGCACCTCGACATCGCCGGCACGGCGTACGGGGACGGAAACGACGTCTCGTACCGTCGAAAGGGCGGGTACGGGGTCCCGACGCGTCTTCTGATCGAGTGGGTGCGGAGCCGGGCGGGGTGACCCTGGTCCGGACGCTCGTCCCCGGGCTGCTCCCCGGGCTCTTCCGCGCGCTCGTCCTCGCCGCGCCGATCGCACTCGGTGTACCGCTGGGCTTCGCTGCGCCACTCACCGCGCAGGACCCGGACTCGGTCGCCGTGCCCCCGCCTCAGGTCGACTCGGC
>JANQLR010000357.1 GCA_028280525.1 Longimicrobiales bacterium
CGCCCGCAGGTCGGAGGTGAGCCGGCGGGTCCTCTCGGCGGAGTCCGAGATCGAAACGACGTTCTCCGCCACGCTGTGCATCCCTCGCGCCGCCTCGGAGACGTTACGGGCGATCTCCTGCATGGTGACGTCCTGCTCCTCGACGGCCGCCGCAATTGCGCCGAAGGCCTCGCGGACCCCGCGGACGTCGCCCTCGATCGTGCGGAAGCTCTCCACGGAGCGCGAGGTCGAACTCTGGATCCCGGTGACGTTCCCCTGGATCTCGTCCGTCGCGCCCGAGGTCTGCTGGGCAAGCGTCTTCACCTCGCTGGCCACGACCGCGAAGCCCTTTCCGGCCTCGCCGGCCCGCGCCGCCTCGATCGTCGCGTTGAGGGCGAGGAGGTTCGTCTTGTCCGCGATCGAGTCGATGATCTGTACCACGGAACCGATCTGATCGGCGAGCTCACCGAGCTCGTCGATCTCGTCCCGGCCCTCGGATGCGTGTCCGACGGCGGCGTCGACGGTCGCGCTCGACTTCGTCACCTGCGACGAGATCTCACCGATCGAGCCGGAGACCTGTTCGACCGCGCCCGCGACCGCCTGTACGTTGGCCGCGCCCTGCTCCGCCGCCCCGGCGACCGTGGTGGCGGTATCCTTCGCCTCGTTCGCCGAGGTCTCCAGACCCGCGGCCGTCGCCTCGAGCTCCCGCGCCGAGTGCGCGACCTCCTCGAGGAGACGTGCAGAGGTCGTCTCGAACTCGCCGACGACGGATCGGAAGGCATCGACCTTGGTCTGCATCGCCTGTCGGGCGCCGTTGATGGTGCGAGCGGCGAGGGCGTAGTCCCCGACCGTGCCGGTCTCGGCCACCTCGCGGAAGTACTGCCCGCGGCTCACGTACTCGAGCGACGCTCCGGCCTCCCGGACGAAGGCATCGGAGCGGTCGAGGCTGTCGTTGATCCCCCAGAGGAGTTCGGCGAAGTCGCCCTCGCTCTCGTGGATTCCGGTGATCCGCGCCTCCATGTCGCCGCGCGCAGCGCGCCGGACGACCTCGACCGCCGCTTCCAGGAGATGGACCGGGACCGGGACCGTGCGAGCCGGTGGGGCCGAGGAGGTGGGAGTGGAGCCGTTGGTGACGGCTTCGGAGTACCCCGGGCCGTCCGGAACCGCGGTGCCTCTGCGACGGCGCAGCACCCGGTCAGCGAGAGAAAATCCACTCATCGTACGCAACCTCGGAGTTCTGAATGGCGGAGGTGAGGTGGGAGAAGGAGCGCTCGAGACCGGTGCGCCGATCCGGCGCGGCCTCCTCGATTCGACGAAGCTCCCGGTAGAGGGGGATGATGGTCCCGTCGAGGACGCGACGGTCGGGGACACGACGCACCGAGTGGTACCCGGTCACCCGTCCGGCCGCATCGCGGCTCGGAGTCATGTGGGCGAAGACCCAGTAGAACTGACCGTCCTCCCGGCATCGGTTCTTCACGTAGCCGAAGACCTCGGTCTCGTCGAGAAGGTGCGACCAGAGCAGTTTGAAGATCGCTCGGGGCATCTCGGCGTGACGGATCACGCTGTGCGGCTTGCCGATCAGCTCGGACTCGTCGTACCCGGAGACGTCCATGAACAGACGGTTCACATAGGTGATCCGGCCCTTGAGGTCGGTCTTGCTGACGATGATGTCGTCGGCATCGAAGGAGACTTCGCGCTCCATGTTCGTGTCCCTCCATTGATGAAGAAGCGTTCAGTGCGGAGGGATATCGGAGTCCCATTCACATCGCTGAAGTATTCTTTAGGCATCTTTATAGTCTCCCATGATCGATTTCCCGCTGGCAGAAGCTCGATCCGCGGTCGAGCGGAGCCTGCCGCCCAGCCCGCTCCTCCCGCACCCCGGTCTCTCCGAGTGCATCGGTCTCCCGGTGCACCTGAAGCTCGAGAACCTTCAGGTCACCGGGTCCTTCAAGGTCCGTGGAGCGCTGGCCCGCATCTCCGCTCTCGGCCCGCGCGAACGGGGGCGCGGAGTGGTCGCCTGCTCGAGCGGCAACCATGGCCGGGCCGTGGCGTGGGTCGCGCGACGGCTGAGGATCCCGGCGATCATCTGCGTCCCTTCGTGGGTCGACCCGCTCAAGCTGCGGGCGATGCGGGCTGCGGGCGCCGAGGTGCGCCAGGTGGGGGACAGCTACGACGAGGCGGAGGCGGAGGCGCTCCGGATCGCCGGGGACGAGGGGCGGAGCTTCGTCTCTCCCTTCGACGACCCGTGGGTCGTGGCCGGTCAGGCGACGGTCGGGAGCGAGATTCTCGACCAGCTCGGCGAGGCTCCGGCCGAGGTCCTGGTGCCCCTCTCGGGGGGTGGGCTCGCCGGGGGGATCGCCGTGGCGTTGGAGGCGGCGGGCCACCCCGGGCGGGTCACGGCCGTTTCGGCGGTCCAAGCCTCGGTGATGCTCCAGAGCGTACGCGCCGGGCGCCCTCTTCAACTCGACGAGGAGGAGACGCTCGCCTCGGCGCTGGCGGGCGGAATCGGCGAGCCCAACCGGGTCACCTTCGAACTGGTCCGGGACCGCATCGATCGGCACCTCGAAGTCACCGAGGCCGCGATCGCCGACGCGGTTCGCCGCTTCTTCTCGCACCACGGGATGGTGGTGGAGGGCGGGGGCGCAGTCGCCTTTGCGGGTCTCCTCGAACGGGCCGCCGGTCGGATCGAAGGCCCGACCCCGCCCGAGGCGGGGCCGACCGTGGTGGTGGTCTCCGGAGGGAACCTCGACCCGAGGTCGCTCGCCGGGCTCGTGGGAGGCCCCTAGGGCGCCTCCGCAGGTGTGGAGAGGCGCTGGCGCCGGTTCCGCCGGTCTGGCGGCCGTGCTCCCGTCAGCGGATCCGGACCACCACGATCGCCGAGGGCTCTTCGGCCTCGACCGTCACCCTCAGGTCGCCCGCACCCGACGATTCGAACTCGTGGATACGGACGCCGCCGTTCCCGATCGACCCTTTGAAGCTGTGCGTCCCGAACGGGACCGACATCGTCCCGTCGGACTGCGCCGTGACGGGCCAGGGGAAGGTGCCCGGAGGCCCGGGCTCGGATCCGTCGCAGGGCGGGTTGTCGGCCGCGAAGCAGAAGCTCTCGATGACGTTGAAGTCGTAGAGGTCGAAGGCCGTCTGCGGGGGTGCGACGTCGGTCGCGTGCAGCATGAGGCCCGCCGCGTATTCCTCCATCAGCTGCGGGAAGCTCTTCCCGGTCGCGGCCTGAAGACCACCGAGCCCCGGCGCGGCGAGGGAGTCGTTCATCTGACGGAAGAAGCCGGCATCGGCGAGCGGGGCCGACGCCGCTCCACCGTACGCGTCCGCGAGCCAGCGGAGGAAGGTCCACCCCGAACCGTAGATCGAGTGACCCCGACCCGCACCGAAGGGCGTCACCACGACCCCGTTCGGCTGACTCGCGAGGTAGCGCTGCACGTTCACGAAGCGCCCGATCAGGTTGCTCGCCTCGGGGATGACCTCGTTGTCATTGCCCACGGCAAGGTCCCGGAAGAGCTCCGGGGTGACCCGCACGTTCGGCTCCGGGCCGCCGGCGTCCTGCCAAGCGGTGCGGGCGGCCACGTTCCCCCCGATCTCCGCGGTGCCCTCCTCGATCCAGAGCGGCTGGAACTGGTTCGAGTTGGCCCGGATCGAGCGTCGGTACCCCTGCCAGAAGGAGGAGATGTGCTTCGCCTCGTGGACCACCAGGTCGAGCGCCTGCTCGAAGCCCTCGTCGAGAGCGCGGATCAACCCCGCATTCAGGTACATGACCTCCGCCTCGTTCGAGGTGGCGCAGTCCTCCTGCGGGAAGAGGTCGCCACCCCAGACGTACCCTGCGACCAGCCCTCCGGTCGCCGGCGTCGTGAAGGAGACGTACCCGATGATCTTTCCGTTCCCGTCGATGTCCGGGACCCCCGAGAAGTAGTCCTGGATGACGTCGTGGCCGTAGGCCTCGTAGTAGTCGAGCATCGCTTGGGCGTGCGCGGTCGTGATCTGGGTGGAGAGGTCGGAGCCGATCACGGAGTCCTGGTAGATCGCGACGTAGTCGTTCTCGGCCACGAGGAAGGCGGGGGTGGCCGGGGTCACGTCACACGTCGTGCTCGTCCCCGCATTCGCGCGGATCATGATGCGCTGGGGCGAGGAGCCGAGGAGGGCCGCCGCAGCGGTGGGCCGCTCTTGCCGCCGCCGCTCGAGCCAGGTGGGGTCGTGGGTTGGCCGGATGCGCTCCCAGAGCTCGATCTCGGCGGTGCGTCGCTCCGCGTGGTCGCGCGCGGTGGCCAGGGCGATGCGGGCGCCGATGCGGAGTCGCTCGCGCTCCATCCGGTCGAGGACGGGTTCACGGCGAGTCGGGCGCGCCCGCAGGCTCGCGGGAGGCGCGGTGGAGACGGCGCTCGTCGTGGCGACGGAGACGGTCGTGACCGCGTTCGCCGCCTCCGCCGAGGCCTGGTTGACCACCGCCAGCCGGTAGAGGTCGCCGGCCGAGCCGGCGGGGAGGTCGACGGCGCAGCCGAGGGCGAGGGACTCCCACTCTCCGGGCTGCAGCCCCACCGCGTTCACGCAGTTCGGTGTGGTCACCACGATCCGGGCCGACGCCGACAGGCTCTGGAAGGAGGCCGTGATGTCCGCCGAGCCCGTACTCACGGCCGTCACCCGGCCGCCCGCGTCCACGGTGGCGACCGACGGATCGGAGGAGTTCCAGACCAGTACGGCGTCGGCGACGGTGGAACCGTCGTCGCGGAAGACCCGGGCGGCGAGCTGCACCGTCGCCCCGATGAACTCGAGCTGGGCGTTTGCCGGCGTGACCTGGACCCCGATGATCTCAGCGGGCGGCGGGCCCGTGGTCTCACTCCCTCCGCAGGCAACGACGAGGAGGAGGAAGGGGAGCGTGGCGGCGACGTGTCGGATGGGACGGGGCATCGGGGCGACGTGGGGTCGGTGGAGTGCGGCAGTCCTTCAGGAAGACCTTCGAATCAGGCGCCGGGTTCCCTGGACGCCCGCACGGCGGCGAGGACGACGGCGATCCACCCGGCGATGAAGGCGATACCCCCGATCGGGGTGATCGCACCCATGAAGGGGAGGTCGAGGAGGACGAGGAGGTAGAGCGACCCCGAGAAGACGGCCACTCCGAGCGTCCAGAGGCGGGCCGTCCAACGGAGCGCGCCCGCATGGAGTCGGGCGGCGACGGAGGGGAGGACGAGGAGGGCGAGGGCGTGGAGCAGGTGGTACTGGACCCCCGTTCCGAAGGTCTCGAGTCGGTCCGGCGTCACGCGGCCCTCCAGCCCGTGGGCCCCGAAGGCGCCCAGCGCGACCCCGAGTCCACCGAGGACCGCCGCGGTCGCGACGGTGCGAGCGGCCCACCGGGCCTCACCAGGCGACGGCATAGGCCTCCCTCCGCGGGTCGGCGGCCGTGGTCAGCGACCGCTCCGCCGCGTCGTAGCGGATCACCTGAGCGCCGCCGAAGGTCGCCGTCCACCCCCGTACGACCCGCAGATCGTGCCCCAGTGCGGCGAGTTCGGCACGGACCGAAGGGGCGATCCGGTCCTCGATCGAAACGCGAGTCCCGCCGTAGGAGCGGAAGCGGGGGGCCTCGACGGCCTCCTGCGCCGTGTGGTCGAAGAGAAGGAGGCGGTGGACGATCTGCAGCAGGCTCTGCGTCTGGGCGTCCCCCCCGGGGGTACCCAGGGTGAAGGCGAGCTCTCCGCCGCGCAGCGCCATCATGGGGGTCAGCGTGTGGAAGGGACGCTTCCCCGGCTCGACGCGGTTCGGATGGCCCGGCTCGAGCGTGAAGAGCGCCCCCCGGTTCTGAAGGACGACCCCGGTCTCCGGCTCGAGGAGGCCCGAACCGAAGCCCGCGTAGAGCGACTGGATCCAGCTGACCGCATTCCCCTCCGCGTCGACGACGGTGAGGTACACGGTGTCGCCCCCATCGTCGAAGTCGTCCGGGTCGAGCGACCCGTCCGTGGCCTCGCCGAAGCCGGGGGCAACCGCCGGCGCGGCGCGGCCCGGGTCGATCTCGGCCGCCCGCCCGCGCAGGTACTCCGGGTCGAGGAGTCGGGGGAGGGGAGCCGGCGCGAACTCGGGGTCGGCGACCCACCGATCCCGATCGGCGAAGGCGCGCTTCTTGATCTCGATCAGGTGGTGGAGATAACTCGAGCTCTCGGGGTCCATCTCGCCGAAGGGAAACGACTTGGCCATCTCCATCTGCTGGAGCTGCGTCACCCCCTGCGTGTTCGGCGGCAGAACGAGGAAGGTGTGCCCCAGGTAGTCCACCGAGAGCGGCTGGACCCAGGTGGAGGTGTGGGCCGCGAAGTCCTCGACGGTGAGGTGCCCACCCTCGCTGCGGAGGAACTCGGCGAGCGAGCGGGCGACCTCGCCCTCGTAGAAGCCGGCCCGGCCCTCGGCCGCGATCCGCTCGAGCGTCCGGGCGAGCGCCGGGTTGCGGAGGCGAACGCCCGAGGCCCGGGGGCTGCCGTCCGGAAGGTAGAGTTCCCGCCCGGGTGCGTTGAGCGCGCGCCCCTGGCTCGTGAAGTCCTGCCCGAGTCGGGTCGTGGCCGGGAACCCGTCGCGCGCGTACCCGATGGCGGAGGCCAGAACCCGCGACAGCGGAAGCCGACCGAAGCGTTCGTGGGCGTCGACCCACGCCCCGACCGCCCCCGGCACGCTGACCGAGGCGCCTCCCGTCTGCGGGATCTCACCATTGAAGAAGTCCGGGGTCGCGAGGGCGCCCGCTCGCCCCGAGCCGTTGAGCGCCTGCACCTCGCCGGTCGCGGCGTCCCGGATCAGGGCGAAGGCGTCCCCGCCCACTCCGTTCATGTGAGGACGCACCACGGCGAGGACCGCCGCCGTCGCGACCGCCGCGTCCACCGCCGAGCCGCCCTCCTGCAGGATCTCCAGCCCCGCGGCGCTGGCGAGCGGGTGGTCGGAGACGACGGCCCCCCGCGTCCCGATCACCTCGGGGCGGTTCGTCGAGGGGAAGTACGGCGCCGGGGCCGGGACGGGGGCGGCCGCCGGTCGAGTCGCAGCCGGGGCCGGGTCGCCCGAGGGCGGGGGAGAGCCGGTGCACCCCGCCCAGGCGAGGGCGACGAGGGGGAGGAATCGCAGCTTCATGGCCATCGGGCGGAGATCGGAGGAGAGGACCGGGGCTCGGCGCCTGGACGTTCGGACGGTCTCCGGAGCTTGTGGTGCCATGGGTCCCGGCGCCAGTGGGAGGACGGGAGGCAGAGGCGCCGGAAATGGCTCAGCCATGCGCCGCACCGGCGTTGACCGCCCATCCGCTGCGGCGTAGCTTTTCTCGTTCTGCACCCCAACTGCATCCCGTAGCTCTTCGCAGGTCCACGATGTCCAAGCGGCACCCCCAGCAGCGCAGCCGTTCGCGCACCTCCGCCTCCGACGGCGACGACGTCTTCGTCGCCGGGGTTCTCGACGCCTCGACGTGGGCGAGGAAGAACCAGTCGAAGCTGACGATCGGTGGAATCGTGGTGGCGGTCATCCTCCTCGGCGGATGGTACTGGACCAGCTACACCGCAAACCTGGAGGAGGCCGGGCTCGTCGAGCTCGAGCAGATCCAGCAGACGCTGTCGCTCGGCGACGCCGAGACCGGGAAGGTGGCGCTCGCCCAGTACCTCGAGCGCTTCGGAGGCACCCCCTACGCCGCAGAGGCGAGCCTCCTACTGGCCGAGCTCTACCTCGAGACGAATCAGCCGGCGCAGGCGATCGAGACGCTGCGCAACTCCGGCGTCGGACTCGGCGACCCGCTGGGCCCGCAGGTCCACGTGCTGCAGGCGCGGGCGTGGGAGGAGCAGGGCGAGTTCGCCCGGGCCGCGGAGCTGTACCTCGACGTGGGCCGGCGTGCCCCGATCGAGTTCCAGCGGGTCGAGGCGCTCTCCGACGCGGCCCGGATGCGGACGGAGCTCGGTCAGTTCGGCGACGCCATCGCCATCTACGACGAGATCCTCGCCACGATGGAGGTCTCCGACGCGGGGCGGGGCGAGTTCGAGATGCGGAAGGCGGAGCTGGAGGCGCGCGGCTAGGGCCGAGCCCCCGACCGCCCGCGAAGCCCCGTTCCAGGGCGCGGGCGGCGGCGTCCGGCGGGTACCCGTTCGGACCGGGCCCTGCGCCTCAGTCGGCGTCGGGGACGCGGTGGATCAGGACGGGGATGTCCGCCATCCGGATGACCTTGTCCGACACGCTGCCGAGGATCGCCCGCTTCACTCCGCTGAGGCCGCTGGTCGTCATCGCGATCAGGTCGGCCCGCTCCTCTTCGGCGACCCGGCAGATCGCGATTCCGGCCTGAGCCCCGAGCTGAACCCGGGAGCGGGCGCGGATCCCGCGCGACTCGCACCACTGCACGTACTGGTCGAGGGTCGCGGCGATCTCCGCACGGCGCTGTTCGATGACCTCCTCCTTCACTTCCGGGGTGGCCCGCAGGAAGGGGGAGGCCGCCGCGGTCGGGGTCGGCATCGCCTGCACGAAGACCACCTCCGAGTCGTAGGCACCGGCCAGGTTGCGGATGATCTCCAGGAGTCCCGACTCCAGGTCGAGCCGGTCGATCGGCACCAGGATCCGACGGAAGTCGGTGTCGGCGGTAGCGGGGGCGTCCTCGCTCGGCCGGACCACGAGGAGCGGGACGTCGGACTCGCGCAGAAGCTTGTCGGTCACGCTGCCGAGCCAGGCGCGGGCGAGACCGCCGCGCCCATGGGTCGCCAGGACGATCAGATTCGCCTCGGTCCGGTGCGCGAACTCGAGGAGACACTCGTGCGGACGGCCGCGAAGGCAACTCGTCTCGACCTCGCCCTCGTACCGCTCGGCGATGTCGTCGCGGACGCGCTCCAGGTACTCGGCCGCCCGATCCTGCGCTCCATCATCCCACGCGTCTTCATTCAGCGCGCCGATCGGCTCGTGGACGGCGACGAGCTGGATCGTGGAGTCGAAGTGGTTGGCGAGCGACTCCGCGAAGGGGAGAGCCCGCTCGGCGTGGCTCGATCCGTCGAGGGCGACTTCGATGCGTTCGAACACGGGGACTCCTGGGGGACGCTCGGATAGGGTGGGCGACAACGCCGTACCGAGGGATATGCGTCATCCGGTGGAAAGGTTCAAGGCGCGCTGCGAGGCGATCCTTAACCGTGGCGCGGTGTAGGACTCCGGTAGCATATTCGCGAGTACCGAAGTCCATGTTGCCCAACGCTTTCGACCATTGACGACATGCCGGACCAGGTATCGATAATTTCAATACACGGATCGGCGTCCGGCGCCGTCGCCGATCCCTCGGACGAGTCGGCTCTACCCGTGTACGCGCGGAGGGTCGACGACCTCGTCGCGGAGCTGAGGACGGGGGATGCGGGACTCACCTCGAGCGACGCCGAGCGCCGTCTCGCCGAGACCGGCCCCAACGAGATCGTCTTCAAGAAGACGCCCGCCTGGGTGCGCTTCCTCCGGCAGTTCAACGATCCGATGGTGATCATCCTCCTGATCACCGGTGTAGTGACGGGAGTTCTGACGGCCCTCGGAAGCCACATGCTTCCGGACACCATCGTGATCCTGGGGGTCGTCCTCCTGAACTCGATCCTCGGCTTCGTGCAGGAGGGGAAGGCCGAGGGCGCCCTCGACGCGCTCCGCAGCATGATGGTCCAGGAGTGCATGGTGATCCGGGACGGGCGTGAGGTGCGGATCCCGGCCCGCGATCTCGTACCGGGCGACGTCGTCCTCCTCGAGTCCGGGGACAAGATCCCCGCCGACGTGCGCTTCATGCAGGTGAACAACCTCCACGTCGACGAGTCGTCGCTGACCGGGGAGTCGATCCCGGTCCGGAAGGTGACCGAGGCGCTCGAGGGCACGGATCTGGTGCCGGGCGACCAGCGCAACACCGGATTCTCCGGCACCTTCGTGACCCAGGGGACCGGTCGTGCGGTCGTCTTCGCCACTGGTCGAGGGACGGTCTTCGGTCAGATCGCCGACATGGTGAACGAGGCCGCGGTCGAGTCGACGCCGCTCGAGCGTCAGATGAAGACGTTCGTGGGGAGCCTGATCGTCGCGATCCTGATCGTCGGTTCCTTCAACTTCCTGTACGGGCTCTATCTCGGGTACGAGATGAGCTACTCCTTCCTCGGCGGCGTGTCGCTCGTCGTGGCGGCGATTCCGGAGATGCTCCCGGCGCTGGTGACCTCGATCCTCGCCCTGTCGGGGGTCGTGATGGCGCGGCGGAAGGCGCTGATCCGACGGTTGCCCGCCGCGGAGACGCTGGGCGCGACCTCGGTGATCTGCTCCGACAAGACGGGGACGCTCACCGAGAACCGGATGACGGTGACGCGCGTGTACGCCGGGTGCGTCCTCTACGAGGTGGAGGGGGAGGGGAGCGAGGTCCCCTTCCGTCACCACGGTCCGGTCGACCCCGCGACGCAGCCGGCGCTGCGGGACCTCCTGGAGACCGGCTTCTTCTGCAACAACGCGAGTGGAGGCGCGGGCGCAGTGACCGGCGACCCCACCGAGGTCGCGCTCCGCGTCTCGGGACTGCTCGGAGGAGTACGGGGCGACGGCGTCCGGCGAATCGCCGAGATCCCCTTCGACTCCGCCACCAAGTACATGGCCGTCCTCGTCGAGCGGGAGGGCGAGCAGCGGATCTACGTGAAGGGTGCCCCCGAGGTCGTGCTCGGCATGTGCAGCGAGGAGGACAACGGTGCCGGTCACGCCCAGCCGCTCGAGCACGATCGGATCCTGGCGCAGGCGGCGCACTTCGGGGATGACGCCCTGCGGACGCTCGCCTTCGCCTTCCAGCGCCTCGACGAGCCGCGCACCGAGCTGACCGAGGCGGAGCTGCATGGGCTTCGCTTCGCCGGGCTGCAGGGGATGATCGATCCGCCCAAGCCCTCGGCGATCGAGGCGGTCGCCGCCTGCCGGCGGGCCGGGATCCGCACCGTCATGATCACCGGGGACCACCCGGGGACCGCGCGTGCCGTCGCTCGGCAGCTGGGGATCGACGCGGACGAGGCGCTGACCGGTGCGGACCTGTCGAAGCTGGACGAGGCGGCGCTCCGCCAGACGGTCGAGCGCGTCTCCGTCTACGCGCGCGTCGCCCCCGAACACAAGAAGGCGATCGCCGAGGCACTCCGGGAGAACGGCCACGTCGTGGCCATGACGGGCGACGGGGTGAACGATGCACCGGCGCTCAAGGCGGCGGACATCGGGGTCGCCATGGGTCGGGCCGGGACGGAGGTGGCCAAGGAGGCCTCCGACATGGTGCTCGAGGACGACGACTTCGCCACGATCGTCGCCGCCGTCGAGGAGGGCCGCCACGCCTGGAACAACCTGCAGAAGGCGATCCTCTACACGCTGCCGACGAATGCGGCGCAGGCGCTCCTCATCATGGGGGCGATCATCATGGCCGCCACGATGCCGATCTTCGCGACCCGCTTCGTGCTCGAGCCGGTGCAGATCCTCTGGGTGAACCTCCTCGATTCCGTCCTCCTGACGATGCCGCTCATGATGGAGCGGAAGGAGCAGGGGCTTCTCGACGTGCCGCCGCGTCCCGCCCGCTCCCGAATCATCAACCGGCTCTTCATTCAGCGGGTGGTGATCATCGGGGCGGCGATCTGCGCCCCCGGCTTCTTCCTCTACCTGCACTTCGGGGGGGCCGCGATGTCGCAGGGACAGCTCGTCGACCCGCTCCTCCTGACGCAGGCGCAGACGGCGGCCTTCTGGGGAATCCTGATCGCGCACTTCGGCTACCTCGTGTCGGCGCGCTCGATTCACCGCTCCGCCTTCAGCTTCTCCCCCTTCAGCAACCGCTGGCTCCTCGCGGGGATGGCGATCAGCATCGGCATCCGCTTCATCCCGACGCTCGTGCCGGAGGCCGCCGCGCTCTTCCGGACCGCCGAGTTCCCGCTCGAGTGGTGGCCGCTGATCCTGCTCAGCTTCTTCCCGAGCTTCATCGCGATCGAGATCGACAAGCTGCTGCGGCGCGGGTCGCGTGGGCGTGTGGCGGCAGGCTCGGAGGAGCTGGCGCGAGAGGCGGCCTGAGGGGCGCTCGGTCGGGAGTCGTCCGCAGAGGTCGGATGCGGCGGCTCCCGGCTCCGCTTGCCGTCTTGCGTCGAAATGGTGATGCGGCAGCGGGGAGCCCGTGCGTCAGAGGAGCGACCGGAGCCACTCTCCGTTCAGGCGGGCGATGTGCTCCATCGAGATCTCCTTCGGGCACACCGCCTCGCACGCCCCGGTGTTCGAGCAGGCTCCGAAGCCCTCTTCATCCATCCGTGCGACCATGCGCCGGGCGCGCTCGACGCGCTCGACCTGCCCCTGGGGGAGGAGGCTCAGGTGGCTGACCTTGGCGGCGACGAAGAGGGTCGCGGAGGCGTTCTTGCACGCGGCAACGCACGCCCCGCAGCCGATGCACGCCGCGGCGTCGAAGGCGGACTCGGCGGCGTCGTGCCCGATCGGGAGCGAGTTTGCCTCCGGGGCGGTTCCCGTGCTCACCGAGACGTAGCCGCCCGCCTCCACGATGCGGTCGAACGCGCTCCGGTCGACCATCAGGTCGGCGATGACGGGGAAGGCGGAGGCCCGCCACGGCTCGACCCAGATGGTGTCCCCGTCCCGGAAGGAGCGCATGTGCAGCTGACAGGTCGTGATCGCGCGACCCGGTCCGTGGGCCACCCCGTTGATGAAGAGGCCGCACTGTCCGCAGATCCCCTCGCGACAGTCGTGGTCGAAGACCACCGCGCGCTCCCCCTGGCCGTGCAGCCGGTCATTCAGCAGGTCGAGCATCTCCAGGAAGGACATCTCCGGGGTGACGCCCTCCACCTCGAACGTCTCGATCCGGCCCTCGGCGTCGCGCGACTCCTGCCGCCAGACCTTCAGCGTGAGCTTCATCAGCGGTAGCTCCGTTCCGCGACCTCGACCGAGGCGAAGTCGAGCGGCTCGCGGTGAAGTCGGGCCTCCGAGGGGGCGCCGGCGCACTCCCAGACCGAAACGTGCTGGTAGAGGTCGTCCCTCCGGGCGGCCTCGCCCTCGGCCGTGACGTACTCCGTCCGGTAGTGGGCGCCGCACGACTCCTCGCGGTCGAGGGCGTCGCGGCACATCAG
>JANQLR010000285.1 GCA_028280525.1 Longimicrobiales bacterium
GTTCACGAGCGCACGCGCGATCGCGACGCGCTGACGCTGGCCGCCGGAGATCTCGGGCGGCTTGTGATCCATCCGGTCACCGAGCCCGACCAACTCGAGCTTCTCGGCCGCCCGGCGCTTGCGCTCCTTGGCGGGGACGCCGGCGTAGACGAGGGGGAGCTCCACGTTGTGCAGACACGTCGCGCGCGGGAGGAGGTTGAAGGTCTGGAAGACGAAGCCGATGTCGCGGTTTCGAATCCGAGCCAGCTCGTCGTCCGAGAGCTCCGAGACGAGGGTGCCGTTCAGCCAGTACCGTCCATCCGTGGGGGTATCCAGGCACCCGAGGACGTTCATGAAGGTGGACTTCCCGCTTCCGGACGGGCCCATGACCGCCACGAACTCCTCCCGCTCGATGAGCAGGTCGATCCCACGGACGGCCTTCACCGTCTCCGCGCCCAGCACGTAGTGCTTCACGATCCCTTCGGTGCGGATCACCGCGGGCGCATCGGTCCTCGTCGTCATCCTCGTCCTCCGTCCCGGTCCTGGTCCTGGTCCCGTCCCTCGGTGTCCTCGTTCCGGTCGCGATCGTCGTCTCGATCGCGATCCCAGTCGCTGCGCCGGTCGCCGCTCTCGTCCATTCGTCTCTCGTCGAAGGCAGCCGTCATCGAGTCGTAGCGGATCCTCTGATCCTCGTTGAAGACCGCGCGGATTCCGTTGCGGGTGGAGTCGACGATCGCCCAGTACCGCGGGTTGTAGCGCGACTCGAAGTCGTCTCGGAGCTCACCCATGCGCGCACGATGGTGCCGGAGGATCGAATCGATCACGACCCGCTGGTCCTCGGTCGGATCGACCCGCTCCCACATCCCGCGCCGACGCTCGCGACGCTCCCCGTCCTCGTCGGATCGGGCGTCGGCCACCGGCGGGATGCGCTCCCCCGTTTCGGCCGGCGCGGCCCCGAGCGTGCGGTCGAAGGCGGCCCCCACGAGCGCCCCCGCCACGAAGACGGCGAGGAGGACTCCAGCGGAGACGACCTTGGTGCGCATCGTCCCGGCCATCAGAAGATCTCCGAGGCGAAGACGACGCCGGTCCCGTCGGGGAGTTCCTCGTCTCTCAGGAGGTCGGGGATCGAGGTCCCCTCCTCGACGAGCGCCTCCTCGACGGCGATCAGCGCCTCGTCCGCCGGTGCGGCCTCGGGACGCAGGAGGAAGAACCCGGCGACCACGGCTGCGGCTGCGGCCGTCGGCACGAGCGTCCGTCCCCACGAGGAGACGAGGTCGGCGACGGTCAGATCCGCCACGACTCGTCGGCGCGCCAGCTCGTCGAGTGCGCGCCCCATCACCGACCGGTGGAAGCGCGGCCAGTAGGTGTCGTCGTCCCGACCGGGGTCCAGCGCTCGGAGCATCCTCTCGAGCTCGCGGTCTCGGTCGTTCTGTTCGGTCTTCATTCCCAAGTCCTCAGGCGAGCACGGTTCGATCCGCGTCCGCCCGTTCCAGGCGTTCGGCCAAGGTCTTCCTCAGCGCCTTCCGCGCGAAGTGCAGGTGGGATCGGACGGTCCCCGAGGGGATGCCGAGCCGCTCCGCGATTTCGCGATGCTTCCATCCTTCCAGGTCGTGCAGGAGAACGATCTCCCGCTGGACCGGGGGCAGCTCCGAGAGCGCCGTCCTCAGCGCGCCTCGGAGCTCGGTCCGCTCCAGCTCCCGGTCCGGGAGCGGTTCCCCGCTCGCCGCCGACTCCGGCACCTCCGCCGTCTGTCGAAGCCCCTCCCGTCGCAGGAGATTGCGCGATCGATTCCGAACGATCGTCATCAACCACCCCGCGAACCTGTCGGGATTCCGGCACTCATCGATCCGCTCGAGCGCCACCAGGAGCGATTCCTGCGCGGCATCCTCCGCGTCTTCGTGCCGATGCGTGACGGAGTAGGCAACCGCGTACGCGGACCGCATGTACCGGCGAACCAGCTGGCCGTAGGCCCGCTCGTCTCCCGACCTGGCCCGCAGGACCAGGTCGCGATCGGTGGGTTCGTCGGAGTGCTTCGTCATCTGGACACGGATGGGGACGACCGTGTTGAGCGCGGACGGCCGGGCAGTGGTTCGGCACTCTGAACCCCACCCGGCCATCCTTTGTTCTACGGACGTCGGGCGCCGTCCGTCAGTTTCCGAAGAGTCCGCCGGCCTCGTCCTCCAGTCCGTGCGGCTCCGGCAGGGCAACCTCCGGCCATTCGACCTCGGTCAGCTCGAGCGCGAAGATCTCCGCCCCCCCATCGTCCAGACCGGGCTCCGGGAGCGCGGGCTCGAACCCGCCGCGACGGAAGCCACGGCCGATGTCGCCCCGACGACCGGAGCGCCCCCGGAAGGCCGCATCGCCCCCCCGACGCCCGCTGCGGGCACGCTGCCGGAACTCGTCCGCTCGCAGCCGCTGGACCGTCTCGAGGCGGGCCTGCTGCGTCTCGTCGAGCGTCTCGATGAACTCCGCGCGCATCTCCCGCAGGCGCTCCCGATGCGCCTCCCTCTCGGCGCGGGTGCGGTCCTGGATCTCCTCCAGGTGGGCCCGCTGCCCATCCGTGAGCTCCAGGAGTCGCGCCTGTCGGGCCAGCCCGCGGTCGGCTCGCGCCTCCATCCGTGCCGTGCGCCCCTCGCGCATCCGGTCGCGGCCGGCCTGCTGCGCCTCCATCGCGTCGGGGACCAGGAGAGCGCCCACCAGCGCTACCCACCCGGTCGTCCGGATCATCTTCCTCGTCGTCATCCTCCTCCTCCTTGCCTCTGGCCCGTACCGGGGCCGGCTCGGTGCGGGCCGGCGTCCCGGGAATCGTCGTGATCTTCACCCGGAGGACGCCCGCGGGAGGGCCGACGTTAAAGCGAAACGGCGCACCCCCCGCGCCGGGGAGGTACGCCGTCGTACGTACCGATGGGCCTTCGACCGGTCAGGCGATCTCCCGCCACCGTCCGTAGGGGAGGGTCTCCTGAGCCTCCCCGGACTCTCCGCCGTAGACGAAGGCCTCGATTCGAGGAGAGGCCGGAGGATCGACGCGGCGGTCGAGAATCACGATCCCCGGCGGATCCGCCGGCTGCGCCTCCGCCGAGGCGCTGGGGGTGCGGGTAGTTGCGGCCATGTTCGAAAAACCCCGATCCAGGGTAGGAGTGTGAAGTCGTCACCCTCCCGCTAGCAGGGTCCGTGCCAGGTGTCGCGTCTAGACTGCGCCCAGGTCGCATCCTGTTGCAAGGCAGTGGCTTCGGAACGACCGCTTCAGGGCTGCACCTCCCGGACGGGCACACTCCCGCCTCCCCTGCGTAGCGTTTCGACACACCCGGGTGTCGCAGATGGAAACGGGATGCTCCGGCGGGCCGTCAGCCCCGCCGCGGCTCCCGTCGGCGCCGGGTCTCCTCGAAGAGATCGTCCGCGGTCTCGGTGCCGCGGTAGAGGACCGCCGCGTCGAACGCCTCCCGCAGCTCGAGTTCGGAGAGCGCATCGAGGGATGCCGCGGGGAGGAGATGCTCCCGCTCCGGCGTCTCCGCATCCTCGGCTCGGAAGGTCAGGAGGAGGACCTTCGCCGCCGCGTCGCCGGCGTACCCGGCCAACCCTTCCCCGGCCACCTCCGCGATCCACGTCTCACCGTGCACGTCCATCTCGCGCCGTGGCCGGTCGGGAGCTCGGCTCTCCGGCGTCCGGCCCAGGGCGGAGCGGGCGGAGGGCGGGGAGCCCCCTCGGTTCCGCGCCGGCCTGGGCGGGCCGGATCCGCGGGCGGGGGGTGGGGGTCGATCGAAGTCGGCCATGTCGCGGGAAGGGAGGAGAGCCGTCGAGCCCGGAAGGTGCGAGTTCAGCGGATCCCCGGCCAGATGGCGGCCAGCTCCTTCGACTCGGCGACGCGCACGCGGACCAGCTCCGCCTCTCCGGGGATGGCGGGCGCCAGCTCGCCGTGGATCCACCGGGCGATGACTTCGCAGGAGGGCTGCAGCCGTCCGACCACGACGTCCGGGAGAACGTCGTTCAGAACGCGTTCGTTCAGCGAGCCCACGATCTCGCCGAGCCGTTCGTCGAGGGCGACGAGGTCGACGCAGAAGCCGGTGGCGGGGTCCATCGGACCCGTCACCCAGATCGTCACGGAGTAGCCGTGCCAGTGAAGCTCGCGCAGATCGCCGAAGGCGCGCTCGTTCTCCTCCTCGGACCAGCCGTCGACCGAGTAACGGTGGGCGGCGTGGAAGTGGACGGTTCGCTCCAGAGTGGCGTCGGACATCGGTTCGGTGGAGGGAGGGGTTCGGCGCGCGGACCGGGAGTCGGCGGTGGGTGCCGTGGAGGGCGGCTGGACAGAACCCGGCGACGCACGAGAGTATCGATCGCATGGGACGATACGATGGCATCTCCGACTACAAGCTCCGCTCCGAAGTTGCGCGCTTCGCCCGGATCCTCCAACGGATGGAGGAGAAGGGCGAGACGCTGGACCGCACCGCGGACATCCTCACGCTCCTCGCCGAACTCCGGCAGATGGTCTTCGCCTGGGAGGTGAAGAGCACCTTTCGAGACGACGGCACCCGGCTGGACCGCTCGGAGAGCTGAACTCCCCGCCGACACGAGCCGGAACCCTCGTTCCGGTCGCTGGGAAGGCCGGTTCCGATCGCCCACCCCTCCCTTCGCACACCCGGGCCGTGGTCGAACCCGTCGAAGCCAGACGGGACGGGGCTTCCCGCCGCCCCGATGTCGCGCGTACGCGACCGGCACGCACATTGCCATGTAATGGTTGCGATCCTGACTCCTACTCCGAACCATAGTCGGATGACGCACCCATCCCGCCAAACCGAAGGTTTCACGCTCGTCGAGGTCCTGACGGTCGTCGCGCTCGCGTCGATCATCATGAGCATCGCTCTGCCGACGATCGACGTGGACCGCTTTCGGATGAACGGTGAGGTTCGCTCGCTCACGATGTTCGTGAACACCGCTCAGCGGACGGCCATCTGGAAGCAGCACGACGTCGTCCTGGCATTCCTCACGGACCGCGGCGAGGTGCGCATGCACTACGACGAGGACAACGACGGCCAGGTCGACACCGGGGAGGAGACCCGCACCGTCCGTCTCTCCGACGAGGTCGTCTTCAACCGGGGGGGCGCAACCAAGCTCTCCTCCTCAGAAGCGTTCGTCACCTTCACCGAGAAGCAGGACGGGCACCCCTCGGTCACCTTCCGGCGGAACGGGAGCGCGAGCCAGGAGGGGATCGTGTACATCACCTCCCTTCGCGGCACGCGGGTGTCCCGCTTCAAGCACCACGCCCGGGCCATCGAGATCGAACGCGCGACCGCTCAGGTCAGCTGCTGGAGCTTCGCCACGGAATCGTGGAGTCTCGAATGCTGACGCCGAATGCGACCGGTACGACTCGCGAGCCCCCCTCGGGCGACGGGGCCGGATTCACCCTGATCGAGCTGACGGTCGCCCTGGTGATCTTGGCGGTCGTCTGTCTCGGCATGGCGTCCTCGGCCGGCGTCGTCGGTCGGTATGCGGCCGAGACCGAGCTGAGGGCGGCGGCCATGCAGGCGGTCCAGGACCGCATCTCGGAGATCCGGGTCGACCCGCGATACGGCCGGCTGGACAGCATCTACGGGGGAACCGAGACCAACCTCACCGGGCTGCCCGGCTTCTCCCGCAAGACCACGATCGAGCACATCGTCGAGACGGTCACGGGCGGTGGCGAGGTCGACTACAAGATCATCAGCGTGGCGGTGATCGGAAACCAGATCACCGGGACCCTCTCCCGACGCATCGTCATGGCGGCCCCATGATCACGATGAACTCCTCCCCGACTCCGCGGGGACCGAACCGGTCCACCACCCGCCGCCGAGGCGGATTCACCCTGATCGAACTCCTGATCAGCGTCGTCGTCTTCGGGGTCGTCGTCACCGGCGCGATCGCCTTCATGTCGACGCAGAACAGCGCCTTCACCCGGGGCTCGGACCGGATGAGCGCGCTGCGCAACGTGCGCTACGCGATCAGCACCATCGAGACCGACCTCACGACCGCTGGAACCAACGTGGTCCCGGGGCAGCCCGGCGTGATCTACGCCGGCGACGACGTGATCGCCTTCTCGGCCGACTACACCTCGAACGTGGTCAACGACGTCTCGGCGGTCTTCGTGAATCCGAGCCTTCCGACCGGCGTCGTGACGGCGCCGCGCACCGCGGTGAGCATCCCGAACTCCACCGAGTCCTGGCCCGACACGGTGTACGAGCAGAGCGGGGTCAACTCGCCCGCCGAGATGATCATCTTCTACTTCGCGCTGGACACGACGACGACCCGGACGGACGACTACATGCTCTACCGGCAGATCAACAGCGACACGCCGGAAGTCGTCGCCCGCTCGCTGCTCAAGGTCGGGAGCGAGCCCTTCCTCTCCTATCGGCAGCTGATCCTGGACCGCACCGGGACCGGGAGGATGCAGGAGATGCCGGACTCGCTCCTGCCCGTCTTCCACGAGGCCCCCTTCAACGGCTCCGCGGCGGACACCGGGCAGTCAGCCCGCATCGACTCGATCCGCGCGGTGAAGATCAACCTCGCCGCCTACAATCGCCGGTCCGCGTCCGGGGACACCTCGACCGTCTCCCTCTCGCGCACCGTCGACCTGCCCAACGCCGGCATGAGCGTCCTGCAGACCTGTGGGGACGAGCCGATTCTCGGCCAGGCGATCACCGCCACCGCCACCGTGGTCGATGGGAGCCCGGCGGTCGATCTCGCGTGGACCGCTGCCGTCGACGAGACGGGCGGTGAGGGCGATGTCGTGCGGTACGTGATCTGGCGCCGCGTGGTCGGCGAGGATTGGGCTGATCCCTTCCTGTCGATCCCCGCGGGCCAGGCCACCTACACCTATCAGGATCTCACGGTCTCGGCCGGCACCACGTACCAGTACGGACTCGCCGCGCAGGACTGCACCCCGTCGCTCTCGACCCGAACCGAAGCGGTTCCGGTCGTCATCCCCTGACCGGGAGCTCAAGATGTCGATCCCCCAGCACCTCAGAGACTTCGAGACGATGAACTCCCGAGTCACCACCGAGCGAGGGAAGCCCGGCACCGGCGCGCGCGGCGGCTTCGCGCTCATCACCGTCGTCCTGGTCACCCTCGTCGCGGCCGCCCTGGTCACCAGCGCGATCGTGGTCGGCTCCGGGCACATGCTCGCCAACCGCTACTACGACCAGGCCACCCTCCTGGAGGATCTGGCCGTCGAGGGTCTCGAGCTCGGCCGCGCGATCGTGAACAGCGGCAAGGCCGGGGTCTACCCCGACAGCGGGTACGTCGAACTCATCAAGGGTGAGGCGGTCAAGGACGGTCTCGGTCAGACGATCCCCGGGCTCAAGCGCTGGGTCTACGTGGGGCCGACCGGGAGCACCTCCGGTCAGTACGGCGTCTTCGGCTCGATCGTCTCCGTCGTGGAGGACGGCTCGGGCGCGGTGCAGGTCCGGCGCTCCCAGGTCTTCCAGGAGTCGTTCGCGAAGTACGCCTACTTCACCGACTTCGAGCCGTCGAACATCTCCTTCGGTGGCGGCGACCAGATCTGGGGCCCGGTGCACACCAACTCGGATCTGAAGATCTACTCTTCCGGCGCCACCTTCCACGGTGAGGCTCGCACGGCGGGCCGGGTGCAGGGCGCCGCGTACGGCACCTTCAAGCAGGGGTACGAGGAGTACGTCGCGACGATCCCGATGCCGTCGACCGCCGATCTGAACAAGCTGCAGGCCCAGGCGGCGTCCGGGAGCATGGACTTCACCGGCTCCTCCTCCGGCGGGCACGGCGAGTCCGACTTCCGGATCGAGTTCGTGGCCATCGACCTCAACGGGGACGGTGACACGACCGACGACAACGAGGGCTTCATCAAGGCGTACCGCGCCTACTCCTCGGACTGGTCGTGGGTCGGGGCCGAGCGGGTCTCCGACATGCGCAACCACCGCAACTGCGGGGACTATCACAGCGGACAGTGGATCTCCGCCGACGATCACGTCTACAGCTCGAGCAGCCACGACGCCCTCGATGCGCTGGTCGCCTCCTCCCGCCGGTGCTTCCTGGGCGGGGCGAACGAGATGAACCCCGGCGGCGTCTTCGTGGCGGACGACGGCGAGGGTCGCTGGCTGCAGTGGCCCGGGACGGTGTCCCCGCTCCTGACCGGACGTGCGGACGCGGACTACCTCTGGCCGATCTCCCGGGCGCTCAATCCGGACTTCAAGGGCGTGATCTACGTCGACGGAGATGTCATGATCTCCGGCGTCGTCCGGGGTCGGGTGACGCTCGCGGCAACGGACGACATCATCATCGGGGACGACGTCATCTACTCGGTCGACCCCGGTGCGGGAACCTGCACCGACATGCTCGGGATGTTCGCCGGCGACGACGTGATCATCGCGGACAACACGATCAACGCCCCGGCCCAGCCCGCCTCGGGGTGGAACCACCGCTCGTACGACGACACGCGCTCCGAGTTCATCCACGGGGTCGTGCTCGCACTCGACATCTTCACCGTCGAGAACTTCAACAGCGGTTCGACGAACGACGAGTGGTGCGAGTCGCAGGTGTGGGGCCGCGGGTGCATCTACCTGTCGGGCGGGATCATCCAGAACACGCGTGGCGCGGTGGGAACGACGGCGGGGACGGGAGGGCTGAAGCGCTACTCCTACGACACCTGCGGTCAGACCGATCCCCCGCCCTACTTCCCCACGACCGGCCACTTCGCGAAGGGGCAGGTGTTCAACATCGATCCGGTCGGATTCGACATCGCGAAGCTGTTCGAGCGTCTGACGACGAACTGAGCGGAGGAAGGCGAACCTTGCCCGGGTGCCGGGTCCTCCCTCTCTTCCGGCGGAGTGTACGTGTCCGCCGACCGCACCGGGGTGCCTGAGTGTCCTCGACGCCGAGAACATCGGAGCCGATGAGCGACTCCCGTCGCGAACAGGCTCAGCTCCTCCGCCTGTACGATCAGGTTCGGAGTCAGCTGGAGCGGGCGAGAGACCTCTTCGAGTCTCCGGGAGTCAACAAGCTGCTGCGGGACGTCCGGCGTCGGACCGGGCTCTCCCCGGACGACTCGATCGCCGAGATCGTGCGGTCGATCGAGGACGCCGTGCGCGCCGTGCAGCTCGCCGAGTCGGAGGTTCAGATGGGCCTCCGCGGCATCGACGAGCTCGTCGACGACAGCTGGGCGGAGAACCTCCCGCCGCGGCTCGCGCGCTTCCTGGCGGAACGGGAGTCGCTCCCCGGCTTCACCTGGGAGGTCGTTCAGGACGAGGTGCGGGGGTGGGTCGTCCACTGGAAGGAGTACACCACCGACGGACGCATTCGCGGGTACGGCCAGTTCTACGAGCGCCCCTACGCCTGGCTCGACGACTGAGTCGCTCCGCGGCGGAGTCCTCCCCCCGCGCGGCGCGGCCCGCCGGCCTCAGTCCACTCGCCCGCCCTGAGAGCTGCGAGGGGCGCTGCAGCGGCGCCCGCTGGACCGGCGTCCGCGGAGGCGATGGGCGAGATCGCGCGGAAGGGGAGGTCGACGGGGAGACCCGGTGAGGCGGCCCTGCGCCCCGCTCCGCAGCCGCGCCCTCGGGGTCCGCTTCAGCGAAGCCTCCGCTTGAAGGCCGCCTGCTTCCCGCCGAGCGCCTCGACGGTCTCCTTCCCGTAGAACATCCCGATCCACTTCGCCTGGATGGGGGTGACGCGCCGGACGGCCCAGACCAGGTGGACGTAGTTCGGCTCGCGCGGGTCGGTGAGGAGCGTCAGACCCGCCTCGCGCGCAAGGCGGTCGCCCTTGCGGTTGTTGCAGTTGGAACAGGCGGTCACGACGTTCGCCCACGAGTTCTGCCCGCCGCGCGAGGTGGGTACCACGTGGTCCCGCGTCAGGAAGTCCCGCCCCCGGAGTTCGGAGCGGTGACGACCGCAGTACATGCAGCAGTAGTCGTCCCGCGCGAAGAGGAAGGTGTTGGTCACCTGGCGGCGGAAGCGCCGCGGGACGCGGATGAAGCGCACCAGCCGGATGACGGTCGGCGCGGCGAGGGACTGGGTTGCGGACCGGAAGCGCCGAGCGCCATCGGTCTCGAGAATCTCGGCCTTCCCGTCCAGAACCAGCCGCACCGCCCGCTTCGCGGGGACGAGGGTCAGCGGCTCGTAGGACGCATTGAGGGCCAGGCACGCCATGCACTCCTCCTGCATGAAGGTCCTCAGTCGCGCGCAACATGCGCGCGCGCGGCGCGACCTCGCAATCCCCCGTTACCAACTCGAAGCCACGAGATTTCGTGCCCGTGACCCCCGGGGGGCACGAGATGTGGGGGAGCTGGTGACGTCCCGCGCCCATCGTGCGCGTACCGAGCGCATCGCTGCGCAACGTCGCTGTGGCACCGGACCTACAGCAGAGCTACCGGATCTCGGTCGAGGGCGATGCGGAGATCCCCGCCCCGCGGTCGGAAGCCGTCCACGAAGGCGCGGCACACCGCGGTCAGCGCCTTGGCCGTCCGCGCCCGGAGAAGGAAGTGCCAGCGCCAGCGCCCGTGCAGCCGCTCGATCGGCGAAGGGGCGGGCCCGACCCGCTGGATCGGGGCCCTGGGGTGCGCCCGCAGCCACCGATCGACCCACGTGGTGGCGGCCTCCGCCTCGCGGGCCACCCGCTCGGCGTCGGGAGAGGAGAGGACGACGTTGGCCATGCGTACGTGCGGGGCGTACGGCGGGTCGCGGCGCTCCTCCAGCTCGCGTTCGGCGAAGCCGTGGTAGTCGTGCGTCCTCGCGGCCTGGAGGGCGTAGTGGTCGGGGATCGAGGTCTGGATCAGCACCTCGCCGCCCAGCGACCCCCGCCCGGCTCGGCCTGCGACCTGGGCCAGGAGCTGGAAGGTCCGCTCGCTCGCGCGGAAGTCGGGGAGGTGGATGCCGACGTCGGCGTTCACGACCCCGACGAGGGTGACGCGCGGGAAGTCGAGGCCCTTGGCGATCATCTGCGTGCCTAGGAGGATGTCGACTTCGCCCCGTTCGACCCGTCCGAGGATCTCGTGGTGCGCCCACTTCCCCGTGGTGGTGTCGACGTCCATCCGCGCGACCCGGGCGGAGGGGAAGGTCGTCATCACCGCCCGCTCGACCTGCTCG
>JANQLR010000296.1 GCA_028280525.1 Longimicrobiales bacterium
TCGCCGCGCTGATCGACGACTCGCTGTGGCCGGAGCGCCTGTGGGGCGGGCTGGTCACCGCCTTCGCGACGCTCGCGCTCATCCTCGCTGCCGTCGGGATCTACGGCGTGGTGTCCTACTCCGTGGCCGCTCGTACCCAGGAGGTCGGGGTGCGAATGGCGCTCGGGTCGAAGCCGCGTGACGTCGTCGCGCTCGTGACTCGAGCCGGGATGGTGCCGGTTCTACTGGGAATGGCGCTCGGCGTCGCGCTCTCGCTGGCTCTGGTGCCGCTGGTACGGAGTGTCCTCTTCCAGGCTGGAACGGGAGACTTCGTTTCGTACCTCGTCCCCGGCCTGCTCCTCGCGGCCGTCTCCTTCCTGGCGTGCCTGCAGCCGGCGCTCCGAGCCGCGCGGATCGACCCGGTTCGGGCCCTGCGACGGGAACTCTGAGTCTCTCAGGCGGCCCCCGGGAGCGGAGGCGCCGCACCTCATCGCTCTTCGCGCTTGGGGTTCTCCTGGGTCACTCGACGAAGAAGCACCGCCCACTGTACGCGTCGCACCCAATCGACTCCCCGGAACCAGCGAAGTGCTGCCGGCCTCGCGTCGGAATCATCGACCGGAGACCACTCCCCTGCCACGGCCCAGCCGGTACCCGGCAGGCAGAGATCACGTGCGTCGGTGATCCCGTGACGCACCGGGGCCGAATCGTCCACGCCGAGCTCGCGGTGCATCTTCCGCTGCGCTGCCCGGCCGAGGAGCCCCCGAGTCCAGCGTCCGTGAATGACGTCGAAGGCCAGGGCTTCAGGGTCGAGCTCGTGGTGGATCGTCCGAAGGAGACGGTCGACCTGCTCCGGCTCGAGATAGAGGAGGAGGCCCTCGGCGACGAGCATCACGGGATGCGAGCCGACGCGTTCTCGAACGTCTTCGACCCAAGCGGGCTCGAGAATCGACGCGCCAATCGTCACCTCGCCCGGACGCGCGGGGACGAGGTCGGCCCGAAGGGCGATCATCTTGGGCAGGTCCACGCTGACCGCATGGTATTCCGCCCGTCCGATGCGGCCCAGCCGGTCGTCGAGGCCGCACCCGAGCGTCACGACGACGCCGTCGGGATTCTCCTCCGCGAAGGCTTCCACCCACCGATCGAAGCAACGCGCACGCTGCGAGATGTAGGATACGAGACTGTCCTGAATCCTCCCTGAAGCGATCCGTCGATGGAGCGGCAGCTCCGAAGTGGCGAGCAGGGGACGGAAGGCCTCGAGCTGGGCGACGGCGGTGGCATCGACCAGGATCGGATCCATGCGTTCCGATTCCCTGGCGCGGCAGGCGGCGGTCAGCAGAGCCGTGTCCTCGACGCCGGACAGCGAGAGCCCGGCAGCGCCCGATGTCTGCCTCTTCATCATCGTCCCCTCCCTTCGCCAGTCGAACGAACTCTGCGCCAGACTTCACGAGGCCGGCACTCGTCACTACGCGGCCGACCGTCACGGCGGTTTCGAGGGAGGCGGGCACGACAACCGCGAGGTGAAAGCCCTACTCGCCGGCGAGCGCATGCATCCGTTCGCGCGTAGCCGAGACCAGCGCATGGAGATCCCCGCGGCCTTCCCCGGGGTCGAGGGGTGCGCCGAACCGCACCTGCACGCTTCGGTACCGCGGCACCGCGACCGACCCGCGTTCGAATTCGTGCGGCAGGGAGGATCGAGCGGCCGCAGGGATCGGGACGTCGCAGAGCTCCTCCCGTACCGGCCGGATCACGACCGGCAGCACCGGCGCTCCCGTCCTCACGGCCAGGGCCGCGAAGCCGGCGTGGAAATCGGCCATCGGAGCCGCGGGGTCCCCCCCGAAGATGAAGTCGTGGCCCTCAGGGAAGATGGCCACGGTGCCACCTCGCTCGAGGATGCCGGCACCCTCGCGAAGGAGACTCCGCATTCCCCTTCGGCCTGGATCGACGTACACGACTCCCATGCGGGTCATCACGTATCCCGATAGCGGGACCTGGCGCATGTAGCCCGCCACGACCCAGCGCAGGTGGTGCGGGAGGACGCAGCTCAGGACCATCGGGTCCTGATTCGATCGGTGATTCGAGACCAGGATGAAGGGCCCGCACTTCGGCACGTGATGCATGCCGGTGGTTCGAATCCGCAGGCGTCCCCGAATGAACGGCCACATCATCGCGCGATAGACGCGGTACCAGCTTCTGGAGTTTCGGTCCGCCCTGATCGCGACCGCGGTCGCAGGGTCGCGCGCATCGATGCGGTCCGGCACGATGCGCCTCCTCGCGCTTCGGTGGGTTCGACCGTTCCTGGCGGGATCATATCCGCGTCCGGGATTCGCCGATACGCTCTCGGACGCGAAACGTCCCGCCGGTCGGAACCTAGTTGCCGCCCCGCCCTCCTCGGACGAGCGCTGCGAGCGCCCGATCCTCGTCGTGGCCGGAGAGTTGGGCGGCGCGCTCGATGAACAGCGGCTCCAGCTCGTCGCCAATCAGGCCAGCCCGCGCCATACGGGTCAGCACCTCTGCCGTCTCATAGCCACTGAGGCCTGCGGTGAGCTCGAGGACCGTGCGCACCCGCTCCGAGTCGCGCTCCGCGCCCCGCAGCAGCGCGGTCAGAACCCGCCCGCGATCGTGGCCGCCGTCGATCCCGCGAATGCCCTGGTAGGCCGCTTGGAGCGTCATCTCGTCGTCCCACCGGTCCAGGACGCCCAGGAGGATCTCCGCGCGTTCGTGATCGCCGTCGATCTCGTCGAGCATCCGAAGGATTCGCACCCGATCCTGCGGGCGCTGCGCTCGACCCAGATACGCCTTCAGCACCTCCCCCTTGGCGTAGTCGCCGTCGAGGTGGGCGATGGCGTCGAGTGCGAGCTGCATCACCTGCTCGGAGAGCTCTGGACGCTCGCCGAACGACTGCAGGATCCGGCCGAGTTCGTAGTCTCCGTCGAGGTCGGCGGCGGCGGAGGCGATGAGCTCCTCCATCGCGTCGTTGCTGAGGGACGGCTCCTGGAGGAGACGGCGGTAGATTCGTCCCATCTCGTAGTCCCCGTCGATCTTCCGACTCGCGAGTTCGAGGATGCGGGTCAGGGAGGCTCCCTCCGGCCGTTGACCTTCGAGGATCGCCATGAAGACGCGAGCGGTCTCGTAGTCCCCATCGAGCCGGTCGGTCAGTCCGATCACGTCGTCTAGGGCCCTGGAGGAGAGGCGGCCCCCCTCCGCGATCTCGATGAGGAACTCGGCCATGGCATACTCGGCTTCGAGCATGTCGCCTGCGAGGTCCAGGACTGCGCGAGCTTCCCGGGCCGAGGCGCCCCGGAATCCCGTCGCCAGGTAGACCTTCACGACGTGGTCGGAGCGCATCCGAGCCGTCTCCTCCAGCAACGCATCCAGGCCATCTCTCTCGAGGATCCGCAGCGCCCGCTCCTCCGACTGGAATCCAACGCGGCGATGGAGACCGAGAATCACATCCGCGAGGAGCTCCTCCGCCTCCCCGCCCCAACCCGCGTCCTCTCCGTCGACCTGGTAGGTGCGGGTTCCGGCGGCGGTGATCCGGATCGTCCGCTCACCCGCCCGGTCCAGATAACGAGCTTCGAACTCGGTCCCGCGGGGCAGGAACTCCACGTCCCGCTCGTCCTCCGTGAAGCGGATCTCCCCGGGAGCGCTCACGCGGACCTGACATGCGGCGCCCGTCCACATCATGCGATGGGCTCGATCGTCCGAGTTGTCGATGATCGTTCCTCGGATCCGGCCTCCGTCCTCGGTCACGATCACGCCCAAGACGGGGTCGACGTCGTCGAAGTCCCTGGGGTAGGGGCACAGCTCCTCCTCGCGAGCGGCCTCCCGCACGTCGCGGAAGTCGACCAGGCCACGCCACGAGAGCTCCGGACCCGGTGAGGCCTCCTCTACCTCTTCCGACGGAGTCGCGAGAGGATCCCGCGCGGTCTGGTCCATCCCCGTCTCGGGATGGGTCGCGACCTCCTCCTCTCCGTCCACCTTCGAGACGGGATCCCCGAGCTGGGCGGCGGGCATCGCGGCACCGAGCCCGAGGCTCACAAGGACCATCCCCGCCATCGTGAGGACCCGCGCCGCGAGCGGGGATCCCTCGCGTCGGCGCTCCGGATCGAGTACCGCCCGGAGCCGATCCCCGAGCTGGGAGGGCCGCGCCATCCCGACCGCGCCGGAGATCACCGGCGGGACCGCAAAGCCACGGACGACGTGCAGAAGGTCCTCCGCGTAGTCGGAAGCCACGACCCCCTGGTTGAGGACCAGGTCGTCGGCCGCGTGTTCGCGTTCCATCCGCATCCTTCGCGCGGCGGCCCACGCGAGCGGATTGAACCAGTGAATCGCGACGGCGACCTCGCTCACCCACTGCGCGGCCAGGTCGCGGCGCGCGATGTGCGCCATCTCGTGGAGGAGAACCCGACGCAGCCGCGCCTCGCTCCACGACTGCGCCTGCGCGGGGAGGAGAATTCGCGGACGTCGGACCCCCCAGGTCATCGGAACGGGCGCGTCGTCTCCCACCAGGAGTACGGGAGCCGTCCGGAGACCGAGGTCTCGAGCAACCCGGCGGTTCAGGGAAAGGAGCTGCGGTGACGCGGGGCAAGCGCGGCGGGCGAGCCAGGCCACGCGCGCCGCACCCACACCGAGTAGCGAGATGCGGAGCGCGGCTCCGAAGATCCACACCAGGATGAAGAGGGCTCCGATCGCGGGGATCGAGGCCCCATGGCCCTGGTTCACGGGACCGGCGGGGGTCGGACCGGCGGCACCCGCGGCGTCCAGGACCGTGGCCGAGGTGGTGCCGAGAGTCGCGCCGCGTGTTCCCGCCGGATCGACGGAGGGGGTCGTCTCGAAGACCCCATCCGGAAGTCGGACGTCCCCGGCCACACCTCTCCCTTCGACATCGCGACCGAACGCGGCCACGCCCTGGCTCGACGTCTCATCCCGGGCCGGAGAGCGCAGGGTCTGCCCTTCGCCGGACTCGACGGACCTTGGAGTCGCCGTAGCGGACGGGGCGCGCGAGGCGGGAAGCAGCTCGGAGAAGGCGGCGGGCAGAACCGCCCATCCCGGCATCACCGCGCCTGCCATGGGGAGTGCGAGCACCCCCGCGAAGGCGAGCGCCCACACGCGGTGACGCACATCTGCGCTCCGCCTGCGAAGCGCCACCGTGGCGGCCCACGCCACAGCCAGGAGGACCGTCGCCCGCATCACCAGCCCGATCCCCGCGGAAAGCGCAGGGTCCATCATCCATCCGCGCATCGTCTCCCCCATCATCGTCCCTCCTCCCGAGCCTCGCGGATCATCTCGGCCAGGCGATCGAGTTCCTCCGGCGACGTCTCCGCCGACGACAGATCGATCAGCGCCGCCATCGCACGCTCCGTCGATCCCTCGAAGAAGGTGTCCAGGATCTTCCGCAGCGCCGACGTCTTCGCTTCGTCCACCGAACGAACCGGAGCGTAGACGTAGCGCGGGCCCTCCTGACGATGCGTGAGGTGCCCCTTCTCCTCGAGGATCCGCATGAGTGCGCGCACCGCGGAGTATCCGGGCGGATCATCCAACGCCTCGCGCACCTCCGAGACGGAGGCCTCACCGAGGCGGTAGATCGCCTCCATGATCTGGCCCTCTCGTCGACTCCACCCCTCGTTCGCCATCCCTTCCCCCCATCCCACGAGTCGGATCACCGTGAATGCTAATTTCTTAGCATAGTGCTAAATACTTAGCACTCCAGCCGGTGTCAACCTTCATCTGCGGCGAGGCGCCCGCTCACCGGCTGCCCTCGGCGCACGCGGTCCTTCGAAGCCCGGCGTCCGCGCGCGCGGCCCTCCGAAGCCCGGCCTCGGCGCCGCTACCAGCCACCGCCACCGCCTCCACCGCCCCCTCCTCCGGACGAACCCCCGGACGAGCCGCCCCCGCTGCTCGACGGTGCTGCCGAGGACGACGAGAGCGTCGAGCCCAGCGACGAGCCGAGCGCCTGGGTGAACCCGCCCGCTCCCGAAAAGCTCGAGGCCCCGACGAACCAGCTCGGGGAGACGGAGGCGCCGCTCGATGCACCGGACGCCTTCGACGCCCGCAGGACCTCGTCGAAGCGCTCCGCCCAGCGGTTCTCGACGTCGAGGGCGATCGCGTGCGGCAGGTATCTCTCGAAGAGTTCGAGCGCGGCGTCGGGCTCCTGCATCCGGTCGAACCGATCCCGCTCGGTGCCCTCGAGGAAACGCCGAAATCCCTCGAGCTCGTCGAGGACGCCGCGCCCCTTCAGCGTCGGGCGCTCGAGGAGGTGGAAGAAGACGACGTTCAGGAGCCCGAGCCCGATCGCCGCCATCACCAGATGGCCGGGGACCATCCGGTAGAGGAACCACGCCACGACGATCCAGGCACCGGTGAAGGGGAGCGCGAAGAGGGTGATGAAGGGCGCCCCGATGATCGCCGAACGTGTTCCGTTGAAGAGCTCCCGCCACGCCCGGACGACCTGAACCAGGAGGGCGCCCGTGCCGGCGCTCCACCCGGTCAGCCAGACCCCGAGGAAGAGGCTCTCGGGTCCCACATCGAACCGGTAGCGAAAGGCGAGGAGGGCGAAGCTGACGAGGCTGGCCGCGAGGCCGGCCGCGAACCAACGACGGTTCAGCTCGAAGTAGCGCCCCTCCAGCGCGCGCTCCAGCCCGCGGCGCAGCGTCTTCGTCGCGCTGCGCAGGCGACTGTTCGTGGAACCGGTGAGGGTGAGGCGGCGGCTCCCGCGGGTCAGGTCTTTCAGGAGTCGGCGCTCGTCCGATTCCAGCCCCGCCCCCTCGTTCCCGGTCGACGCGATGGTCCAGGTGTCGTCGTCGGGGCGTTCGAGGCGCAGTGCACCCGAAACGGCCAGGCTGACGAGCGAGGCGGTCAGCTGCCGGGATTCGAAGCCGCGGTTTCGCACGTAGCCGAGTGCGGCGGGGGAGAAGCCGGCCGGGGGGTGGTAGCGGATCACCAGCGGACGCCCGTCGGGGTCGCGCCCGACGCGGATCCACAGGGCGAGGTAGACGCCGAGAACCAGGAGGCAGAGCACGCCGGCCTCCAGGTACCCGCCCCAGTCGAGCCGCATCCACGCGCGCTGCTGCGCCGTGTCGGGGGGCGCGATCACCCCCGCCGGGAGACCGATCTCGACGGTGAGTCCCTCCCCGGGAGCCAGCGGTGCGGTGGTCTCGAAGTCGGCCTCACCCTCCCGCGGGCGCAGGATCGACGTCGCGTTCTCGTCCGTCGCCCCCTCCGGTCCGGTCCACGCCTGCAGACGCACCTCGTCGGCGGAGACCGGCTCCGGCAGGACGAGCCGGGCCGCCGCGCGCCGAATCGGGAATCCCCAGCCGTTCCCCGTGACGTTCCACGCGAGGCTGTCGCGCTCGCCGCCGAACCGCATCCAGCGCTCGGTCCGGTAGGTGAGCCGGTAGGTATGGAGCCCCGGATCGAGCATCACGTCGGCGTCCCCGATCCGCACCCGAACGCCACTCCGTTCCGAGGGGCCGCGGACCGTTTCGACGCGGTACGGTTCCGCGCGCCCGTCGCGCGTCACCGAGACGACCTCCAGGGGGGCGACGACCGTGCCGAACCCCGACGGCCGTGGGAATCGGGTCGGGACGTCGCGGAAGATCCCCCGTCGAATCTCCCTTCCCAGCGCCCGGACCCGAATCGTCTCGGTGACGGTCATCACCCCGCCGTCGCCCAGCTCCACCCGGACGTCGAAGTCGACGATCTCCTCGCGCTCTCCCTCCTGAGCTCGAAGTACGCCCGAGGACGGGAGGAGGAGGACGAGGGCGAAGAGGGTGGGGAGTAGCCGGCGCATTCGGGGGCGGTGCAGGGAGGAGTCCGTAGAAGACCGGACGATGTCCAGGCTGCGGACGGTCACGGGCGTGGGGCAAGGTGGGCGAGCTCGCCCAACCCGGTCTCGGAGGTCGCGGATCAGGCGCGTACCGGGTACCGGGAAGTTGGTCCGCTCAAGAGAACGAAGGTTGCGAGCCGATAATCAGCTGCCCACCTCCTTCTCCTCGGCGGGGCCCTCCCACGACGTCTCGCCACAGTCCCCGGTCCACCATGAACGACCTGTTCGAACGCGCACGACCGTGGTTCGGCGTACTCCTGATGTCGTCCCTCGTGGGCCTGCCCGCCCTCAGCGCTCATCCGGCCTCTGGGCAGGAGGCGGCCCCGGTCGTCACGCTCGATGCCGGCGTGGTGCTCACCAGTCGCTTCATCTACCGGGGCATCAACCTGGGGGAGGCACCTCAGGTCCAGCCCCGGGTGGCCCTCAGCGTCGAGAACTTCCAGGTGGGGCTATGGAGTTCGCACCCCATCGCACCGCGCACCGACGCCAGCGAGAACGTACCCATCGTCGAACGCGGGGCGAACTTCCGCGAGGTGAACTTCTGGATGCGCTACGACATCGACCTGGGCATCGGGACGCTGACGCCCTACGTGCAGAACCACTACAACCCCAACGCTGGCGCCTTCCTGAACTTCGACGGCGGGGGCGACGGGGCGCACTTCTTCCAGTCGCAGCTCATGTTCTCCGGCAACGACGAGCTCCCCTTCGACGTCATGGTCGGCTACGTCTTCCACAACGACCCGGACCGCTCGGTCTACCTGGAGGCGGGCTACCGCTTCGGCATCTCCGAAACGGATCTGCGGGTGTTCGCCGGGGGTGTGCCGGGCCGCAGCCCGTTCAACGGAGTGTTCACCGAGGAAGTGGCGGTGACCAACGTCGGGGTGAGCGCCTCACGCTCCGTCCCCCTCTCCGAGACCTTCCGTCTGCCGGTCGGGTTCTCCTTCGTCTTCAACCCGTACGTGGAGACCGCCTACGCGGCGGTGCGCCTGGAGCTGTGAATCTCACGCGCCGAGCAGCCCTGCTGCCGGCGGTGTGTGGAGGGCCGGGAGGTCGGTCGTTCCTCCTGGATCCGGAGTGGTTCCAGGGTCGATGAGACCCTCCGCCATACCCCCCCGTGCTCCCGGATGGCGAAACGGCCTCCCACGGGAGTCTCACGCTCCCGCGGAAGGCCGCATCGCCATGGTCGCTACTGGACTCGAACCAGTGACATCTACGATGTGAACGTAGCGCTCTACCAACTGAGCTAAGCGACCGATCTGTGCACGAGAGCCGCGCCGCTGAGATAGCGAGCGCGGCTCTCGATGATACCCCCACGGGGACTCGAACCCCGGTCTTCGCGCTGAGAACGCGATATCCTAGGCCACTAGACGATGGGGGCGTGGCTCCCTGCATATCCTGCAGGGCCCAAAAAGGTAAACATCCGGATGTGGGCGTCAACCCACCCGGCGTGCACCCCCGTTACGGCATCAGCTCGTCTCTGAACCGGTAGCCGGCGTAGTCGACCCGGAAGAGGATCGAGTAGGCCGAGGGGATGAAGACCAGGGTGATGATCGTGCCGAAGAGGAGCCCGATCATGATCGCGATCGCCATCCCCTCCCACATCTCTCCCCCGCTGAGGTAGAGGGGCAGAAGACCGAGGACGGTCGTGAAGGTCGCAAGGAGGATCGGGCGGAAGCGCTGGAGGCAGGCGGCGATGATCGCGTCGGCCGGTCCGCGCCCGAGCTCCACCTGCTCGATCTGGATGCGGTCCAGGAGGACGATCGCGTTGTTGATCACGATCCCGGCCAGCGAGATCACCCCGAGGAAGGGCATGAAGCCGAACTCCTCCCCGAAGGCGAGGAGCCCGATGACGACCCCGATGATCGCGAGCGGGATCGTCGCGAGGACCATCGTCGTCTTCCGAATCGAGTTGAACTGGACGATCAGCAGAAAGACGATGATCAGCCCGGAGAGGGGGAGCCAGGAGATCACCGCGCCCATGTTCTCGGCGGTGTTCTGCGCGTCGCCCCCGAGCTGGTAGTCGTACCCCTCGGGCCACCCCTCCGCCATCGCATCGAGCTGCGGCACGATCGCCTCGGTGATCGCATTCGCATTCCCCGTCGCGCTGAGCTCGCTGGAGACGACCACCGTCCGATCGAGGTCGAGGCGCCGGATCTTCGAGTACTGCCACTGCGGGACGATGCTCGCGACCTGCAGAAGCGGGACGCTGCGCCCGGTGCTCTGCGCGAAGACATCCATCGTCTCGAGCGCGGCGAGCGTCTGCTGCTGGCTCGACTCGTTGCGCATGAGGATCGGGATCGACTTGTCGTCCTCGCGGAACTCGCCGGTCTCGAAGCCCTCGAGCACGGTTCGCAACGAGACGGCGATGTCCTGGCTCGACACCCCGGCGGCCTGGGCGCGCGCCTGATCGATGTCGACGACGAACTTCTTGCTCTTGGGGCCCCAGTCGTCGCGCACGTTCAGCGTGCCGGGGATGTCGCTCAGCGCCAGCCGGATCGACTCCGCAATCCCGGCGAGGACGTCGGGGTCGGCGCCCGACACCTTCACCTCGATCGGCACCCCGCCACCGCCCGCGTCCAGCGACCCGACCTTGATGTCGGCGTCGGGGAAGCGCTCGAAGCCGTGCTGGTAGAGGCGCTCGATCATCTCCGCGTTGAAGAGCGCGTCCGTGGTGTTCACGAGGAGGTGGGCGTAGCCGGAGTTGGCCTCGTCCGGCTGATAGCCGAGGTCGTACGATTCCGGACCCTCTCCGACGTACGACGACCAGGAGGTCACGCCGGCGACCGACCGATCGTCCGTGAGGAGCGAGTCGCGGAGGAATCCCTCCATCGCCCCGACGACCGCGGCGGTCCGCTCGATCCGCGTCCCGAGCGGGAGGTTGATGTCCACGGTGACGACGTTGCGGTCGCTGTCCGGGAAGAAGACGAAGGGGATGCGCGTGAAGCCCGCGAGCGCGAGCACGAAGACGACCGCCAGCGCCCCGACCACCGCGTACTTCCGGCCGAGGGCGACGAGCATGACGTCGCGGTAGGCCGCTCGCAGGCTCGCGATCACGCGGTCGACCAGCCCGGGCCCGCTCTTCGATCCGCGCTCCGCGAGGAAGAGGTAGCAGAGCATCGTGGTGACGGTGAGCGCCACGAGCCACGACGAGAGGAGGGCGAGCGAGATCACCACGAAGATCGGCCCGACGATGTCTCCCATGACCGACTCGGCCATGTAGAAGGCGAGAAAGGCCGCCGACGTGGTCAGCGTGGAGATCAGGAGGGGAGTGGAGAGTTCACCGGCGGCACCGACCGCGGCTTCGAGGGCGCCCATGCCGGCCTCGATCTTCACGACCACCGCCTCCGCCACGACGATCGCGTTGTCGACCATCATCCCCAGCGCCATGATCAACGCGGCGAGCGTGACCTGGTTGAGCCCGACCCCGCCGAAGCCCATCAGCATGAGCGTCGCGACCGTCACGATCGGGATCAGACTCGCGATCACGAGTCCGGTCCGGACACCCATGAAGAAGAGCATGACCGCGAGCACGACGACGACGGCCTGGATCAGGTTGCCGATGAAGTCGCTGATCTTCACGTCGATGTAGGTATCGAGCGAGGCGACGCGCTCCAGGTCCAGCCCGACCGGGAGACGTCTCTGCCAGCGGGCCATGAGGGCGTCGATCTCCTCGCCGAGCGAGATGACGTTCGCCCCCTCCTTCAGGCTGACGTGCAGGGTGATCGCCTCGCGACCGTTCACCCGGACGAGTTGCTTCGGCGGATCGACGTAGCCGCGCCGTACCCCGGCGATGTCCCCGAGATAGACGGTCTGTCCGCTTGCGACCGGAATGAGGAGCGATCGGACGGCTTCGAGCTCGTCGAAGTTCCCGGTCGGCTCCAGGATGATGCGCTCGTCCTCGACGTTCACCGACCCGCCGGAGGAGAGGATGTTGGTCGAGGCGAGGATGCTCTGGAGGATGCTCGGCGTGAGGTTGTACTCGCGCAGCCGGGCGTTGTCGAACTCGACGAAGACCCGCTCCTCCTGTACCCCACCGAGCTCCACCTTCGCGGCGTCCGGGAGCTTGATCAGGTCGTCGCGGATGTCGTCCGCGTACTCCTTCATGTCGGCGTAGCTGAAGCCGTCGCTGGTGAGTCCGACGACCATCCCGAAGACCTCGCCGATCCCGTCGTCCTGAAGGTTCGGCGTGACCCCCGCGGGAAGGTCCTCGAAGGCCTCGATCTTCCTTCGCAGGCGATCCCAGACGGCCTGCAGATCACCCGGAGCGACCTCGTCCCGCAGCTCGACCGCCACCACCGAGAGGCCGGTCCGGGAGGTGCTCGTCACCTCCTTCAGCTCGGGGAGCTCCTGCGCCAGCTTCTCGATCTTGTCGGTAACGAGGAGTTCGACGCGGGCGGGACTCGCGCCGGGGAAGCGCGTGACGACGGAGGCGACGCGGATCGTGTACGGCGGCATGCTGTCGCGCGCCAGGGCGCCGTAGGCCGAGAGTCCGGCGACGACGACGGCGGCGAGCAGGACCCAGGTGACCCGGCTCTGTCGGATGGCGATGCGGGCGAGATTCATCGATCGAGTCCGTCAGCGCACCCGAACGCGCTGGCCCTCGAGGAGCGTCTGCAGGCCGGCGGTCGCGACCCGCTGTCCCTCCTGCAGACCGGCGACCACCTCGAAGCCCTCGCCGGTGAGGCGGCCCACGGTGACCGACTGCCGCCGGACCGTCGCCTCCCCTCCGCCGGCGTCCTCTACGAGGAAGACGAAGCGCCCGTCGGCGTTCTCCCCCACCGCCTTGGCCGGGACGACGAGCACGCCTTCGGGGAGCTCGCTCTCGAAGGCCAGCTCGACGGTCGCGGCCATCCCGGGCCGGATCTCCTCGCTCGGCCCATCGATCGACACCCGGACGGGGTAGGTCGCCGTCGCGGGATCGACGGAAGGCGAGACCTCGGTGACCCGTCCTCGAAAGCGCTGGCCGGCGACCGCGGCGAACTCGACGGTGGCCTCCATCCCCGGCGTCGCCCGCGCGATCACCGCCTCCGGGAGTCCCAGCGCGATCTCGAGCTCCGACCCGACGTTCAGAAGGGCGATGGCCTGACCGGGCGACACGTTCTCGTCGATCTCCACGTTGACGGCGGCGATCGTCCCGTCGGCCGGTGCGAGGATGCGACCGTACTCGATCTGCTCCTCCTGGATCTGCACGCTCCGCTCGGCGGACGCGTGGGAGGCCTCCGCGGTACGGTAGGCGTTCCGGGCGTTCTCGTACTCGCTGAGGGAGGCCGTTCCGGATTCGTAGAGGGCGCGGGTCCGCTGGAAGGCGAGCTCGGCGGTGTTCATCTGGGACGCCGCGCTGTTGAGCCCGAGGACGGCCTGCTCGTAGGCGAGGCGCGAAGAGACGTTGTCGAGCTCGGCGAGGAGCTCCCCGCGGGCGACCCGCTGACCGAGAACCACGTTCAGCTCGGTGACCACGCCGGAGCTCCGAAAGGAGAGGTTCACGGTTCGGCCGGTCTGCGCCGTCCCGCTGAACGAGCGAAGGGTGCGCCCGGTCACCGTCGACACCGGCTCCGCGATGATCGGGCGGGGAGGGATGGCCTCCTCGACCGCCTCGTCCCCACAACCCACCACGCCGAGCAGGAACACCCCTGCACCCAGAAATCTCTTCATCGGTTCGACTCCGTTCGGGTCGAGAGGTAGCTCTGGAATCGCGCTATGAACCGCGCGTTCTCCTCGTCGGTCTGCAGGAGGAAGAAGTACCCGGTGAGTCGCTGCAGGACGATCGCCGTCGCGAGGAAGTCGTAGCGCGCCGAGGCCCGCGCGAGCCGCGCGCTGATGTAGTTGGTCTGCGCATCGAGGAGCTGCACGACGGTGATCGCGCCACTCCCGTACGACGCCTGCGCCAGCTCGAGCGCCTCGGCGGCGGCCTCCTCGGAGATCCCGGTCAGGTTGATCGCCGCGATCCCGTTCGTCAGGTCGAGCACCACCGACCGGACGCTCTGCTCGAGCGACTGCTCGAGCGCCGCGCGGTCGATGTCGAGCTGTCGGCGCTGGATCTCGGAGGTCCTCCGTCGGATGCGGCGCTGGTTCGAATCGAAGAGCGGAATGGAGGCCTGGATGCCGAGCGAGTAGAACTGATCGACGACGAAGTCCGATGGAGGTGCGCCCTGCCCCGACTGGTTCAGGGTGCGCGTCAGGTCGAGGCCCGCGGAGACGGTCGGGAGGAAGCGCTCCAGCCCATCGAGCCGGATCGACCGGTCGACCGCGTCCACGTTCCGGTCCAGGATCGCCAGCTCGGGGGCGTTGGTGAGCGACTGCTCGACCAGCCAGTCCCCGAAGGGCTCTCGCGTGGTCGGGTCGTCGAGGATCGCCCGCACCCGTTCGAAGTCGGCGTCGGAGAAGACCCCCTGCTCGATCGTCACGTCGACGACGTCGATCTCCCGCGAGATCGGCTGGTTGAGCAGGGCGTTCAGCGCGTAGTGCGCCTGCCCGAGGGCGTTGACCGACTCCACGAAGGACTGCTGCGCCTGGGCGGCCTCGCTGCGCAGCCGCAGGATGTCGCCGCGCCCGGTCTGTCCCGCCTCGAAGCTCAGCTCCGCGATGCGCAGGTTGCTCCGCGTCAGCTCGAGATTCCGGTTCTGAATCTCCAGGTTGGCCTTCAGGATCAACGTGTTGAAGTAGAGGTCGGCCGCCTCCAGAATGACGTCCCACTCCTCGGCCCGGAGGCGCTCCCGCTCGGCCGCGGCCAGCGCCCGCTGGACCGCGATGTTCGCGTTCACCGCGGGCGCGAAGAGGATCTGCGTCATCCCGAGCACGCCGTTCGTCGTGTACTGGGGGTTCAGCCCCTGGGCCTGCGCCGCCACGTCGGGATCCAGGGCCGTCTGCGTCAGGTCCGCCGAGATGCTCGGCAGGTAGTCGGCGCGGGCGAAGCGAGCGTCCTGATCCGCGATGTCGGCGCCGGCCCGAACCGAGGCGATCCCGAGGTTCGCGCCGAGTGCCTCGACGAGGAGCCCGCGGAGGTCGTAGCGCTTCTCGGCGAGGACGTTCTCGTAGTCTCCGATGAACTCGGTGGCGCCGACCAGGCTGTAGCGAAGCGGCAGGCCGACCAGCTCCGCCGTATTGAAGTTCACCGTCAGCGTCCGATTCGACGCCAGATACACCGGCTGACTTCCGAGATCCTCTCCGTTGGCGACCGTCTCCACGAGGAGCGCGAGACGGCGGAAGAAGGAGTCGAGCCCGCCGACCGGTTGATTCGTCGCGAGGATGCCGAGCTCCACATCCGCGCGCTCGCCCCCGGTGAAGGAGGGGAGCGCACGATCGATGAAGAGCTGCGCCAGGGCGGCGATCTCCGACGGGGGAATCGAGATCGTCTCCAGGAGGTAGACCGCGTCCGCGTCGGCCAGGCGGTCCGCAACGGCGTCCACCGTCGTGTAGGGAATGACGAAGGCCGTGGCACCCGCCTCGGCCAGGAGCGGGCCCAGCTGGGCATCGATGTCGAGGTAGGCCGTGGGCCCCGGGAGTGCGACGATCGCCAGCCGCTCGAAGCGGACGAGTTCGGCGAAGGTGCGCAGGTCGTCCTCCACCGACTCCGCGACCGCGACGTAGGTGAAGTTCTCGATCCCCGAGGTCGCCTCCGGACCGGGCGCGCCGAGGAGATCCTGATTGACCCCCCCGAAGAGGATCGTCGGTTTCGGGTAGGACTCCCGGCCCGCGATGACCTCCGCGCCGACCGCTCCGAAGGCGAGGATCACGTCGGTGTCCCCGTCGATCATCTCGCGGTAGATCGTCTCGGCGGCCTCCGGGTCGTAGCCGTTCACCCACACCCGAGTGGTGTCCATCACGATCGTCGTCGTCGCACCGGCCACCGCGACGATCTCGGAGCGCATCTGCTGGAAGAGAGAATCCAGCGCGGCCGGTGGCTGGTCGGCCATGATGCCGATCCGGAGGGTGTCGGCCTGCGTCTGCGCGTGGAGCGGGGGCGCGAGCAGGCCGACGAGGATGACGGCGAGCGGGAGGAGGCGGAGGGTCGGGGCCATGAAGCTCCGTTCCGGTGTGGAAGGAGGGTCGGGACCGGGCGGATGACCGTGGCTCGGACTCGGAACGCGCGGAGCCGACCCTTGGGGACATACGGCATTCCGGTCGAAAGCACCACTCGGCGTTCTCGAGGCTCCGCGGAAGGAGCCGGTCATCCCTCTCCGAAGGTGCGGTCGGGACCACGGACCGGGCATCTGGCGCCGCGGGCACAGAATCCGTCGCCCGCGGGCAAGAGGCGGCTGCGCGCCCGCGCCAGCTTCGACGTATTCCATCCGCCCACCTTCTCGGAGCACGTCATGAGTACCCGCCAGACTCCGCCCCAGACCGTCGTCCGCCGACTGATCGAGGACGTCCTCAACGGACGGGACTACTCCGTGTTGCCCGAGGTCCTGCACGACGACTACGTCTATCGCGCCCCGGGAGAGCAACTCCGGGGTCGAGCCGCGGTGCAGGGCCTCTTCTCCACCCTCCACTCCGCCTTCCCGGACCTGCTGCTCCGGATCGACGACATGTTCGGCGAGGGGGAGCGGGTGGCGACGGCCTTCACCCTCACCGGCACCCACCAGGGCGAGATGATGGGCCTTGCACCCACCGGTCGACCCGTCTCGATCCACGGGATCATCCACAGCCGGGTCCGTGACGGACGGATCGTGGAGGAGTGGGAGCTCCTCGACTTCGCGACGCTGATGCGCCAGCTCGACACGGCCGAAGGTCAGGGCCCCGGGGCCCGGCGGTAGGCTCGGGGGGTGCGACCGAACCACCGCTTGAAGGCCCGCCCGAACGAACTCTGGTCGGCGAAGCCGGTCAGGAAGGCGACCTCGGCGAGCGAACAGTCGGACGCGCGAAGCAGCCGCTTCGCCAACCCGCGCCGAGCCTCGGAGACGATGTCCTGATAGCGGATGTCCTCCTCGGCCAATCTGCGCTGGAGCGTCCGGCCGCTCATCGCCAGGCGCCGTGAGATCGTGTCGAGCGTCGGTACTCCCTCGCTGAGCGCGGTCGAGATTTCGGCCCGGATCCTGGGGACCAGGGAGTCGGGTACGGGGAGGTCGTCCAGTGCGCGGTCGAGGTGCAGGTCGAAGAATCGCGAGATCGATGCGTCGCCGAGTCGGTTGGGGGCGCGGAGCTGATCGTTCGTGACCTCCAGAGCGTCCTCCTCCGCGTCGAAGTGGAGCGGACAGGCGAAGTGTTCCCGGAAGGGCGCAGGGTCGCGCGGGGCCGCCAGCGTCAGATGCACCGCGATCGGATCGAATGGACGCCGCCCGACCTCTCGGCTGAGCGCGAGGGCGGCCGACAGGGCCAGCTCGTTCGTCAGCCGAAGGCCGGGTCGATCGGGCAGGCCCGGGATCACCGAGAGCAGGGAGGTCTCCCCGCCCTCGACCAGCCGGAAGTTCGACGCGCTCGTCACCACACGGCCGTAGCGCTCGACCCGCCGATACGACCCGCCCAGCTCCAGCGCCGACTTGAAGGCGAGCCCGAACGCGCCGTAGTCGTCGCATCGCATCGAGGCCCCGACCCTCATGGGGACTGCACGCCCGTCCGGCGACTCCCGGTCGATGTGCTCGAGCAGGTCGAAGAAGTCCGTGTCCCTCATCTGCTCGGTCGCCTCCCTCGCCCGGAGACGTTCGAACGGAGCAGCCACACGGGGCCCAACGAGGGCGAGCGCCCGGTGGGCGAAGTAGAGGGGGATCCAGCCCAAGCAGAGCTCTCCTGACGACGGCGGCGACGGGGCCGGAAGGCTGGGGCGAGAGGGGCCTCGAGGCAACGAGGATGACCGGCGGAGTCCGCGGACCACGACGGACCTCCCCGTGAGCCTAGGGGTCTACGCACTGCCCGCCCTCGCACGGTGTCTCCCCCCGCAAACGTCCGGAGCCCTCATGGCTACCAAGCTCAACGACGAGTCCATCTCCGCCTGGCTGGACGCGAACCCCACCTGGTCCCGCGACGGCGACGCGATCCGCCGCACCTTCGCCTTCGAGCAGTTCCGGGACTCGATCGTCTTCGTGAACCGGCTCGCGACCCTCGCGGATGAAGCGGATCATCACCCCGACATCGACATCCGCTACAACAAGGTCCACGTGGGGCTCTCGACCCACGACGTCGGCGGGATCAGCGACAACGACACGGCGATGGCCGAACAGATCGACCGCGCGACCTCCCACTGACCTCGGCACGGCCAATTCGGGAGAGATCTCACGTGGCCCACGGGGTGACGAGATCCTAGCTTTCGAATCCGCCCCATTCTCGCCGACGATCTCCCTCCTCTCCCGCTCTTCCCCTCCCTTGCCCCCTCGCCCTCCGCAGCAGACTCGCAGTCGACGCACCCTCGCTCGCATCGAGCGGGCGGCGATTCGGCTGATCGAGCACGAGGGTCTCGAGGCCGCGACGATCCAGCGGATCACACGGGCGGCGAAGAGTTCGGTCGGATCCTTCTACTCGCGCTTCGACGGGAAGTCGGAGCTGGAGGCGCACCTGCACGGTCGCCTCTGGGACGAGGTGGCCGCGCGCTGGTCGGCCGCCTCCCGGACGAATCACGACGGCGACGCCGACGCGGCGCTCGTTCACGCCCTCTTCGACGCCCTCGA
>JANQLR010000304.1 GCA_028280525.1 Longimicrobiales bacterium
TGTCGAGACCACACGGTCATCGGCGTCATGCCCGAGAGCTTCGAGGTGACCCCGGCGACCGTGTGGTCTCGACCCTGCATCCGGACCCGACGTCCCACGACGTCCGGGTCCGCCCCGTAGCGGCGGGTCCAGTACGCGTGCGAGAGGAGGAGGACCGGCTCCGCCGATGGCGCAACGTCCTCGGGGAGGACGCCTCGCCCCATCGCCGGCGATGCCAGGACGACGTCGTGGAAGTGCTCGCCGACGTTGACGACCTCGACCTGCTCCGGGTCGAGCCCCGCCTCCGCGACGTTCACCACCTCCGTCTCCAGGAAGGTGAGCGCGTCGAAGGTGCCGGCGACCTCCGAGAAGGCGATGTAGGAGGCGGGGGAGATCGGGCTCTGGAAGTTGCCGACCTCCGGGTTCTCCATCGAGACGAGGGCGACGGTCTCCCCGTCGTCCCAGGCGATTCGCGAACCCATGAAGCCGTCGTGGAGCGCGAGCGCCGCGGCGGTCGCCGCGATGCCCAGCGCGAGGGAGATGGCGGACACCGCGGAGACGACCGGCGTCTTGAAGAGCATCCGGAATGCGTATCGGAGATCGTGCAGCCAACTGAACATCGGGTCCCATCCTCCCATCGACACGGACCGGGTCTGCTCCCCGATCCAGTGAATCCACTCCCGCGCGACCGTTCGCGCGAGGTCCCATCCTTCCGTCCACGCCGACACGCGACCCCGTGCGAGGCGCTCCATCGAGATCTGGCGAATCGACGACCCGAACTCCGACCGGAACTCCCGGGGGAGGAGCCGGAGTAGGAGGGCCATCCAGACCGGGCCCTTCACTCGAGCCCCCCCTCCAGCACCGCCTTGCGTCGCGCCACGTCGACGAGTGCCGACAGCCGCCGCGCCTCCTCCCGAAGGACGAGTCGCCCGAGTCGGGTCAGCGCGTACGAGCGCCGGCGCCCCTCCGGGTCGTCCGTGGCGGCCTCTTCGATGAGCCCCTGCGCCCGGAGTCGCTTCACCGCGGAGTAGAGCGTCCCGGTCCCCATCCGGACGGCGCCGTCGCTCCGTGCATCCACCTCCTGCAGGATGGCGTAGCCGTGTGCCGGCCCCTCCGCGAGGGAGAGGAGGATGTGGAAGACGGCGTCGGTGAGCGGGAGGAGCTTCCGCGCCTGCGCCTCGAGTTCGTGGGTGTCCGTCATCTGGGCGACTCTCGGGGGTCGTGGTGCGATATGTCGCGTCGCGACGTATCGCCGTACGAGGGTCGCCTCGAGGGAGTTTCGATCCGCTCCGCGCTCAGCCCGTCCCGCTCGCCTCCGGCATCCTCGGCGACCGGAGCTCGACCGGCTTCCGACGACGCTTCGCGCCGACTCGGAGGTTCAACATCTCCACGAAGACCGAGAAGCCCATTGCGAAGTAGATGTAGCCCTTGGAGATGTGCTGACCGAGCCCCTCGGCGACGAGCGTCATGCCGATGAGGAGGAGGAAGGAGAGGGCGAGCATCTTCACCGTCGGGTGTCGTTGCACGAACTCGCTGAGCGGCCCGGCCGAGATCATCATCACCACCACCGAGATGACGACGGCCAGGACCATGACCTGGATCTGCTCGGCGATCCCGACCGCGGTGATGACGGAGTCGAGGGAGAAGACGAGGTCGAGGAGGAGGATCTGGAAGATGACCGCACCGAAGGAGGCGGCCTCCGCGGTCTCTCGCCCGTGCCCGCTCCCCTCGAGTGCCTCGTGGATTTCGAAGGTCGCCTTCGCCAGCAGGAAGAGCCCGCCGAAGAGCAGGATCAGGTCCCGCCCGGAGATCCCGTGCCCGAGGACTTCGAAGAGCGGCTCGGTGAGCCGCATGACCCAGGTGATGGAGAAGAGGAGGAGGATCCGGCTGCCCATGGCGAGCGCGAGACCGGTCTGCCGCGCCCTCGCCTGCTTCGCGGGCTCGACCTTCTCCGAGAGGATCGAGATGAAGACGATGTTGTCGATCCCGAGGACGATCTCGAGGAGGGTGAGGGTGACGAGTGCGATCCAGGCGTCGGGTTGGGTGATCCACTCCACGGCGTCGGCTCCGGGTCTGGGGGCTGGGGCGGAGGCGGCGAAGATGGGACGCCCGACCGACGGGGACAAAAAAAGGCGCCGCCCCCCGTGCGGGGAGCGGCGCCCGAACCTCCCGAAGGAGGTGGAGCGATTACATCGCGCCGATCACGCCCGCGTCACCCTCGGCGGAGACGTTGAAGCGGAGCCACATCCCGGAAATCGTGTGACCGGGGATGTAGCAGACGAGCGAGTAGTTGCCCGCCTCGGAAGCCGTGAAGGTCACTACCTCGGTCTCGCCCGGAAGCGTCGCGGCCATCATCGAGGTCGGGTCCTCGGAGATCGCTCCCTCGAAGACCGGAACGGCCTGGATGGTCGCCGGAGCCGAGTCGAAGCCCTCAGCCACGCCGATCGAGTGCGCCATGTTCGGGTCCTCGTTGGCGAAGTTGATCGTCACCTGAGCCCCGACCGGAACGACGATCGTCATATCGCCGTTCTGGGCGCCGTTGAAGTTCCAGTAGTTCCCGGCGCTCGTCGCGCCCGCGGTGATGTCGATCGTGACGTTGTCACCGTCCATGCGGAACCAGGCCGGCATGGTCATCTCGCCCGGGGCCGCAGCCGGAGCGGCGGCCTCGGCGGCCGGAGCCTCGGCCTCGGCGGCCGGGGCGCTCTCCATCTCGGCGCCGGCATCGGCGGACTCGCCCCCGCCGCACGCGGCGAGACCGAGCATAAGGGCAGTGCTGAAGGCAGTGCGCTTCATGTGAATTGATCCCTGTTGTTGTGGCGGAGTTTCCCTCGGGACGGCAGCCACCAGCCTCCCCGAGGGGCACCGCGCAGATCCGATGCACGGCACCTGGTCAGCTGAGCACTAATCATAAACAAGGACGGGGCTTAGGTGGAGGTGTAGGCCCCGTTCTCGTCGATGTACCCGCGCGACAGATCACACCCCCACGCCCGTGTGGTTCCATCCCCGTTTCCGACGGCGATTCGAAGGTCGACGGGATCCTGGGTCAGGAGCGCCCGGACCCGGTCCGGGGAGAAGTCGGCCGGACGGCCCCGGCGCACGACCTGGACCGTCCCGACCCAGGCGTCGACGGAGGTGGCCTGGATCACCGTCGAGGTGACCTTTCCGACCGCCATGAGGATGCGGCCCACGTTGGGGTCGCCGCCGTGCACCATCGTCTTGATGAGCGGCGACTCGACGACGGAACGCGCCAGAGCGCGGGCGGCGGCACGGTCCTCCGCACCCTCGATTCGAACCCTCAACATGCGGGTCGCGCCCTCTCCATCGCGGGCGAGGGCCTCGGTGACGACCTCGAGCAGGTGTCGCAGCGCCACCTCGAACTCGCCCGACGCCACCGGGCCCGCGAGACCGTTGGCGAGGAGCGCGCAGGTGTCCGAGGTGCTGGTATCGCCGTCGACCGAGAGCATGTTCAGCGTGTCGTCGACCACCGTCCGCAGGTGCCGGTCGAGGGCCTCCGCATCGATCCGCAGATCGGTGAGGAGGTAGACGAGGAGCGTCGCCATGTTCGGCGCGATCATCCCGGAGCCCTTCGCGATCGCCGTCAGGCGCCCTCCGGCCACCGGGAGGGAGAAGGACTTCGGGTAGCTGTCCGTCGTCATGATCCCCCGAGCCGCCACCAGCGGATCGTCCGTGAGCCGGTCGGCCATCCCGGAGAGACCCCGCTCGATCTTCTCGATCGGGAGCGGCGCCCCGATGATCCCCGTGCTGCTCACCAGCACGAGTGCGGGATCGCACCCGACCTCGGCCGCAGCGGCCTCGCCCATGCGGAGGGCGCGCTCGATCCCCTCCTCACCCCGCCCGACGTTCGCCACCCGCGAGTTGATCACGAGTGCCTGGAGCCGCCCCGACCGGATCCGGTCGCGTCCGACGACGATCGGCGCGCCGGGGATCTGATTCCGGGTGAAGACGGCCGCCGCGGCCGCGGGCACCTCGGAGACGATCAGGGTGAGATCGGGCCCGTCGGCCTTGATGCCGACGTGAGCCGAGGTGCCGGAGAAGCCGCGAGGGTACCTCGGGGTGGGGTCCAGGTGCACGGGCGGGCTCAGAGGGTGAAGACGACCTTCGTCCAGCCCGGCTCCCGCGCGCCGAAGCGTCGGTACGCCTCCGGGCCGTCCGAGAGCGGAAGTCGGTGACTGATCATCGGGGCGAGGAGCGCGGCGTCGTCCCGGGCGATCTCCAGCGCCTCGGGGAGGAACCGGCGAGCCGGGCACCGACCCGAGGCGTAGCTGAGATTTCGATCGTAGATCTCGGTGGGCGAAAGGGCGAGGGCGGGCTCGGTGTGCACCGCCACGGCGCCGATGCGCGCGCCGGGCCGGGCCAGCGTCCCGGCGAGCCGAGTCGCCGCCTCGCCCCCGGCTGCCTCGATCACATGCCCGACCCCGAGACCATCCGTCTGCTCCCGGATCGCCGACGCGGCTTCGGAGGGATCGAGGGCGACGGCGCCGAGGCGGGCGGCCTCCCGCCGGCGGCTCTCCACCGGGTCGGCCGCGAAGACGCGCGCCGCACCGCGCCGACGGGCGACGTGCGCGGCGAGAAGTCCGACGGGCCCGCACCCGACGACCGCGACCTCGCTCCCCGCGCCCACCCCGGCGAGCTCGTTCCCGAAGATCGCCGTGGAGAGGATGTCTCCGGCCAGGAGGGCGAGGGCTCCGTCTTCGAGTGCGTCGGGCACCCGGACGAGCGTCGCGTCCGCCAGGGGGACCCGGACCCGCTCGGCCTGCCCGCCGTGCAGTCCCCTCCCTCCCTCGCGCCATCCGAAGAGCTCCCCTTGCGGGCAGCGAGCGGTCAGCCCGTCGAGACAGAGGGTGCAGCGACCGCAGCTGGTCGTGAAGGGCGCGACGACGCGGTCTCCGAGGGCGAGGGTCGCGGGAGCGACCTCGTCCCCCAGGGCGACGACGCGGCCGAGGAACTCGTGCCCCATCACGGTGCCCGCCTCGATCCCGACCTCGCGCCCGAAGTAGGGGTGGAGGTCGGATCCGCAGAGGCCGGCGAACTCCACCTCGACGATGGCGTCTCTCGGCGCCGTCAGGCGGGGCTCGTCGACCTCCGTGAAGGCGACCAACTCGACGTCCTCGAAGACGACCGCCCTCAACCCGGCGACCTCCCGCTCTCGGTCGGTTGGACTCGAGGTCGCCGCGACACGCGCCGTCGCCTCACATCGCTACTCCCGTCGCAGTGCGATCATCGGATCGACGCGGGTGGCCCGGAGTGCCGGGACGAAGGAGGCGGCGACCCCGGTCGCGGCGAGGAGGAGGAACACCCCGGCGAAGGTGACCGGATCGAAGGGTTCGACCTGGTAGAGGACGAGCCGCAGCCCACGGGCGACCAGATAGGCCAGCCCGGAGCCGAGGACGACCCCGACGAGGATCTGAACGAGGCCCTGGCGCAGAATCATGCCGAGAACCTGTCGCCCCTCCGCGCCGAGCGCCATGCGGATCCCCATCTCGCCGGTCCGCTGGTTCACCCCGAAGCTCATCACCCCGTACAGCCCGACGGAGGCGAGGAAGAGTGCGGCGACCCCGAAGGCCAGGAAGAGGTTGCCGAAGATGCGGTAGAACCAGATCTGCTGATCGATCGCCTGCTGGAGCGACTGCACGAAGTAGATCGGCGTATCGGGGTCCGCGGAGGCGACCGCGTCGCGGACGGAGGCGGAGATCGAGAGCGGTGCGGCGCCGTCGACGCGGGCGGAGACGGAGAGGAAGCGCAGATCCTGCTGCGCGAGGGGGATGTAGGCGCCGGCGCGGTTCACGACCCCGCCCGGATCGACGTTGCCGATCCCCTCGATCCGGTAGTTCGGCACGACGCCCACCACCTCGCGCCACGCCCCCTCCTCCGACACGTTCCCCACCTTCACCAGCCGCCCGAGGGCCTGTCCGTCCGGGAAGTGCTCTTCCACGAAGCGTTCGTTCACCACCACGACCGCCGGAGCGTCCGCGAGATCCCCCTCCTCGATCCAGCGCCCCTGCAGGACCTCCACGTCGAAGGTCTCGGCGAAGCCGGGCGTGGAGATGAGGTAGTTCACGAAGGGAAGCTGGTCGTCCTCGGCGAGGCCATCCCCGTCGATCCGGAGCCCACTTCCCCACGACCCCTCGCCCGGGAGGGCGTTCGAGAGCGCCACCCCGCGCACCCCGGGGATCTCGCGCATGCGACGCTCCACGTCATCCCAGAACATCCGGCGGGAATCGGCGTCGGGGAAGCGCTCCTCGAAGGTCCCGATGCGGGCGGTGAAGACATCCTCCATGGGGATGCCGTAGTCCTCGTTGTTCAGCTTGACGACCCCCTTCACCATCAGACCCGAGGCGACGAGGAGCGCCATCGACAGCGCGACCTCCGCCATCACCAGAACCCGGCTCAGGCGACCGATCTGCATCGACGAGGAGCCGCGCGAGTCGTCCTTCAGCACCGAGTTCACATCGGTGCCGGACGCCTTGATCGCCGGGATGACTCCCGCGGCCAGCGCCGCGACGGCGGCGATCGCCAGGACGAAGAGGAGGATCGGGGCGTCCAGGCTGAAGACGAGCCAGAAGGGCGGGTCAGTGGGCGCCACGGCCCGGTCGAATGCGCCGATGCCGATCCAGGCGATCCCGACGCCGAGGAGGGCGCCGACCAGGGCCAGAACGAGCGCCTCGGCGAGGAGTTGCGCGATGACCCGCCACCGCTCCGCCCCCATCGCGGTCCGGATCGCGAGGTCGCGGGTGCGCATCGAGGCCCGGGCCAGGAGGAGGTTGGCCACGTTCGCGCAGGCGATGATCAGGACGAGGATGACGGTGGCGAGCATCGCGTAGAGCAGATTGGACTCCTCCTCCCCGATGAACTCCTCCGTGTACGGCTTGATGAGGGCGGTGATGCCCTCGTTGGTCGCCGGATACTCCTCCGCGAGCTGTGCGGTGATTCCCGCCATCTCGACCGCCGCGGCGTCCAGATCTATGCCGCTCGCGAGCTTCCCGACCACCTCCAGCGTCATCCCCGTCCCCCGGTCGAGGGCGACCTCATCGAGGCGGAGCGGGGCCCAGACCTCCTGCAGAATCGGGAACTCGAAGCCCTCGGGCATCACCCCGATGATTTCGCCGACCTCGCCGTTGACGGTGACGGTCTGACCGAGGACGTCCCGGCTCCCGCCGAAGCGGTCCTGCCAGACGCGGTAGCCGAGGAGCACGACCTGGGGTCCTCCCGGGCGCTCCTCCTCACGGGTGAAGGTGCGACCGAGGATCGGCTGCGTCCCGACCACGTCGAAGACGCTGGCGGTCATGAAGGCGCCGGCGAACCGCTCCGGGCGCTCGGATCCCCGAACGTTGACGGTGCCGGTGTAGAAGGCTCCGAAGGTCTCGAAGGAGCGCTGCCGCTCCTCCCAGTCGCGGAAGTCGTGGATCGTGACCTCCATCGACTCGAAGCCCGCCTCGGGGTTCGCGCGCTCGAGGTGCATGATCCGCTCGGCGCCGTCGAAGGGGAGGCCCCGGTGGAGCGCGCCGTAGACGATCGAGAACATGACCGTCGTCAGTCCGATGCCGAGCCCGAGGGCAACGACCGCGATGACGCTGATCGAGGGATTGTGGCGCAGACCCCGCCACGCGTACCGGACTTCCTTCAGCAACCCATCCACCCGAGGCTCCTTGCCGCTGGGAGCGCGCCCTCGCCGACCGAGGTCGCTCGGCGGGGCGTACGGGTGAGGGAGAACCCGGGTTTCGGAAGGTTCCGTCAGCGAGCCGGGGCGGGCTCGGCCAGGGAGGTGACCGGGCGGCGGTCCTCCGCCATGCGACGAAGTGCCTCGGCGACCCGGAGCTCACCCTCTCGCTCGGCGCGCAACGCCGCGTCGAGAAGCCATCGGATTCGATCTTCGAATCGGGGCATGAGGTTCACCTCCGTCGTGGGTGCAGGGCCGCTCCATCGGCGCCGCCTTCCCTGTGATCTACGTCGGGAAGGCCGCATTCGTTTCATCGGCCCCGTCTCTTCTTCCGAGTTTCGACCGGAGGATCGCCGGAGATGAGGGGCGGGGTAATGCCGGGATCGGACCGGCGGCCGCGGGAGCCGCCGGCCCCATCCGCGACGGGGTCAGCCGCGGTAGAACCGCTCGTGCACGACCTTCCCGTCCTCCCACTGCCGGACGGCGACCTGCTCGTACTTCATCTCGCCCCACTCGGCGTGCGTGTAGTCGAACTGCCAGACGGACATGGTGACCCCCTCGCCGACCGCGGTCCGGATCAGCTCGCCCTGACGGAAGTCGGTGATCTTGGCGAGGAAGTCCTTCTCCCGCTCGCGGTTGACGTCCTTGCCGACCCAGGGCTCGAAGCCCTGGTCCTGCATCACGCAGCGGTCGGCGTAGAACTTCTCGAAGGCCTCGAGGATCTGTCCGCTCTGAATCATCGTGTTCAGTTCGTTCTCGAGCTCCTGCAGCGTCGCGGTGGTCTCGGTCGACATGGTTCAACTCCGTGTGCGGTATCGAGTGAAGTCCCTTCGTTCGTCGGCGGGAGCACCCCTTCGGTGCCCCGCACGAAGACAAGATCACATCATTACTTGATTAGTCAAGTTTTTGATTTCGAAACATTCCTGGGGGCCCGGCGGATGAGCTTCACTCCTCGGTTCGAATCCCCGCGCGCAGGCGGTCGAGGTGATCGATCAGGGTGTGGAGTTCGCCGACCTGCAAGGCTTCGAGGACGGCGCCGTCGGTCCCGTCGATCCGGGCGTCCAGACGGTCGAGGAGTTCGAGACCGGAGGGGGTGATGGAGCAGACCACCTTCCGGCGGTCGATCCGGTCGCGCCGCCGCGCGACGAACTCCTTGCGGATGAGCCGGTCGATCAGGCGGGTGACCCCGGGCTGGCGCTCGATCATGCGCCGACCGATCTCGAGGGTCGGGAGCCCCTCCTCGCCCGCCCCCCGCAGGATCCGGAGCACGTTGTACTGCTGAAGGGTGACGTCCTCCTCACCGATCGCGCGGGTCAGGAAGCGCCGGACCTCGTCGGCGGTCCGCATGAGGGAGACGAGGGCCTCCTGGCTGGGCGACCGGAAGGGGACGCTCTGGCGAATCTCGTCGGCGACGCGGAGTCCGGACTTCATGCGGGCGGGGTGAGAGGGTCCAGGGGAGAATGCTGGCAGCATCAATGGCCGACCGGTCACGATTTCGCAAACCGGGTGCTTGCAGGTCACCGCCCGGTTACGGATTCTGCCGGGATCCGTCTCCCCACCACCGCCCTGCCCCGCCATGCGCCCCACTCGCCGACTCCTCCCCTTCGTCGTCCTCGTCCTCCTCCTCGCGACACCCTTCGCGACGTCGGGGCAGGAGATGGTCTTCCCCGAATCGGGGTGGCAGCGAGCCTCCCCGGCGCAGCTGGCCGCGCGAGGGTGGGACGCCGAGGCGAGCCGTCGAGTGGCCGAGTTCGTGCGGGACTCGACGAAGATCACCGGACTCTTCGTGGCCGACGCCGGCCGACAGGTCCTCGCCCTCGGCGACGTCGCGGACCTCTCCTACGTCGCTTCGGTGCGGAAGAGCGTCCTGGCGATCCTGTATGGCCCCTTCGTCGAGGATGGGACGATCGACCTGGATGCGACGCTCGCCGACCTCGGGGTCGAAGATGTGGGAGGGCTGCTCGAGGTGGAGCGGCAGGCGAGGGTCGACCATCTGGTGACGGCCCGATCCGGGGTGTACCACCCCGCCTCGAACGGGGGGGACAACCTGGCGGACGCCCCGGAACGCGGGAGCCAGCTCCCCGGTGAGTACATGCTCTACAACAACTGGGACTTCAACGCCGCCGGGGCGGTCTTCGAAGAGCGGACCGGGCGAGACATCCACGACGAGGTGGGGCGGCAGCTGGCCGGTCCACTCGGTTTCGAGGACTGGGACCGGTCGGTTCAGCGGAAGAGCGGGAACCTGGAGATCTCGAGGAACCCCGCCTACCACATGTGGATCTCCACCCGGGACATGGCCCGGATCGGCCACCTGATGCTGAACCGAGGCCGTTGGGGGGATCGGCCGATCATCTCGGAGGCGTGGGCCGATCGAATCGTCTCGGTCGTCACCCCGCTGGAGGAGATGCACCCGGAGCGTCGTCGCACCACCGACTCGGGACCCGGCATGGGGTACTTCGGCTACGGCTACATGTGGTGGGTGTGGGACGGGCCGCGGGCGACCGGACCCTTCGCGGGCGCCTACACGGCTCGGGGGGCCTGGGGACAGTGGATCACCGTCCTGCCCGAACTCGACCTCGTCGTCGCGGTGAAGACCAACTCGGTCTACGGGCGGACGACGAGCTGGGCGTCGTGGGAGCGGATGCTCGAACTCCTCCTGGAGGCGCGGGGCGTCGAGGTGGAGGCGTGGCCCTGGGGGTGAGTTCGACGGCGTGACGGCTCGGCGCGGTGGAACACGGACATCCTGGCCGGCCGGCGCGCCGGGGCGCCGCCGACCGACCCGGACGCCGCGTCCTACTCCTCCCGTATCACCCCCGCCGGGTCGACGCGGCTCGCGCGCACCGAGGGGATGAGGGCCGCGGCCGCTCCGGCCGAGAGGATCACGACGGCGGCGGTCGCGAAGGAGAGCGGATCGACCGGCTCGACACCGAAGAGCAGGCTCGCGATGACCCGTCCGAGGACGACCGCCCCCACCCCGCCGATCGCCGTTCCGACGACCAGCAGTCCGAGCCCCGCCCGCATCTGCTCGCCGACCACGCGTCGCGGCGAAGCGCCGAGGGCGATGCGAACCGCGATGTCCCCCCGGCGGCGCTGGACCGCCTGCGCGATGACGCCGTAGACCCCGAGGGCGGCCAGCAGGAGCGCGAGCACCCCGAAGCCGGAGCTCACCCGGGCGAGCCACCGGGGGCGGGCGACCTCGGCGTCGAGCACGTCGGACACCCGGCGTGTCGAAATGGCCGCCATCCCGGGAAACTCCGCCTCGATGGCGCGCAGCGTGGGCTCGATCGAGACCCCGGGCTCGGTGCGGACGTAGAGGAAGAGGGAGAGCCGCGGGAAGCTCGCCGCATTGGCGTAGACGGCGCTGGCCTCTCCGTTGCGCAGGCCCATGTCGCGAAGCGACTCGACCACCCCCGTGATCGTGAACCGCGTCGACCCCATCCCGAGGGAGCGACCCACCGCATCCCCGCCCGGCCAGTGGCGCTCCGCGAAGGCGCGATTCACGACGACGGTGGACCGCGGGTCCGCCGCCGTGAAGGCGCGACCCGACACGAAGTCCACCCCGAGCGCCTCGAAGAAGCCGGGCAGGACCAGGAGCGTCCCGGCGTCGGGCGTGACCTCGACCGGAGCGCCGCCCGCGGTCCCGACGGAGAACCGGTACGGCTCACCACCGCCCTCGAGCAGACCCGTCTTCGAACCGCCGACCGCGCTCACTCCGGGGACCTCTCGCGCGATGGCCAGAACGCGGTCGCGATCCGATGCGAGCTGTGCGAAGTCGCCCTCCATCGGGAGTCGGTAGCGTACGGTCCAGACGTCCTCCGACTCGAAGCCGGGGTCGACGTTCAGGAGGGACTGGACGCTGCGAAGCATCAGGCCGGTCCCGACCAGCAACACCATCGCGAGCGAGGTCTCCGCAACGACCAGGAGCCCCAGCCCTCGCCGGAAGCCGCCCGCCCCCGAACGGGCTCCGCCGAGGAAGGCGCCGGGAGGGGCGCGGAGCACCCCGAGCGCGGGCATCAACCCGAAGAGCGCCCCGGTGACGACGGAGACCGCCGCGGTGAAGCCGGCCACGACCAGATCCGGTCGCACGTCCGCGCTGAGCCCCATCGTCTCACTGGCGAAGTCGCTCGCGAGCGGGCCGAGGAGCACGGCCAGGCCGAACCCGAGGATTCCGCCGATCCCTGCCAGCGTCATGCTCTCGAAGACGAGCTGCCGGGCAACCCGCACCCGGTCGGCACCGAGCGACATCCGGACGGCGAGTTCACGCCCGCGGCCGGAGGTTCGGGCCGTCTGCAGCGCGCCGACCGCCGACGCGACCACGAGAAGGAGGAGGAGCGTCACCACGGTCAGGAAGACCACGCCGTCGCGGTACCCCGCCACGAGCTCGTCTCGAAGCGGAACCAGGCGCGCCCCGGTCCATCCCTCGTTCGTGTCCGGATAGCGCTCCTCCATCGCGAGGAGGGTGGACTCGATCTCCTCCACTTCGCGGTCGAGCGACGTCGCGGTCGGGACCCGCAGCATCGCCCGTCGATAGCGGACCTGCCGGAGGTTCGGGACCATGTCCTCCGTCATGCGGGACCCCGGCACGAAGAGGTCGACCTCGGGGGTGGGCAGGTGGAAGTCCGGCGGCATGACGCCCACCACTTCGTTGGCGACGCCGTCCACCCGCACGGTCCGTCCCACGACCGAGGGATCGGCGCCGAAGATCCGGGTCCACACCCGGTGGCTCAGCACCACGACGGCGTCCTGCCCCGGCTCGTCGTCCGCCCAACCGAGTCCCCGTCCGAGGGCGGCCTGCACCCCCGCGACGCCGAAGAAGGCGCCGTCCACGTAGGCGATGGTCGCCGGCTTCGGACCCTCTTCCGTCCCCACGGTGGCGATCGAGTTCCTCGGTTCGAAGGCCCAGGTCGTGAAGCGCTGCTCCCAGTCGAGCGCGCCTCGCAGATCCTCGGCATCGAGCGGCGAAACCCGGGTGACGGGCGACTCCGCATTCACGTGCTCGAAGAGGTAGAGCTCGTCGGGGCGCTCGTAGGGCAACGCCCGGATCAGCCCTTCGTGGAGCATTCCGAAGGCGAGTGCGGACCCGGCGATCCCCACGGCGATCACCAGCACCACGAGTGCGTGTCCCGATGCGTGCGCCCGAAGCGAGCGCAGTGCGAACAGCCAATCCTGCTTCATCCCGTCCCCTCCCGTCATTCCCATGATCCGTAGTCCCGCTCCGACGCCGCGTCGGAGTGCAACGCCGAGTGCCTGCCGCTGGAACCAGCGCGAGGCCGATCCTTCTCCGTCCCGATCACGACGAAGCCGGTACTCCTCGATCAGGTCGCCGAGGATGCTCCGATCCGCCCGGGTGGGCCCGAGCGTTCGGGCGAGCAGCCAGCTCCCGAGGCGCGGGGGTCGACTCACCGACCCAGCCACGCGCCGGCCGCTTCCCAGAACGAGGTCAGCTCCGCGCGCTTGTCGCGAAGGACCGTGATCCCCTCCGGGGTGAGGGTGAAGTGCCGACGGGGGTGGCCCGACCGGGCGATGTCGCCCTCGTCGATCGACCAGGTCAGGAGCCCCTTCCCCTCCAGCCTCTCGATCGTGCCGTAGAGCGCGCCCCGCGAGACCGAGCGTCCCGCCCGTTCCTCCAGCTCCGCCGCCAGCTCGATCGCCGAACAGGCATTCCCTCGCGCGAGAATCGCGAGGAGCACGAGTTGCTCGAACTCCCCGATCGATCGTCTCGGTGCCATCCGTCCCTCTCCAGTCGTGTCTCGAATCCAGACCGCGTCTAGTTAGTAGACGCGTTTCGATCGCGAAAGGTTTCCAGGGGTGGTGAAACGACGAAGCCCCCGCGCCGCGGAGTGCGGGCGGGGGCTTCGTGCAGTGCGCCAGAGAGGATTCGAACCTCTGGCCTTCGCCTCCGGAGGGCGACGCTCTATCCAGCTGAGCTACTGGCGCAGACTGAGCTGTTGAATCTGTCGGATCGGGGGGTGCGGTCAAGGGTGCGGCGAGCGGCCGCCGTACTCCGAGCCCCGAAAAGGTCGCGGCGCCCCCGGTCTCCCGGAGACGCCGCGTTCGAGGCGCACGAATAAGCCGAGTTCTGTCTCCGCCCGAGGGCGGAGGAGGGCCATTCCTCTAGGCCCGCCGTTGCCGACGGGCTCGAGCAACCTACCCGGGACTCGAATGGAGCGGGCCACTCCTCGTCCCCTATTTGGTCTTGCTCCGGGTGGGGTTTGCCGTGCGACCGACCGTTACCGGCGGTCCGGTGCGCTCTTACCGCACCCTTTCACCCTTGCCTGTGCGGGGCGAACCCCGCCATCGGCGGTCTGCTCTCTGCTGCACTTTCCGTCGCCTCGCGACGCCCGGCCGTTAGCCGGCACCCTGCCCTGCGGAGCTCGGACTTTCCTCCCGTGGGCGAACCCACCGGCGACCCTCACTCGCGCGCACAGGAAAGGTAGCGGCGGCGGGGGAGGGGCAGGTAGCGCGGCCGGAAGTGCGGGAAGCGGGAACGGCTTCTCGCTGGAAGGGACGGGGGGGATCCGTTTCCTTTCGCGGACGAATCGACCGGAGGTTGCCGGGAACTGTACGCCCTGATCGTTTGGGCGCGTCCCGGTCCTCGCTGAACGGAGTCGCCGTTGGCGACGTCACGCGCCTCGACATCCCCGAGGGGAGGGTCTCCCCCACCCTCCCCGGTCAACCCGGCCACTCCGGGCGGCCTCGGCACCTTCGCCGGGGTCTTCACGCCGTCGATCCTCACGATCCTCGGCGTCATCATGTACCTGCGATTCGGGTGGGTCGTGGGGAATGTGGGGCTGCTCGGCACCCTCCTGATCGTCACGATCTCGACCGGAATCACCTTCCTGACGGCGCTCTCCGTCGCGGCGATCTCGACCGATCAGCGGGTTCGCACCGGTGGGGCGTACTACATGATCTCCCGCTCGCTCGGGCTGGAGACGGGCGGGGCGATCGGGATCCCGCTGTACATCGCGCAGGGTCTCTCCGTGGCGCTGTACACGGTCGGGTTCGCCGAGTCGGTCGTGGGGGTCTTCCCCACCCTCGACGCGCGCGCCGTCGGCCTGGTTACCACCGTCGCGGTGACCGCGCTCGCCCTCGTCTCCGCGCGGGCCGCGATCCGGGCGCAGTACGTGATCATGGCGGCGATCGCCCTCTCCCTCCTCTCGCTCCTCTTCGGCTCCCCCGTCGACCCGGCGCCGATGGGCCTGGGCGGGAGCGCCGTGCAGAACGGGGAGAGTTTCTGGGTCGTCTTCGCCGTCTTCTTCCCCGCGGTGACCGGGATCATGGCGGGGGTGAACATGTCCGGGGATCTCGAGAATCCCGGGAAGAGCATCCCCGGGGGGACCTTCGCCGCGGTCGGCGTCGGGTACGCGGTCTACATGATCGTGCCGCTGATCCTCGTGCGGCTCGCGAGTGCGGAGACTCTGGTGGCGGATCCGCTGGTGATGCGCCGAATGGCCTTCTGGGGCGACGCGATCCTCCTGGGCGTGTGGGGGGCGACGCTCTCCTCCGCCGTCGGGTCGATCCTCGGTGCACCGCGCGTGCTGCAGGCGCTCGCACGCGACGGAGTCCTCCCGAATGCGCTCCGCCCTCTCGGGAAGGGTTCCGGGCCGGAGGACACGCCGAGGGTCGGGACGATCGTGACGCTGGCGCTCGTTCTCGTGGCGGTGTGGATCGGCGACCTCGACCTGATCGCCCCGGTGCTGACGATGTTCTTCCTCACCACCTACGGCGTGCTCAACGTCGCGGCGGGGGTCGAGGGATTCCTCGGGAGCCCCTCCTTCCGACCGCGCTTCCGGGTGCACTGGATCCTCTCGATGCTGGGGGCACTCGGGTGCCTCGCGGTGATGTTCCTGATCAACACCACCGCGACCATCGTGGCGACCGCATTCGTGGTCGGCGTCTTCCTCTGGCTGGAGCGACGGGGGCTTCAGTCGACGTGGGGGGACGTGCGTCAGGGGCTGTGGATGGCGCTGGCGCGGACCGGGCTCCTGCGTCTTCGACCCGAGGCGGACGACCCGCGCAACTGGCGCCCGCACTTCCTGGTGCTCTCGGGCGCGCCGAGCCGCCGGTGGCACCTGGTCGAGCTGGCCGATGCGATGTCGCACTCGCGCGGGCTCGTGACGGTCGCGACGGTCCTACCGGAGGACACCGTGGCGGCGGACCGGCGGCGAGCGATGGAGGCGAGCATCCGCGACTACATGGCGAAGCGCGGGGTGCAGGGCCTCGCCCGGGTCACGGCGGCCCCCGATCGCTTCTCCGGGGCATCGCGGCTGGTGGAGGTGTACGGGCTCGGCTCCCTCTCCCCGAACACCGTCCTCCTCGGCGCCTCGCAGTCGGAGGAGGATCGAGAGCGGTACTGCGCCACGCTGAACGAGCTGCACCAGCACCAGAAGAACGTCGTCGTGGTCCGCGACGCGGATGGCCGCGGGTTCGGCGAGCGCCGTCGCATCGACGTCTGGTGGGGCGGGCTTCAGGGGAACGGGTCGCTCATGATGATCCTCGCCTACCTGCTTCGAACGTCCCTCCCGTGGCGGGGGGTCGAAGTCCGCCTGAAGATGGTCGTGCCGCACGATCGGGCGGCGGAGGGGGCGCGGCGCAACCTGGAGCGGGTGATCGATGCGACCCGGACCGGGGTGACGCCGGAGGTGGTCGTCGCCGGAGACACCCCCTTCATCCAGCTCCTGCGCGAGGCGTCGTTCGACGCCGACCTGGTGCTAATGGGGCTGCGGGAGCCGACGGAGGGCTTCGACTACGTGGCGTACTACGAGGAGATCATGAAGCGGACCGAGGGTCTGCCGACGACGCTCTTCGTGCTCGCGGCGGAGGAGGTGGCGTTCCGGGAGGTGCTCTTCCGGGATCCGGAAGACTAGGGCCTGCTCACACCAGGGGGATCCCCGCTGCCGAGGCCGTTTCGTCGGCGGGCGCCCCCTCGCCCGGAGTGACGGAGCCCTCGGCCTCCGCCTCCGACCCCGGTCGCTGGACGTACGGCACGGTCACGCCCCGGGACGCGGCCGGAGGCGACGCAGCGCCATCACACCGGCGCCCGCCAGCAGCGCGTTCGCGACCGCCACACCCGGACGCAGCAGCAGCGCTCCTCCCGCCGCGAACATCGCGCCGGAGAGGAGGGCGCACCCGGCGACCGTCCGGAGCAGATCGTCGCGGAGCGGATCGAGGCCAAGCGGTCTTAG